>NZ_BAABJJ010000044.1:0-303487 GCF_039543245.1 Algibacter agarivorans
GACGTTAAAAAAAAAGATATAGTGGAAAGCCCGACCCTTTTTCGGGGGAACGCCCAAATGAAAATTATACTTATATATATATTGTGTGGGTTTGTTTATACTATTATCTTTGCATCCTTAATTCAAATTATTTTAATGATACATATAACATTACCTGATGGCAGTGTAAAAACGTTTAACGAAGGCGTTACACCAATGGATGTTGCTAAAAGCATTAGTGAAGGATTTGCGAGAAATGTGATTTCGGCAAGTTTTAATGGCTTAACGGTTGAAACTGTAACACCTTTGACTACTGATGGTTCGTTGGTTTTATATACGTGGAGAAATGACGAAGGTAAAACAGCTTTTTGGCATAGTTCAGCGCACGTTTTGGCTCAGGCTATTGAGGAATTATATTCTGGCGCTAAGCTTACAATTGGTCCCGCTATTGAGAATGGGTTTTATTATGATGTAGATTTTGGTAAGCACACAGTTTCTGAAAAAGATTTTAAGGCTATTGAAACTAAAATATTGGAGATTGCAAGGGGGAAACATGATTTTAGTTTAAGAGCGGTTTCTAAAGCTGATGCTTTGTCCTTATATAAGGATAATGAATTCAAAACCGAATTGATTGAAAATTTAGAAGATGGTACGATTACGTTTTGTGACCATTCTACGTTTACAGATTTATGTCGTGGCGGACATATCCCGAATACGGGCATTATAAAAGCCGTTAAAGTGTTAAGTGTTGCTGGTGCTTACTGGCGTGGCGATGAAAACAAACCGCAGTTAACTCGTGTTTACGGTATTTCTTTCCCTAAACAAAAGGAGCTCACCGAGTATTTAGAAATGCTTGAGGAAGCAAAAAAGCGTGATCATAGAAAACTAGGCAAAGAATTGGAACTTTTTACGTTTTCTAAAAAAGTAGGACAAGGTCTACCGTTATGGCTGCCTAAAGGTGCTGCTTTGCGTGAACGCTTAGAAAACTTCTTAAAGGCAGCTCAGAAAAAAGCGGGTTACGAAATGGTAATTACGCCTCACATTGGTCAAAAGGAACTTTATGTGACTTCTGGACATTATGCCAAATATGGCGAAGATAGTTTTCAGCCGATACTTACACCAAAAGAAGACGAGGAGTTTTTATTGAAGCCAATGAACTGCCCACACCATTGTGAGATTTACAATAGTGCACAATGGAGTTATAAAGATTTACCTAAGCGTTATGCTGAGTTTGGTACGGTTTATAGATATGAGCAAAGTGGTGAGTTACACGGTTTAACACGTGTTAGAGGGTTTACCCAAGATGACGCACACTTGTTTTGCATGCCAGAGCAATTGGATAAAGAGTTTAAGGATGTTATTGATTTGGTGCTTTATGTATTTGGTTCTTTAGGGTTTGAAAACTTTACGGCTCAGGTTTCTGTAAGGGATCCTGAAAATCCAGACAAATATATAGGTGATGTTGCAAATTGGGAAAAAGCAGAGCAAGCTATTATTAATGCTGCGACTGATAAAGGTTTAGATTTTGTTATTGAAACTGGTGAAGCTGCGTTTTACGGCCCAAAGCTAGATTTTATGGTGAAGGATGCCTTAGGTAGACGTTGGCAACTAGGTACCATTCAGGTAGATTACAACCTACCAGAACGTTTTGATTTAACATATAAAGGTAGTGATAATGAATCGCATAGACCTGTTATGATACATCGTGCACCGTTTGGAAGTATGGAGCGTTTTGTGGCATTATTGTTGGAACATACAGGTGGAAACTTTCCACTTTGGTTGATGCCAACTCAGGCTATTATATTATCTATTAGTGAGAAATATGAAAAATACTCTGAAAAAGTTTTAAATTTGCTAGAAAATGACGAAATTCGCGCCCTTGTAGACCATAGAAATGAGACTATAGGGAAGAAAATTCGGGAAGCCGAAATGCAGAAACACCCGTATATGATTATCATTGGAGAGCAAGAAGAGCAGGAAGGTAAAATTACTGTAAGACAACACGGAGGTACGGATTTAGGTATGATTTCTGTGGAAGCTTTCTCTGAAATAGTAAAAGAAGACATCAAAAAAACGTTAAAATCGTTTTAACAAATAATAAGTTTAATTTAAAACCATAACGCCATAGCAATTAGAAGAAGACATCAACCTAGAAGGGTTTCACAAGAGGATAAACACAAAATTAACTCTAAGATTACCGCTCAACAAGTACGTCTTGTTGGAGATAATATAGAAATTGGTATTTATACTAAAGGTGATGCTATGAGAATAGCTAACGAGCAAGAATTAGATCTTGTAGAGATTTCGCCAAATGCTGATCCTCCTGTTTGTAAGGTTATGGATTATAAAAAGTTTCTTTATGAGCAAAAGAAACGTGATAAAGCATTAAAGTCTAAGGCTACTAAAGTTATTATTAAAGAAATTCGTTTTGGTCCTAATACAGACGACCATGATTACGAATTTAAAAAGAAACATGCTGAGAAGTTTTTAAAAGAAGGTGCAAAATTAAAAGCTTTTGTATTCTTTAAAGGACGATCAATCATATTTAAAGAACAAGGTCAGATTTTGTTGTTAAGATTAGCGCAAGACCTTGAAGAATACGGAAAAGTTGAGCAGATGCCTCGTTTAGAAGGTAAACGTATGACTATGTTTATTGCTCCAAGAAAATAAAATAATTACTAAAATGTTTGTTCAAATTTATTTGGGTATTATTTTAGGAATGATGATAAGATGCTGAAACAATCTCGATAGTTATCGGGAGGACAGCACTAAAGTAATTAAGCGAAATAATTAAAACTAGGAAAAGAAAATGCCTAAAATGAAAACAAAATCTAGTGCCAAAAAGCGTTTTAAGCTTACAGGTACTGGTAAGATTAAAAGAAAGCACGCTTTTAAGAGTCACATCTTAACAAAGAAGTCTAAAAAGCGTAAGCTTAAATTAACTCATGATGGTTTAGTACATAAAGCAGATGAGGACAATATTAAAACCATGTTACGTTTAAAGTAACAAAAGTTTTAATCGGTTAAAACAATTTATAAACCCTGGAGTTAGGCCTTATTGATTAACGATTGTAGATTTTTGATTTATGATTAAAAAAAATAAAAAAGTGTCGATTATCGACCGCCTACTACAAAACACATTAAAATTATGCCAAGATCAGTAAATTCTGTTGCCAAAAGAGCCAGAAGAAAAAAGGTGCTTAAACAAGCAAAAGGTTACTTTGGAAGACGTAAAAACGTTTGGACAGTAGCAAAAAATGCGGTTGACAAAGCGATGCAATATTCGTACAGAGACCGTAGAGCAAAAAAGAGAACATTCCGTGCATTATGGATTACGCGTATTAACGCTGGAGCCAGAGAACATGGTTTATCTTATTCTCAATTTATGGGTGCATTAAAAGCTAATGATATTGAATTAAACCGTAAGGTTTTAGCAGATTTAGCTATGAATAACCCTGAGGCTTTTAAAGCCGTAGTAGAGAAAGTAAAATAAGGCGCTTAGCCTATTGTAAAACATATTATTCGCTTAATAAAAAATCCGATTCGAAAGAATCGGATTTTTTTATTTTTTAATTTAGTGATTCAGTAAGATGTCTTACAAAAAGTAATAGTATTTTTCAACTTTAATGAACCTGTAATATATGAATTTTTCCAAAGTTAAGTTAGTGATTTCAGACATGGATGGTACGCTACTAAATTCAAATCATGAAGTAAGTTCTCGCTTTTTTGAATTGTTTCATAAAATGACTGCACACAATATCCTATTTGTTGCCGCTAGTGGAAGACCTCATTATAGTATTATCGAAAAGCTTGATATTATAAAAGATGATATTATTATAGTATCTGAAAATGGTGGACTTGTTTCTAATAAAACGAAAACACTTCTATCTACCCCACTTAAGAAGTCTGAAATAACAGAAATTTTCACACATGTTGATTCATTAAAAGCGACACATCCTGTGTTTTGTGGACATACCAAAGCTTACGTAAAAAGCAACTCTGAAAGCTTTTTGAAGTTGTTACCGGAATATTATCCTAATTATAAAATTATTCAGAATAAATCCGAAATAGATGAAGCAATTTACAAAGTTGCACTATACCATGAAGAAAGTTCAGAAAAATATGTTTACCCTTTTGTTAAACATTTAGAAACCCAATTTAAAATAAAAATATCTGGAAATAATTGGGTAGATATCTCTGATAATCTAGCAAATAAAGGCCATGCCATAAAGCTTTTACAAGATTTATATAATATTTCTGTAGATGAAACTATGGTTTTTGGTGATTATAACAATGATTTAGAAATGCTGAAACTTGGATATTTTAGCTATGCCATGGAAAATGCACACCCAAATGTTAAAGATATTGCTCGTTTTGAAACTAAAACAAATGATGAGTTTGGAGTTGAATGTATTTTAGAAACCTTATTGAATGCTAAAGGTGAGTTATAAACTATACCCCAAAAATGGTTATGACTATTTTTCGGGAACCACCATGGTTTCTATGCTCACACAAATAAATACCCTGCCAAATACCTAAATTTAATTTACCCTTAGTTATTGGTATTTGAACCGAAGCACCTAATAAAGAGGATTTAATATGCGCCGGCATATCATCAGAACCTTCATAAGTATGTTTGTAATACGATGCCTTTTCCGGAACCATAACATTGAAATGGCTTTCAAAATCTAATCTTACTGTATAGTCAGCATTTTCATTAATGGTTAAACTAGCCGAAGTATGTTTTATAAAGACTTGTAATTGACCAATATCAATTTGAGTTATTTCAGGAATAGCATCTAAAACTGAATCAGTAATTAAATGAAAACCTCTGGAATACGGTTTCAACTTTATTTCTTTTTGGAAAAATTTCATTTTTAAAAATACAACTGCAAAAAGTATTTGTTATGTTTTCTGTTTCTTTTTTCTAGCCGCAGGGAACAAAACATTGTTTAAAATTAATCGGTAACCTGGTGATGTTGGATGCAAATCAAGTTCTGTTTTCGAATCCCCTACTCTATGTTGGTAATCTTCAGGATCATGACCTCCATAAAACGTAAAAAACCCTTTTCCTTTTATACCGTGTATATATTTTGCCTCACCATTGGATTTGGTTTCTCCCATTACCAATACATTCGATTTTATTTCATCTCTTGTAAACGATGTTGTTTGCCCCATAAAACCCTTTAAAAGTGCTGTATGGTTTTGGCAGAGCATGGTTGGAACAGGGTCCCACTTTGCAGAAAACTCCATAAGCGAAAAATAATCAGCCGTTTTAGAAATCATCCGTTTTCTTGTCATATCAATAGAAGAGAACTCATATACTGTTGGGCTTCGTTCTAATATATAATTGGTAAAAGCAAAAGTTTTATTGTAATCAATTTTGTTTTGATAGCCAGCGTCGCTACCATCACCATCAAACATAGGCTCACAAATATCAACACCTTCCGCAGATAATGCAATATCAAAACTATCGGTGGCACTACACATAGCAAACATAAATCCGCCACCAATAACATAATCACGAATTTTTAAAGCTACTGCTAATTTTTCTTCTGAAACCTTATTATAACCAAGTTTTTCTGCTAGTTTTTCAGCTTCTTTTTTCTCTTGAATGTACCATGATGACGCCCTATATTGCGCATAAAATTTACCGAATTGTCCTGTAAAATCCTCATGATGCAAGTGTAACCAGTCAAAAAGCAACAAACCATCGTTTAATACTTCTTCATCATAAATTGTTTCGTAAGGAATCTCTGCATATTGCAGCACCATGGTAACAGCATCGTCCCAAGGCTGTTTTCCATTAGGTGTATAAACTGCAATTTTAGGCGCCTTTTCTAAAACTACGGCCTCCATGTTTTTACTTGGACTGCTTATTTCTTCTAAAATACTTTCAGCTTTAGAATTGGAAATAATTTCAAATGAAATCCCACGAATTTGACATTCGCGTTGAATATTGTCTGAATCTGGTAATAAGAACGAACCACCTCTATAATTAAGCAACCATTTTACTTTCAGCTCCTTATTGAGTGTCCAATAGGTTATACCATAAGCTTTTAAATGGTTTTTTTGACTTTCGGCATCCATTGGTATTAGGATGTAGGATGCGAATGCTTGCGCAGTAAATAAAAATATGAATATAATTGAAACTATCTTTTTCAATATGAGGCAAATGTTATGGGATTTCTCAGTCGTTCCTTCTTCGAAATGACATGTAAACTCTATTATTTATACCGAAAGATACTTAAAAAATATTCCTTTTAAAATGATTTAACGTTTTGTTCTAATAAAGTTAAATTTCTCTTTCTAATGTAAGTCTTATATATTCTTCTCCATCAATTTGATGATAATGTATATTGATTACTTTAAAACCACTTTCTCCCTTTTTATTTATCTATGTTTCAGTTTCTTTAACATTAAGTAACTTGAAAGTTAAAATCGAATATTCGTATTTCATTTTTAAAAGATTTGATAGAAGTGGATTCCCGCCTACGCAGGAATGAAAAATTAGTTCTTAAAACGGCACATCATTATCATCATCATTAAAGGAACTACCAAAGGCTTGGTCTGGGCTTGCTTTAAAATTATCGGCTTTAAATGTATCATCGTTTGCCGCTGCATTCATTTTAGAATGAAACTCAAATGGAGAATCAAAATCATCTAAATTATCGAACTTTCCTAAGTTTCCAATAAATTTTAAACGTATATTTTCTAAACCACCATTACGGTGTTTTGCAATAATGAACTCAGCTTGCCCTTCTGTTGGTGAACGCTCATCATCATCCCATTCATCAATTTTATAATATTCAGGTCTGTAAATAAAACTTACAATATCGGCATCTTGCTCGATAGCTCCAGATTCACGTAAATCAGACAAAAGCGGACGTTTACTCCCACCACGGGTTTCTACGGCACGTGATAACTGCGATAAGGCTATTACAGGAACCATAAGTTCTTTAGCTAATGCCTTTAGGTTTCTAGAAATCATCGAGATTTCTTGTTCACGATTTCCGCCGTGGTTACTCCCACCCGTCATTAATTGTAAATAATCAATCATGATGAGTTTAATACCGTGTTGCGATGATAAACGACGAGCTTTGGCTCTTAAATCGAAAATAGAAAGTGATGGTGTGTCATCAATAAACAAAGGTGCTTTTTCTAGGCCTTTTACTTTTACGTTAAGCTGTTCCCATTCGTGTTTTTCAAGTTTTCCAGTTCTTAATTTTTCGGAAGATAAACCTGTTTCACTAGAAATTAAACGTGTAATTAATTGTACCGATGCCATCTCTAAAGAGAAAAACGCAACGGGTATGTTTTGGTCTACAGCAATGTTTCTTGCCATAGACAAGGTTAATGCCGTTTTACCCATACCTGGACGTGCAGCCACAATAATTAAATCGGAAGGTTGCCAACCCGACGTTAATTTATCAAGTTTATTAAACCCTGTTGGAATACCACTAAGCCCTTCTTTATTAGAAATTTCTTCAATTTTCTTTTTCGCTTGGATAACTAAATCTTGGGCGGTTTCACTTGATTTTTTGATATTCCCTTGAGTAACTTCATATAATTTAGATTCGGCAGTATCTAGTAAATCAAATACATCTTTGGTTTCATCATACGAATCTTCGATAATTTCATTTGAAATTTTAATCAAACTACGCTGAATAAATTTCTGTAAAATAATACGTGCATGAAACTCTATATGTGCTGAAGATGATACTTTTTGAGTTAAAGAAATGAGGTAAAAATCGCCACCGGCTAATTCTAATTTTGAATTTTTCTTTAACTGTGTAGAAACGGTTAATAAGTCGACCGGCTCACTGTTTTCAAACAAATGGAAAATGGCTTCAAAAATGTGCTGATGCGCTTCTTTATAAAATGATTCTGCACTTAAAATATCGATAACCTCATCAACACCTTTTTTATCAATCATCATTGCCCCGAGAACAACCTCCTCTAAATCAAGTGCTTGAGGTGGTATTTTTCCTTTTTCAAGACTGATTAAAGTACTCTTATCAACTTTATATCCGGTTATTTGATTGGGTTGTTTCATGACTGCGAAAGTAATTAAAAAGAAAGTTGTTTAACGCTAATTGGCTTTTTGGTTGTTCACTAATACTTAACAATTTAACTGTTAATAACTTGCAAATATTGTGAACAAGCATAAAAAAAACCTGAAGCGCTAAACTTCAGATTTTACTATGTTATGGTTTTAAAAGACTTAACCTTTATACACGCCCATTTGAGCATATTTATCCATGCGCTGAGCTACTAAATCTTTTGGTGATAAGTTTTTTAGCCCCTCATAAGATTTCACAATCGCACCACTAACCGATTTAAAAGTCTTTTCTCTATCTCTATGTGCTCCTCCAAGTGGTTCTTTTATGATTTCGTCAACCAATTTAAGCTTCTTCATATCTGTAGCCGTTAATTTTAAGGCTTCGGCAGCTTGTTCTTTATATTCCCAACTGCGCCATAAAATAGATGAACATGATTCTGGAGAAATAACAGAATACCAAGTATTTTCTAGCATTAAAACTTTATCTCCAACGCCAATACCTAAAGCACCACCAGAAGCTCCTTCTCCTATTATAACAGAAATAATTGGCACTTTTAAACGCGTCATTTCTAATAAATTTCTAGCAATTGCTTCGCCTTGCCCTCTTTCTTCTGCCTCTAAACCAGGATATGCTCCAGGAGTATCTATAAGCGTTACTACTGGGATTCCAAATTTTTCGGCAGACTTCATTAAGCGTAATGCCTTTCTGTAACCTTCTGGATTTGCCATTCCGAAGTTTCTGTATTGTCTTGTTTTTGTATTGTACCCTTTTTGCTGGCCAATAAACATAAAACTTTGATCGCCTATTTTACCTAATCCGCCAATCATTGCTTTATCATCTTTAAAGCTTCTATCGCCATGTAATTCTAAAAAAGAGTCGCCACAAATAGCTCTAATATGATCTAGTGTATATGGTCTATTTGGATGACGAGATAATTGAACACGTTGCCATGGCGTCAAATTTTTATATATCTCTTTTTGAGCTGCTGCTAATTTTTTTTCGATTTGTGTACATGTTTCAGTAACATCGACTTCACTTTCTTCACCAATCACTTTACACTTTTGTAATTGGTCTTCAAGTTCTTTTATGGGAAGTTCAAATTCTAAATATTCCATAAGAATTTCGTTTAGCTAGTTATAATTTAGTTAGTTCACAAATATAAAAAACTTTAATCTTCTTAGAGTACTATGAACCGTTTCTTTTTAATTTTCTGTTGTTTTTCATTACGGCATTTAAAATCACAACACCAATAATGACCAAGGCTCCATAATAAAACGATGAACTCATTTTTTCTTTATCAGGAAATAAAACCATAGCCAAAATGATACCATAAACAGGTTCTAAATTATAGGTTAACACGACTGTATATGGACTGATAATTTTCATAACATATACCGATGCGATAAAAGCATAGGCCGTACAGATAGATGCTAATATGAAAAGGTATATGAAATCTGATGAACTTAAATTAAAAAAATCTACTGAAAATCCTTCACCAAATAATAAAATATAAATTGAAACGAAGAAAACACCACTTAAAAATTCATAAAATGAAATTACCGTAGCGGTATGTTGCTTTAAAAAAGTTCCATTTAACACGGCAAATAAAGATGAAAAAAAGGCTGATGAAATCCCTAAAAGGATTCCTGTAAGATATTTTATTTCGCTTTGCGTTATTATAAAAACACCTATAATGATGATGATTCCAAATAGAATTTCATACCATATTATATGTCGATTATAAAATATAGGCTCTATAAAAGATGCAAAAAACGCACCAGTTGAAAACATGGCTAAAGTAATGGATACATTAGATTCATCTATGGCTCCAAAAAAAGTAATCCAATGTAATGCTATAATAATTCCAGCTATTGAAAGCCTGACTATTGCTATGGGTTTTACTTTTAATTTAACCTTTGCAATTTTTATATAAAAAACCATTATAATAGCCGCAATAACCATTCTATACCAAACTAAAGATACCGCTTTAATAGAAATTAATTCCCCTAAAATAGCTGTAAAACCAGCAATGAAAACTAAAAAATGAAGATGAAGCTGATTTTTAAGTTGGACTTTGTTTTTAGCGTTTGGCATTATATAACAGATATGCTGCTAAAATACCAAAAATGATGTTAGGAAACCACACCGCAATTATGGGAGGGAAATCCGATTGTTCTGCCATAACTCCAAAAATTTTGTCGAAAAACACAAAAACCATAGCAATACTAATACCAACGGCTAGATTAACCCCCATACCTCCACGCCGCTTTATTGACGAAACCGCAACGGCTATAATGGTTAATATAAATACAGAAACAGGCAAACTCCATTTTCTGTATAACACCAATTTAAAACGCCCCACATTTGATGACCCACGTGCTTCTTCTTTTGCTATAAACTGTTTTAAATCGCCATACATTTTAGTCTCTGCTGCATAAATTACTGGAATCAAATCATCAACATGAAATGCAAAAAGCGTATCTTTTCTTCTTTCTTTTTGCAAAACATCTTCATAAACACCTATATCCCTTTTTACGTAATTTGTTAACCTGTATAGTGTATCCTCTTCTATATATTTTATACTACTAGCCGAAATTTTATACTTAAGCTCATTATCCTCAAAATGCTCTAAAGTAAAATTACTTCCTGTTTTGTTTTTAGAGTGAAAATTACTCACGTATATAATATCGTTATCATTAATTTGCCTAAATACATCGGTGTTATCAACAGCGCTTTTACCTCTCTTAAAGTATTTATAATGAAAATCATTAAACCCTTCACTTGCTTTTGGCGCTAAAAACAAACCCAGTAAAATTGATATAAGACCAACTATAGTTGCGCCAATTAAGTAAGGTCTTAAAAAACGAGTAAATGAAACTCCTGAACTTAAAAAAGCAATAATCTCTGTATTATTAGCTAACTTGGAAGTAAACCAAATAACAGATAAAAATAAAAACAAAGGGAATAATAAATGGGCAAAATAGATAGTAAAATCCAAAAGATACACCAAAACTTCGTTTACAGGAACTTCATTCTCTAGAATTTTTCCAATTTTCTCAGCTAAGTGCACTGTTATTCCTATGGGAATAAACAATAGCAACATCATAAAAAATGTAAATAAGTAACGCTTTAATATGTACCAGTCAAGTATCTTCATTTACAATTACAAACGATTATCCATTTGTTTTACCATTTTATTTTTCCAGGCATTAAAATCTCCCGCTAATATATGTTTTCTAGCTTCGCGAACCAACCATAAATAGAATCCTAAATTATGAATAGTTGCTATTTGCTTGCCCAACAATTCATTAACGGTGAACAAATGTCTTAAATAGGCTTTGCTATACTCCGTATCTACAAATGTAATCCCCATGTCATCTACAGGAGAAAAATCATCAGCCCATTTCAAATTTTTAATATTTATGGTGCCATGTGCTGTAAACAGCATACCGTTTCTGGCATTTCTTGTTGGCATAACACAGTCAAACATATCTACACCTAACGCTATATTTTCTAAAATATTGATTGGTGTGCCAACTCCCATTAAATAACGTGGTTTGTCTTCTGGTAAAATAGAGCAAACCACATCGGTCATAGCATACATTTCTTCAGCAGGTTCACCAACAGATAATCCACCAATAGCATTACCTACCGCTCCAGCATTTGCTATGTATTCCGCAGATTGCTTACGTAAGTCTTTATATGTACTTCCTTGAACTATAGGAAAAAAAGCTTGGTTGTAATTGTATTTTAAGGGTGTTTTTTCTAAATGATTTATGCATCTATCTAACCAACGATGCGTCATGTGCATAGAACGTTTTGCATAGTTATAATCGCAAGGATATGGTGTACATTCATCAAAAGCCATGATAATATCTGCACCAATGGTTCTTTGAATTTCCATAACATTTTCTGGAGTAAACGTATGGTAGCTACCGTCTATATGAGATTTAAACTTAACGCCTTCTTCTTTAATTTTTCTGTTAGCCGACAGTGAATATACTTGATAGCCTCCAGAATCTGTTAGGATATTTCTATCCCAATTCATGAACTTATGGAGCCCTCCTGCTTTTTCAATAATATTGGTTTGTGGTCGTAAATACAAATGATAGGTATTGCCCAATATTACATCAGGATTTATATCATCTTTTAACTCGCGCTGGTGCACGCCTTTTACAGTAGCTACAGTGCCTACAGGCATAAAAATAGGTGTTTCTATTACACCATGGTCTGTAGTTATTTTACCAGCTCTAGCTTTACTTTTCGGGTCTTTTGCTTTTAGTTCAAATTTCATCTATACGATACTATAAGTCGGCAAAGATAAATAACTGAAAAATGATAATGATTGTTATGAAAAGAAAATAATATCCTTTTGGCAGCGTTTTTGATACTATAATTCAAATCTTAAAACGCACATTATGAGAAATCTATTTTTTATTTTATTGGTTGCTATTATTACCCCATCAATATCAATAGCACAAACGGCACAAGGTATTGGTTTTAAAGCTGGGTTAAATTACAATGGTAACGGCAAGTATTTTGAATCTATTAGCAATAACTCGCAAAATCCAGACAGAAATGTTGGTTACCATTTTGGGTTATTCGGAAAAATTGGAAAAGATCTATATTTTAAACCCGAAGTTGTTTATACCAGTACAAAAAGTGATTATGATAACGACAGCTTTAAAATGCAAAAAATTGATGCACCGCTATTGGTTGGCATAAAAGTATTAGGTCCAATAAGTGTGTTTGGAGGTCCATCACTTCAATATATATTAGATACTGAGTTTGATGGTGTTTCTATAAATGATATTGAAAGTGAATTTTCATTAGGCCTAAATTTTGGTGTTGGGCTTAACTTTAATAAACTCGGAATTGATTTAAGATACGAACGTGGCTTTAGTGATAATGAAGCTACTTTTTTAGAGAACAACGGTATTGGAAACAGTAGATTAGATACTAGACCAGACCAATTGATTTTAAGTTTATCGCTTATTCTTTAAGCAATTTTAGTAATAAAAAACCCTCGCCATGCGAGGGTTTAATTTTATTTAATTACAAATTCCGTTTCTTCAGGGTCTAAATAATTGGGCATACCGTTTTTTCCAATATCGTTAGTTGGATCACCATCTTCATTTAAATCTTCATTTATAGTTGGTATACCGTCTCCATCATCATCTGCGTCAAAATAATTTGGAACGCCATCACCATCTGTATCATCATCATACTCATCAGTTAGATCCTCAAAATTAACTATAAACTCACCATCTTTAACACCATTTTCATCAGGTAAATCTTCTTGAAATGACGGGATACCATCACCATCATGATCATTTTCAGTAGTTCTTATTAAATCAAATTTGAAAATAATAGGCTCATAAGCGCCAATACCAGCTATTGAACTGGAAAAATAAGCTAAACCAGATGGTAAAAACATAACTCCGGCTCCATGATTTATATAATCTACAGTGCCATCACCATTTTCTACAAAAGATTGAGCTGTATTAAACTGAGGCAACACTTTTCTCCATCCAGGAATCAAGGACACTAAATCAAAGGGTGCTTTTTCTAAGTTTACTCTACTGTCAAAAACTTCATTATCTAAAGTAAAGCCTTCATATAATACATCAACATTATCGGCAAAGGTTGGAGAATCTCCCCCTTCTCCTTGGTTTAGTCTTAAAATATAATATTCATAAGGCGTATCAGCAAAATCTACAATTTTAGTTTCCACAACACCTGGATCACTCAATAGTGTATGACCATCTGGAGCGTCAGTTTCATCATCTCCCAACTTAGTTATAACCAAATCTTGAGTACTTATAGTATTAGGATCTGTAAAAGCACTAGAATTATAGTAATGCTTTGATAAATAATCTAACAGTAAAGCTTTATCAGCAATTTGTTGTTCACCTCTGTCTCTAGGTGGTACGACTACTATGTCTTCAGCAGCATTATCGTCTTTCTTACAAGATATAAAACCAAGAGTTAAAATTAAAATGAATAAAGTAACTTTTCTTAATCGCATTATTGTTTATTTTTGAGGGTGCAAGATACAATTTAAAAAGAATCTTGCACAACAACATTAACGTAGTTTTAGTAATAATTGTATGCGAATAGACAAGTATTTATGGTGTGTTAGGTATTATAAAACCCGATCGATTGCAACTGCCGCTTGTAAAAAAGGCCAAGTACGAATTAATGGTGATATTGTAAAACCGAGCAGGGAAGTATATCCGCTAGATGTTATTGGACTTAGAAAGAACCAAATAAACTACAAACTAAAAGTTAATGATATACCTGAAAGTAGAATTGGCGCTAAATTAGTTGATCTTTATAGAACAGACATGACACCAAAAGAACAGTTTGAAGCTCAAGAACTTTTAAAATACTCAAAAGATTATTACAGAAAAAAGGGCGTTGGAAGGCCTACAAAAAAAGATAGACGGGATATTGACGATTTTACAGATGAAAATGAGTAATTTTAACCTTTAATTTAGAAATACTAATGATGACTGCTAAGAATAATGTAATACTTAATCATGATGAAATTAATCATAAAATAAGACGTATTGCTTTTCAGATATATGAAACTAATGTTAATGAAAAAGAGGTTATACTAGCTGGGATAGATAAGAATGGTTATGTTTTTGCTAAAAAACTAAAAACTATACTTCAAAAAATATCGGATATAAACGTAGTACTTTGCAAAGTTACTATTGACAAAAAAAATCCTTCTTCAGAAATAAAGACTTCAATTCCCGAAGCAGATTACAAAAACAAGTCATTAGTTTTGGTTGATGATGTATTAAATTCGGGCACCACATTGATTTATGGGGTTAAACATTTTTTAAACGCGCCATTAAAGCAATTTAAAACGGCTGTTTTAGTTAATAGAAATCATAAAAAATATCCTGTAAAAGCAGATTTTAAAGGTATTTCGCTATCTACATCATTACATGAACATATCCATGTTGTTCTTGAAGGCAAAGCATTTGAAGTGGTTTTAGAATAGTTCTAAAATAATATCTTCAACGATATCATCTTTTGTTTTATTATCAACAATAACTTTTATTTCTGCTTGGCTATAAAAGGGTATGCGTTCAAATAAGTGCTTACCAATAAACTCCTCCATAGCTTCTTCGGTTTCAATATGAGCAATTAAAGGGCGTTTCGCCTTTTTCTTTATTAACTTGCTTGCCAATGTAGAAATTGAAGCTTTTAAATAAATGCTCGTTACGTCATCAGCATTTAAAATTAGTTCCATATTGTTACTATAACAAGGAGTACCTCCTCCAACTGATAAAATAATGTTGCTATTGTCTTTTAACAATTCTTTTAAATAGAAGGATTCTTGTTTTCTGAAATAGATTTCGCCTTTAGTTTTAAAAACCTCAGAAACAGATGATTTTTCTTTCTCTTCAATAAAATCATCTAAATCAATAAAATCGTAATTCAGTTTTTCAGCTAATTTCTTTCCTAAAGACGTCTTTCCAGAGGCCATATATCCAATTAATACAATGATCATTTTTACGCTATAAATTGATTATTAAAAACATACGTTTAAGTGATGCAAAAAAACGAAAATTTCTTTAAAAAAAGTATTGTTTTATTAATTAAACATTTTATATTTGCACCCGCTAACAGCAATATGTTATATGTTAGTTATTAAATTAATGACCTGGTAGCTCAGTTGGTAGAGCATCTCCCTTTTAAGGAGAGGGTCCTGGGTTCGAGCCCCAGCCCGGTCACTAAATCGGATATCATCCGAAATCAAAACCTTGTTAATCTTATGATTAACAAGGTTTTATAGTTTTTAGTCAATCATTTAATTTGATGTTATTTAGTTTTAAAAGGTCACAAATTGTCAACATCTTTTAAAATTGTCAACATAACTGTCAACATATGGATGGATTGAACAGAACTAAATTTAATTTTATATAGTTGATTTGACTTTCGTCTCAAATATTGTTTAACAATTAAAGACGACAACTATGCGTACTTCTTCAACATTTTCTATCCTTTTTTGGATATATGCCGCACGTGCAAAAAACAATCAAACTGACATTTATGTTCGAATAACTGTAAATGGAAAACGAGTTAACATTAGTTTAAAGAAAAAAATTGATGTAGATTCTTGGGATGTGAAATCCCAAAAAGTTAAAGGTAATGGTAAAACGGCTAGAGAAATCAACCATTATCTTAATGAAATAAGTTCCACTCTTTTTCAATGCTATCGAGATTTAAAATTAGAAAATAGAGTATTATCTCCAAAACTAATCAAAGCAAGATTTTTGGGTGAAGACAAAATAATTCATTCTCTTCAAGACATTATAAATTATCATAATGAAACAATGACCAGTAAGCTATGTTCCAAAACTATGTGTCACTATAGAACAAGTCAAAAATATGTGCTGGAATATCTTGAAAAGAAATATAAATCATCTGATATTTACCTTCAAGACTTAGATTACGCTTTTGTTCTGGGTTTTGAGAACTTTCTACGTTGTTATCAACCAAGACATTATCAAGGTAAAATTGGAAATAACGCTGTAATGAAACATATACAAAGGCTTCGAAAGATGACAACACTAGCCTATCATATGGAATGGATTGACCGAGACCCCTTTGTGAAGTTTAAACCAATTTTAGAAAAGAGAGAGCGAGAGTTTCTTACGGATATAGAACTTAAGAATATAGAAAACTTATTGCCCACCATTGAAAGACTTTCAGTAGTTAAAGATTTATTTATTTTTAGTTGTTATACAGGAATATCATATGGAGATATTATGAACCTTTCAAATAAAAGCATAATACAAGGTATTGATGGTAATAGTTGGATTATGTCTAAAAGAAATAAAACCAAAGTACCTTTCAAAATACCCTTATTACCAGCAACAGAACTATTAATAAAAAAGTATAAAAACCATCCAAGAACTCAATTTTCCGGAAACTTGATGCCTAGTATATCTAATCAACGATTAAATAGTTATTTAAAAGAAATAGCTGATTTATGTAATATAAGAAAGAATTTAACATTTCATATGGCACGTCATACATTTGCTACTACGGTTACTTTAAGTAATGGTGTTCCCATTGAAACGGTATCAAAATTATTAGGTCATACTAAAATTGCTACTACACAAATTTATGCAAGAGTAATAGAACGAAAAGTGAGTGAGGATATGGAAAAATTAAGAAATCAATTAACTTCTTAGGTTAATTACATTTTTGCAATTAAAAACATCAAACTTTATGGTTTGATGTTTTTAATTTAAGGGTTTAATAATTCGTTTCTAAAATTAATCTTCTATTTCCATTAAATTCCTTTAGTTCTAACATTAATTTTTCGTTTTCTCCAAGAACAAACTTTGGCAACACATAAACAAATCGCTTTTTCTTTCCTGTTTTAATAAAATCAGCCATTTTATATTTAAAAATAACTTCTTGCTCTAATCTTTGGAAAGAAGCTTTTCTCCTTCTATTTCCGCTTGCTCGATATACCTTAAGGTAATCAATCTCAAAATCAATCTCAGAGTTATTCTTTACTTCAAAAACCAAGTAAACTTGAAAATTATTATAAGCCATTTTCTGCAATTGTAACTTAATCCCATTTTGACGTTTGGTCCTAATAGATTCATATTTTAATTTCAGCAAAAAATCACTAAATTTTTGAAAGTATCTAATCCTACTTTTATCTACATTCTTTATTTTAAGAATTGGTTTTTGCTCTATTTTTTTGGGCAGCTCACTTCCAATACTTTCTTTTTCATTGATAAAATAATTAAGCTTGTGCAAATGATTCTTATACTTTAAAATATAGGAATAAACCTGACCACTTTTAGTTACAGCTAACAGATTGCTTTCCATTCCTGGAGTTGCCTGTAATAATCCAAAGTACTGTTCCTTTTCTCTGTTGTAAGTGAACACAAAATTATTTGCCCCTGTAACTCCTTGACGAATGGCTTCTGGAAAAAACAACGCTACATTTTTGCTTTCATTGGCATAAATAGTGTCTAGCTGTTTTTGCGCTGTTATATAATTTGAGAAAATTAAGAGTATTATGATGATATATGCTTTCATTTTCATGTGTTTTTAAATTATTGCCGATTATCGGCTTTTAATATAAGTTTGTAATTATCTGTGATTGTAACCTTAACGTTTAGGTTATTGCGTTGGAATATCTTTTTTACACCATTAACTTGAGGTACTCCAGCTATATTAATATCATCTACAACATCTCCTATTACTTCTCGACTTGCTTCAGCTCGAAAACTATTCTCTATATAAATACCTTCACTCCCATCCTGAAAATCAAAGGCTTTTAGTTTAACTGGTTGATGATTAATATTTTCAATTTTTATAAGAGTTCTATTGGGTTTAAAACTGATAAAACCATAAACAGGCGTGTTTTTTGGTAAAATATGATTGTCAATTTTCGCTGATTTAATCAACCGCATCTGTAAACGATAATTAGTGAGTACAGTTTGCACCCCATCTACTCTAGCATAGATTAAGCTATCCGTATTTTGGGAATTTAATTTCTTATTTTCTAATGGATTTGAAGCAAAAAATAATTGATGCTCCAGAGCCAATTCCTTGGTTTCAATTTGATTTTCTTTTATACTTTTTTCAGGTATAGAATCCCTTTTGACTGTTTTAGGTTGAATTTTTATATCTGGGGACCTAAAGCTTCTATCTGAATAACTAATTCTCCCTTCATTATAAATGCTATCCACTATACGCATCTTTTCCTTATCCAATAAATCAGGATCATAAACTCCAGTAGAATCCAATAGGCGTTCGTCATAAATACTAGGTGCATTGGTTTCTCGAATTTCTTTCAAATCATCTAATGCCTCTAATTTTGACTTGTATTCCTTTTGACCTTTCTCTAATTCTGGAAGGGGAATTTGGTTGTTTTCAATAGTTGGTTCTTCATCATCTCCAAGAACCAATACGGTATATGCTCCAATAAAAAGGATGACACAAACCAGTACGGAAGCGAAAACGATTTTATTTTTTTCTATCTTCATTATGTATGCGTTTTAATTTATTTTCAAAAAAATTGGTAATCAAAAGCCCATGTGTATTATTTGGAAAGTTCCTGTCCACATGAATTAAGTTTCCAGTTGTTACTAATTCATAAGTATCGATTATCGATCCTCGATTAATTTCAAAAACTGTTGTCGTTTCAAAACCATAAGGTTCATTTTGTATATCAATTTTAGATGCTATGCTTATCACTTTCTGAACCAATGAGTATTGCAGTAAGCGATTATAAACGCCATCTGCTTTTTTCTGTCTATACAAGGCATCTACCGAACTATTGCCCAGCCATAATGCTTTTTTCAAATTCTTTTCATAATTACTTGCGTCAATATTGTAGAAGTATGAATGGAAAAGTTCTAAATGCGCCAAAGTTTCTACTTCTAAGTTTTCTTGTTGCGAAACTAATTTCAAAGGAATGACGTTTCCATCGGTATTAACGACAAAAGCATTATTGACTGTTTCCTTATGAAGCTTAACTACTAAGACTACTGAAACAATACAAGTAAGTACTGCTCCTATTATTACTGCTGATACGATGAAACGGTTTAGCTTCAATACGTTGTAAATATTTTTATAAGGTGTTTTCATTTATTGATTTTTAAGTTGGGGCTATCCGCCACTAAATAGTTTAAATACAAAAGAAGTAGCACGACGATACAGTTTGAATTTGAGTAACACAATAAATCCTATAGAACCAAATTGTAATAATGGTGCGAAAAAATTGCTCCCCCAATTTGTTCCAAATAGGTCAGACCAAAAATTGGTATTGATTTGGGTATAAAGTTTATTAACAAAGACATTGACCAAGAAAAAGGCAGGAACTAGCATATAAACTCCTGCATAAAGTTTAAAGAAATTATAGGCTAATGCTCTAAATTTTTCAAATACCGCTAAACTGATTACTAAAGGAAAAAAAGCTTGCATAATACCTAGTAAAAAATAACGTTCTGCCAAAAACAATGGATAGATAAATAAATCCAAAAGCCACAAGAATATACCCACTATAAAAGCGATAAGTTTTAACCCATATAAAGGGGTTACTAAAGCTTCATACAGTAAGGCAAATGCTTTTTTGGCGGCTTCCAAGGCACCCACATCCTGTTCCAAATCTATATCTTGCATTTGTAACGGGAGGAGCGCTGGAGCCGTATCTCTATATTGAGTTTCAATAGCTACTAATAGCGTATCAAAAACACTCAAAACCTGAGTTGAAAAAATTACCAAAATGACTACTGCAAAGTTTTTAGCTAATTCAGAAGGTGTTAACCCCCAAGTATAACCCTCATTATTAGCAACACCTTCATTATATTTTTTTAGAATGTTGATAAGGAAAAATAGGATGGCAAGCGTTTTCATTCCAGTAATGGTGTACTGTGAAAAATTGCTATTCTTGATAGTCGTAAAAACGGCATCAACATATTCCAATCCTATGCTCAAAAAGAAGCCTGCCATTAATAATTCGTTTCTCTGTTATTGATTTTATCTTGTATTTCTCTAAAAGCAATAATCTCTCGGTAACGCTTTGTCTTGGCTTCAATTTCTGCAACCATCTCTTTAGACTCTCTTTCTTTTGCCTTCAGAACTTCTGCTCGTTCTGCATCTGTCATTTTTAGATTATTACTAGAAAGTATCTTATCTATAAATTCCAATCCCTCCAATGAATTTTCAACAATTTCATTGAAAGAATCAGATATGCGATTCACTTCATGGGGCTTTATGTAAGGCGAATTCAAAATCTCTCTTAAATCATCCTGTACTAAATCAAAAAGACGTTTATTGTTTTTGGCCAATTCCCTTACTGCCTTAAGCTGTTTTATAGCGTTATTAACCTTCTCTATATTATCTTTTTGGGTTTTTAAGAATTGAACCGTTTTTAATAATTGTGACGTCTGTTTTGCCGATTCTATTAAGGATTTTGTGAAGCTTATAAAATTGGTATTGTCATAAACTGGCATACCCTGGCACGTAGCACGTGCAGGCAATAAAATGGTAAATGTAAGTGCGATGATTACTGTTTTAATTGTGGTTTTCATAATTGTTGTTTTAAGAATTAATAAATATTTTAATAGCTTTTTCCATGTTTTGGTGATCTTCAAAGAGTTGCATGATATCTTCGCTCTCTTTACCATCTGTGAGATACGCAGCAAATACTTCTTTAGGAACTTCCAATCTAAAAATGTTACTTTCCTTACCGATTTTAATAAACATCTCTGTATATTTTCTTTCTCCAGTAAGATTGTTTCGAATGGATTTTAGTTGATTTAAATCATGGCTAGACAGATTCAATCGCTTTTTAAGTTCTTCGTAACCTTTCTCGTTATTTAAGCTGTAAATGATCTGAGTGTTTTCTAGAATACTTGCAGATGTTGAATTATTAGGCAGTTGATTAATGGATTGTAAAATAATACCAATGGCGCCATTTTGTTTTCTAATGGCTTGGTAATAGAACTCCACACTTTCCAATACATTCTCGAATTTGAGTTGTTTGGCAAACTCATCAAAAAGAATGATGCCTTTTTCGGCTTTGTTTTTCCAGATGGTTCGTTGAATTGCAGATTTAATAAGCTTCAGCATAACGGAAAGGATTTCCTTGTTATCCTTGACTTCATCAAGTTCAAAAACAATTAATCTCTTGTCTTCAATCTTGTAGGTTTGATCTTCACTCACATTAAAAAGAAAACTGTACAATCCATCATCAACATATTCAGAAAGAATATGCAAAAAGTTATATATACTGAAATACGCTTCTTGAATTTTGAGTTCTTGGATGAGCGTTTCTTTCTTATCATCTACAAACTGATATAAAGATGCCAAGGAATGATTTGATGCTATGGAATTATAATAGTAATGGAGCACTTTCTTAACAGCTACTTCTTCGGCTTTTGTTGCTTGTTTTCCTGAAGCCATGAGTTCCATAATAAATACACCTAAACTTTCTAAGTGATCTGGAGTTAAATCCTTTAAAGAAGAAATATAGAATGGATTAATACCAAGATTCTTTCCTTGCTCATAACGCAAAATAATATGATCGTCAGGATAGAGCTTAGCAAACTTAGAATATGAACCTCCCAAATCAATAATAACCAGCCTTACTTGCTGTTCAAAATACTGACGGAGTATATTGTTGGCCAAAAAGGATTTCCCTTCGCCTGTTGGAGCAAAAATGGCAAAGTTTCTAGCTTTGATTCGTTTTTTGCGTTCATCCCAAACATCTTTTAGTACAGGGATGTTATGTTCCCTGTCATTAAAAATAATCCCAGTTGCATCCGATTTGTAATTTGTGTTATTGATATACAAACACAATGCATGTTTTAAATCGGTAACGTACAAATCTTCATTTGAGAAATTGGATGTAAAACAACAATATGAATTCAAGAAATAATGCTTTCGCTCTTCACCTTTTGGGTAATAAGGCACAATATCCAGCTCTTTAAATTCAGTTTTAATTTTAGATGCTATCCTACCTAATTCCTTTTCTTCTTTAGACCAAAAAACAATATTTAAATGACCACGAATAATCCGGGACGAATCGTCCTGATTAATCTTAGCAACAATGTCCTCAATCTTTTTTAAGATGACTTTATTTTGGGTTCCGAAATTGGAACTCTTATTGAGTTCTTCAATTTTCTTATCTAATAATTTTCGCCATTTATGCTTATCATCTAAATAGATAATTTGATTGACAATATGGTTTTCATTGAGATTCAAGCCTAATCCATCAATAAAACCCTGATGGAATACAAAATCATCTGAAGTGAATTTATCATTAGTTTTACTACTCTGTACCACATCTCCAAAACAGAGTTCGCTATTTACAGCCAACACATCAAAATGGTTTTCTCCTATTTCTATATTTGATTTTTTGAGTTGTATATCTGTATCAAAACCTTCATTGAAACCATTGAAATATTTATTGGTAAGCATTATGATTTCATTCTGATTTAATTCCTTCAATGACACCTTTTGACTATTATTCACAAATGAAACCGTATCGTTAACCGAAGTAATGAACTCCTTTACATTATGGTCTAATTTCTTATGAATGCTTTTTTCAACCTTACGAAATGGATTCGTAAACTTTGAAGCATTCAAAGCATTATTAATTGGTAAAACAAAGAACAAATAAGACGCATGTTTTATATATTCCCTTCCTTTGAAATAATCATTCGTTGCCTTTTCTAAAAAACTTGAATTAGGAATATTTTTAGCATCATAAGATGCTTTTTTATAAACATCTTGCTTGTGGATAATGGTGCTTACAGGTAATGATTTAAAAGCCTGAAACCACGATCCATGCATGTCCTCAAAATCCTTTTCCGATAAGCTGTAGATTTCAGGGAAATCTACTTTAAAACATAGTACTACATTGCCATTATTGGCAAATACAATATGGTCTTGAATATCTAAAATGGGATGGTACGCAGATAGGTTTATTTTGTTCATTTTTATTATTAATTAAATGCCCATTATGGGCCTTCATAATTTAACTGAGTTTCTTTTTTATTACTGATAGTTTGTGGAAATACCTTTTTAAAATGCAATAGCCCGGGGTTTTTAGTGAAGTTTGTTAAACCTATGTATAGTGAAGCATTTATTACAAATACACTTATAATAACCGATAAACTAAAAGAAAAAATGATGAATAATAACGAACCAATAACACATGTCATCATAAGTGCGAACAATGATATGGGTAAACCCATAATTACTGCTCGCTTTCTTATGTTTTTATAAACCTCAAACTTCTTCATTGGTATCTATCATTTAATTACCAAATGCCGTTTAACGGCCTAGACTACGATGCTTATGAGATACGTAAAGATGCCTACAACTGCACCAGCAATAAGGACGAATACCAATACACGTGTGATTCCTTTTTTCAAATCGGCATTTTCTCCAAAGAAATGACCTGCATTAAATAGGAAACCAATAAGGAAGATAACTCCTAGAATAATTGGAAAAATGCTTCTGATGGTATCGGAAACATCATTTACAGAATCTTCAATACCTCCAATTTGTGCAAAAATGGTATTTGAAATAGTGAATAATAAAGCGGTTAGATAAAGTGATTTTTTCATACTAAAATGGTTTAAGTTTTACTTCATTTTTGATATATGAAAAATACATTATATTTGAATATAATTAATTGATTATTAGTAATTTATAAAATAATTTTATTTGTTTTAATTTGATTTTAATTGAAATTAAAAGACTATAAATCTTATGCATTTTGAAGTAAAAAATTAACGCAACGCTAAAAATGAATTGGAAAAAAACGCTCAAAAACGTCAGTTTTATGATTTTGATACTGAAAATGTGTTTTGTTTTTAGTCAGAAAACAATCATTGTAATTGATCCTGGACATGGCGGAAAAGATTCTGGCGCTGTTGGTATAAATGGTATTCTAGAAAAGGATGTGGTTTTGAATATCTCTAAAGAGATTTTGAAGTTAAATAAAAGTCTCTTCAGTAATGAATTTGATATATATTTAACCAGATATAAGGACACTTTAATTTCTTTATCAGATAGAAGTCGTTTGGCTAATAGTTTGAATGCAGATGTTTTTGTGTCCTTGCATTGTAATGCTTCTCAAACTCATTCAAAAGGCATGGAGGTTTATGTATATCATTCGCATAATCAAAATACTAAAGCATCTATTGCACTTGGATTATCTGTATTGAATGAGAGTACTCAAAAACTGGGTTTTAAAAAACGTGGTGTTAAGTTTGCTGATTTTCAAGTGTTACGAGAAACAACTGCTTTTTTTCCTGCTTTACTTATTGAAATGGGGTTTATTACTAATCCTGATGAAGCCGATTACTTTTTAAAAACTAAAAATATTAAGGGAATGACATTGTCCATTTTCATGGGAATCACTAATTATTTAAATACTGAACTATGACAGTCTTTTTCAATAAAGTTATCCAAAATATAGAAAAGCTTTTAGCAACGATCATTCAAGAAGTCATTTTATGGGTCAAAATAAAAAAATAATTAAATGCTTTTTTATACTTAAGTTTTTAAAAATTGCTCAAACAAAACTTTCGCATAGTTTTTTCCATATCGATTTACTAAATATTTACTTAGAAGTATCGGTATTAGATATAGAACACCAACTATAATACTGATGTTTACAGCCTGTGCATTTGTGGTTATAGTCTTAAAGAAATAAAGATTAAACACAGTAACTAAAACTGCAATAACACAACCACCGATAAGATTTCTAGTAAAGCCATATTCAATATTGTGTTGTAACAAAAGGCGATTGTCCCTTGTCACATTTCTAACTTGTGCTACTGAATCAACAATTGTTTTTCTTGCTTCTAATTCATCTTCATTTTCTTGAGACGCATTAAGAAGCTCTATTCCAAATCTTTCTTTGATTTTTTCACGGATACGTTTTTTTGTACTCTGAGCAAAGAATGTGCTTGAATGAAGCAGGAAATTGGTTGTTGGCATATTCTTTTCTTCTTTAAAGAAAATATTTTGAAAAATCTCTTTAGCGATGAACCTGTTGATTTGGGTCATAAAGTAAATTATGGCAATAGATATTGTTATATCACTAACCCATTTATACCCTTTGAGAAATTCTATGAAATCAATAATTTTTTCGCTGAAGCCAAAATAGTATAATATCAATAATGGAACTGCACAAATTATCGTAGGAAATAGTCTTGCTTTAATATAATATTCTGTTGGTTTTATCATCTTTAATGTGCGTTAATTTTATATTTCATAATTACCAAAGTATGTCTTGTGTTTTTTATTATCACCGAAAATAGACATTATTGCTGGTTGTCCATTAAGCTTGGCTTCATTCATAAGTTCACTAAATTGGACCTTATCGTCACCGCTCATTGACAATCCACAGTTTTTAGGATGACTGTGCCATTCGCCTAAATATTTGAGGTTTTCATTGGTTGTATTACCTATAATTTCAAGCTTTTCACTTACACCTTTTATGCCTCGTATAAATAACGTTGGTTTTTTGATGCTATCTTCTGGTGCTAGAATTGTATTGGTCACATAGACCTTCTTGTAGAAGTTATCAATAGCACCTATTAAAATACCACCCGTTTCATTAGGCAACTTGTCAATTCTGAATTTTGATATTTTGTTTAGAGTGCTCTCGTTGAAAAATATCGTCCAGCCGTTAATTTTGTCTTCAAACCAATCATCTATCAAAAAAGTATAGTGATTAATAGAACTGGACTTGTCCATTTTCCAAATATCAATTGAGGCATTATCATTATTTAAGTTTTTCTTGAATGCTTTGGATGCGATACCTGAAAAAATAGCAAGGTTCTCTTGAGGGATTTTTGAGGTAATATCTCTACAACCACGTGCATATCTAATTTTTTTATCTTGCTCAAAGGCCAAGTGTTGGGACAAGCTGGTATCTGCTAGTAACTCTTTATAATACTGGATTTCCAACAAATCTAAAGGATAATAACTTTCGCTATCTTCTGTAAGCATAACTAAATCGTTGCCCATAGGATTTAGGAACGAAGAAAACTTTCTTACCGTCTTTATTTCGTTTGCCAAGTATCTTTCTACACCGATAGATGTTGACATATCGAGGATAACATCTGATTTAAGAAGTGTTGATTTCTCGACATCATAAATATTTTGTAGAAGAGGCTTAGAAAAATTACAGTCATTTAAAAGGCTGTTCGCTTGTTTTGAAATGGCTTCTGCCTTGTTTACTGTAATTTGGTTTTCAATATCTGTGGAAGCGTGTCTTATAAAATTGTGTGGAAGTAAAATGTCTTTATCTATGAGGTTCCATTGACCAAAACCACTTCGAGCAAGGTTCATAAAAAACTGAGAGCCTAAAGCACCAAGGCCAATCAGCGAGAACTTGGATTCTGACCACTTTTTATCGATTCCGCTATAATTTTTAGCCAATGTTTTGTTTAAGCACAAGTGTGGGCTTAATATTTCAATACTAATTGATGAAAGTTTGCTTTCACTTAGGTTTTGTTCTATTTCGAATACATTATTAAGATTAACAACTGTTCTACCAAAAATGGTTGACAACTCACTGATCGTAGCATTAATTTTAAATCCGGCTAAAGTTGGCTCAGAATTCTTGGTATCCCTTAAAACGGGAATTTCCACAATTAAAAAAACTATTCCTTTCCAAAAATCCCCATTGATTTTATGCGATAACCCACTATTGATCAATTCATTGATTTTTGGTTTTAAAAGATTAAGTAAGTCAATATCTTTTGATTTAAACAATTCGCTCAAGGTATATAGGTTATCGACTCTTTGGTGTACAACACCATTATCCAAAGGCGGTGTAGCAATAAACAACCTATGGATTGGCGTACCAAGAGAACTGTTTGTGGTTTTGTAAAAACCACTTGGCAATTGCTTGATGTAATTATTGTTTGGGTCAACTATAATTCCATTACTACCAATGACAAAAGGTTCTAAAGGTTGGTCTTCTTGGTGTAGCTCATCTCTTGCAGTAAGTTCTAACCAGTTTTTAATGGATTGTAGAAAATAAGAGCCAGACCAATGGTGTTTTAGCTCTTCAAAATTATCTTCAAATATGCAAAGACTTACAGGTCTTTTGTCTTTAGTTATGTTTGTGTGAGGTAATCCAATTGGAAAATTATCCCTTAATGCAAAAACCTTGGGTAATTCCTGAATGTTCTCAGTAGTTATTATAACTATTGCTTCTTCCTGCCTAATATCATTTATTGGGTTATTAGGAATATCAGGTAGAAAATTCAAAAATAAAAACTCATCATTATCGCTGCCCTGTAACACCTCAAAAAGTTTTACAGTCCCGCCAAAAGCATCGATTGAAGATGTTATTTGTTTTGATTTCTCATTTTTAAGCTCTTCAATCTTTACTTTTTCGGTTGATGGGTTTGTGTAATCTTGCTTCATACTTATCCTGCTCTTCCTGCCCTTGATGGTTTACTTAGACCAGAACTTATTGCAGCTGCTGAAGCTTTAATTAGTGTTGCGCCATAATCATCTATTTCAAAAACAATAGGTTTTTTAAAATCATCATAGAATTTTTGTGTGTTTTTAAAATTGCTAATACCTACAACATTGGTGTATTCTGTTTTTGCAGGGTAGTGAGGCGGATTGTCTTTGTCATTTACAACTTTCTTTGAAGTAGCCACAACCTTAGCCCCTGTGAGACTATAGTTTAAAATGTCAATCGAGGTTTGTTTTGGTTCAGAATTGTCAATACCCTTGTCATCGTCCTTATAAGGTGTATCGTTGAAAAATGTCCAAGAGCAATGATGTGGTGTTTGGAAAATATCCCATTCCAAAGCATCTTTGTTGTCATTTTTTTCTGATTTTTCTTTAATCGTTGCCCAGCGATAGTGGTCTGCATCACCACCGTGTAATATTCTACACGAAAAATCACTTCCGTTGCTTTTGTAGAACCGTGCTTGATAAACAATACTGGACATATTTCTGTCCTCTTTTGCATTGCAGTCAATTACGTCTGCTTTGAATGGTGCGTGTATAAAAAACTCAAAATTCTTTAGACTAGTATCGTTAATTTGTGTTACTGTGCTGCCTGGTATATGTTGTGGAACATTGGTAAACTCGTTATTGTCGTCATACCCAATTAGGACTAACCTGTTTCCACGCTCATCTTTAGAGCTGTCATTACTTTTGTATAGATTTCTTCTTCGCCTTACCTCTTTTCTTATTACACCAGCATCTGAATCATCAGATATATTGTTGTCGCCAAGTATATACTCGTTGACCCACAATTCGTCAATGATTATTTTATCATCGTTATCATCATAGGAACTGATTTTTCCAGTATGAAAGTGGTTTTTGAAATTTAAGCAATGGTCGTTGTCGTGGTGTGTCAAGATGAATAAATCCGTGTAAGGCTTGTCATCTCTTGTGTCCAGTTCTTCTATAAGGTTCTTTTTTACATCATAAATGCCATCTTTAACCTCTCGTATATTGCAATCTGTTATAATGTTTGCATTGCTTGTCTTGAAAAGTGAGGTGTCACCGTTACCAACAGGATAATATTTTACTTTGTTCTTTCCCATATTTTTATTTTTTTAACATTTTATTTACAAATTTTGCGCCAATCTGGTATAAATATCAATTATGACAAATTGGCTGTTTTTTCAATTTTAATTATGGTAGTCTTTTCTTAAAAAGACTACCATAATTAAGCCTCTAATTAGATTGCTCTAACATAGAAGCAATGCCACTTATAATAACAAGAGTTGCAATACCAAAGACAATAGCTTTAGCTACATCACCTTTAACATTTACACAATTATTCTTGTGGCATAGACTAAGTTTCCCTTTAGAGAAATTAATACTATTCATATAATGAATTTTAAGGTTTTACATTCTCCATTTAGAGCTGTGGAGTTCCGCTCGTTACTTTCCTTTACTATCCTTTCTATTACTTCTAATATGTTCTTTAACAGTAATAGTTTTTCCATTTACTCTCTTTTTGTGTTCTGGAATTCTGTTGAATTTTTTACCAGATGAATCTTTTGCCATAATTTTATTTTTATGTTGAATTTACTTTTCATTATATTTGACCCTCCCTATTAATTATTTACTAGCATTTTATTGTTTAAACAGAGGTTTTGTGGGTGTCGTCCACTCATATACCATTATAGATATATCCGTTTTGGTATATAAATGAATACAAACACTAATCAAGACATAGATTTTGAAAAACTACCTAGCGTTGACCTGCTGGACTACATTTCTTTTAAGGATGAATTTCCTAAAGAGGCAGAAGCCGCTTTTGTGCAGTTCTGTTATAGATTTGAGAAAGATTTGAAACGTAAGTCCGAAATTTATTGCAATAAGTATGGATATAACGAAGTGGTAGCTTTAGAAATAACACATTGTACTTTTGCAAGGGTATGGAAATATCCCACTTTTGATAAAGATAAGTCCAAGGCTAAAGATTTTGACAAAGGCATACTTATTTGGATGTATCGAATTTTATACACCCAGATAATTAAATATGGCGAAAAAAACACTTGTGCAGAGCCTACTGAAGAAGAAGATTTAAGTCTGGTCACAAATTCAGATGAATTGTTGTCTAAGTTTGATGTGCCAGACGATGCTGAGGCAAAAAGGGTAGTTGTTGCGAAACTTAAAACCATTGAACGAGCACTTACGCAATTATCAGAAAAACATCGAATTATATATTTTACCTACAGAGCCTATCAAAAGGAAGGAAAAAAAGTACCGAGAACGATTACGAAATTGCTCAGGGAAAAACTTTCTCTAACTCAAAAATCTGTGAACACCTATTACGGAGATGCACATAGACACGTTACTAACTATTTAGACATTATGAATGGCCAAGCCTAAAAAAATAGAACTAATTGAAGTAGCTCAGTTGGACAGTTGGTTGGGTTCAACAGGTTTTCTCTTTCCTAGCAATGAACTTGAATTAGATAGGTTCAATAAGCTATATGAAGATTATGACTATAAATTGGATGATAAACCAATCGACCCAATTGCTATAATCAATAATACATTTCATAGAGAGCCAAAAGTAATTACAATGTTTGAAGAAAATGTAGTTGAGGAAATTGAAAGCCTAAGAATGGTCGCAAGAAAAGGCAAAAAAGATTTGCCTCAACATATTATAGATAAAATGCTGAGAAAACACAATCAAGATTCTAGTGATTCGGAATAAACAGAGCATAAAGCAATTAGCAGAAAGTATCGCTTTAGAATATCAAGAAAAAATAACACCTCTTGACAAAATATTAGATGATGAAGGTTTGTCGGTGTACTACGACAGCTATGGCAAGAACTCTTTTGATGGAATGACTCTGTATGATAAGGGGAAGTTTTACATTCATATAAATACTGACTTAGGGAACAGACCTGATTCTGCAAGAGGACGATTTACTTTGGCTCACGAGCTCGGACATTACTATATAGATTCTCATAGAATTGGATTGAAAAAAGGGCTTTTAGAGCCACACCCATCTAGAACTAACCAGAAGCAGTTCAACCAAATTGAAAGAGAGGCTGATTTTTTTGCGTCCTGCTTGCTGATGCCAGAGGAAAGATTCTCAAAAGACTTTTATCGTAAAACCTTCAGTATTGAGTTAATAGATTTTTTAAAAGATGAATACGGTGTTAGCAGAACTGCGTGCGCATTCAGGTTTGCTGATATAGGAAATCATGATATTATGATTGTCTATGGCGTAAGCGGAAAAGTTGGTTGGAAGTATTGTAGTGAGCATTTTCCTTATAAATATTTGTTATATGAAAATAAGGTAGCACCAAATACAGTTATGGGCGAGTATTTTAAAAATGTTACAGATGACCTATTTAAAAAAGAAGAGATTTGGGCCGTTGATATTTTTAACTATGTCAAGGAAGATGATACCCCTAGAAAGTTTTTTGAACATTGCATTACATATAGGGATAAAGCTCTGAGCATTATTTGGGAAGAATAGTTGCCTATGTCACAGTCACCGATTTAACGAATGCAACAATATTAAAAATTAATTGTCTTATACCAATAAAAGAAAGCTTCCGGATTACTCTTTTTCAATTTATTTAGCCTATTGAATTGAGGGTTCTCAATCAACCAATCTTTAACTTGTAAAGGATTTTTAAAGGTATCTAACTTGGTAAGTGCTTCATTTTTTAAAACCTCTGCTAAATAAGCTACCTTAGCTGCCGCCATAATAGCCTCTTCTATATTAAATTTTGAAATAGTAAAATTCACAAAATTGCTAATACCTAATTGCAAATGCTTAAATTCATCTGATTTGACATCTCTAGTTGATAATACATAGCAAGCTTCTTGAGTATCTTCCAATACCTCGGTAGCGGACACCTCTAACTTTCTAAACTTAATTTCTTCTTGAACGACTTTGTAGTAACTATTTTGTACGACTCTTAAATCTGCGATATTATCCATTAAAAAAGACACATCAAACAATTGCTTTATTATTTCTACAGGTCTGTTTTTGCTATATAGTATTCCTGTTGTTTTTGGTGCAAAAGCTGTTAATTTGTCCCCTAAAATAGCATCAAATGTTGGCATCTGTACCGTGGTAATTTCTCCTGTTGTTTGAATCCAATCATGTGCTATTGGAATTTCCATTAGTTCTGGATATGGATTTGGCGTGTATAATATATCTAATAGTATTGGTTCAATACTTCCATCTACATTACTTGTATAGTACTTCTTAAAATGCCCTATTGGTGCATCTGATGTGTGCTTTCTATTGTTGTCATCTTCCCAATGCGTAAACACAGAATTTTTATTTATTTTTTCTAGAATAGTTTCTATCTCACTTTGTGTTTGTTCTGTGATAATATCTATATCAATTGAAAACCGTTTTGGTTCTTTGGTTGCTAATAATAATGCTGTGCCTCCTTTAAAAATAAACTCTAATCCGTTCAACTTTAATTGCTCTAGAAAGGCCAATGCATATATGACTTTTTCTATCAATTTAGGATCAAATTTCTTTTTTCCTAAATTTCTTTTGACTTCATAAATCCAATCTGGATGATATGTTATTGGTTCTATCATTATTAATTAAGTTTTGGCAAATTATTTAATTTTTGCCAAAGTTAAATTTGTTAAATCTTCTACTTCTTTTTCTCTATTTCGCCTATATGCATAACGCTTCATTTTATTTTTATTTACTTCATACTTCTCAAACATATTGAGATAAATAGACTTAATTTCTCCTTGTTGTGCTGCGTATACTTTAGTATCAATAGTCATATCGACCAATAATTTCTCCAGGGTAGGCACAGTTATTTTGTCAATTTCTTGAAGTGGTGCCTCAGATATTAAATGCTTTAAAATAATGACATCTTCACTATTGCTAATATACAAATTGAATGTTTCTGCATCTGGCTCTATATAGACCTGCTTTCCTTGTTCCTTTAAAGCATGAAATACAGATTCTGTAACATCTTTATCTAATTCTAAAATCGTATAGAATTTAAATGGTTGATGCCTCATAAATTCGTTTAACCATTTTGTATCCCAAATACAAAAATCTGCAAATGGGTAATCTTTTTTAACTTTATTGAATAAACGCTTTAAATTGCCATCTATAATTGGAGTATATGATTTTTTCTCTTTTAGCGCATATATACCTCTTGCCGGATTTTTAATAACTCCTTCCTTTTTTAATCGTGATAAATAAACGTTAATAGTACTTAGTTTTAGTTCGGGAAAATCTAATACAATACATTTAACCAACTTATCTTTTGAAATGGTTGATTGTTCATTAAAATATGATTGTATTTTACTCTCTAAAGCGCTAAACAAGGTATGGGTCTGTTTCATTAAACTTTGGCAAATTACATAATATTTGCCGAAGTTTAATCGCTTTTATGATAATTATTTTCTTTTATCCCCACTCCCCTTATCAAAAGCAATCAAATTAAACAGCTCACGCATCCGAGACCGCACGCGATTACCATAGCGTTTTTCTAATTCTTGAGCATTAAGGTTAGTTGTAGCATGTGTTTTAATATGGTACTCTAAAAACAAATCATGCCTTGAAAGTATAATTTCTCCCATAACATTACAGTCTTTACCATAATGCCTTCCTATGGGCTCTACTCCTAAATCATCAAAACAAAAGTAGTGCCCATTACCATAGTCCTCTAAAGTTTTATAACCTACATGGTTAAAACCAAAAACGATGTTTCTTGCTGGAATAATTTTATAAGGTTTTTGGTGTGGCACTATGTGTCTCAATAATTTCATTAAACTGGTTTTACCACATCCTACAGGACCAGAAAGCAAAATGCCCTTCTTTACATCAATACCAAACTTTTTACAGTTTGCTTCATCTCCAATAAAGTAATTACATAGCTTAAACAGAATATCTCGGTCTTCTTCAAATGTTTTAAATGTTTCGCCAAAGAGTAGCTTCCCCTTAGCATTGAGATAAACAAGCATCTTATCAAAATCGTAAATGAGTTCACTTCCTTTTAATTCGCCTAAACTATACTGCTTACTTCCCTCTTGGATAATATGTGGTTGGGGCTTACTCATAAAGGTTCATTATAATTTTTATCTGAACTCGTCTTCAAGTTGTCCCTATATGGCACAGTTGAATTCTGTTTGTTATCAGTTTCAAAATTCTTAGAATTTAAATTTTCTAAATTTTTCTGTTTATTAATGTTTTTTTTGTTTTTTATAGTTTGTATATGTTTGTTTATAGATACCAGCGCTTGTCCATTGCTTGTCTCGATATTGGTACGACTTAGGTACAGAGCTTGTCCACTACTTGTCCCAAAATCGAACATCTTAACGCGACTCCCTTTAAATGGGTTATGTGAGGGCGTGTACAGAATATAACTCCAATGACTTAATTCCTTAATACTGCGATGGTAAGTTGTTTTAGAACCAATCTTGGAATATGACATGACTTCGTCTCGATTGATATAAAACTCATCCTTAAAAAAATTAGCATTCCAAAATTGAAACAAGGCCACATAAAGACTTATATGAGTTGGATTTAGGCGCGTATCTATAGAAAATTGGAGAAAAACACCGTTTAGGTGCTTGATATAATTTATATCGTTCAAAACAGATTAATACTTGTTATGAATTCTATTCTTTTCAAGAACTTGCATAATTTCCTGATAATCATAGTACAGCACCCCGCCTACTTTTGTATATGGTAATGTACCATTGATTCTTAGGTTTTGTAATGTCCCAGGAGAGATTCCTAAAAGCTCTCGAACTTCAGGAGATTTTAACCATTTTTTATTTATCTGTCCCGATTGATTGTTTAATAATTGTTTGATATCATCGAGTAATTCCATTTTGAATTCCCTAAGATCTTCAGTAGTAATAATTGTTGCTGCCATACGTTAATTTGTTTTTATAAACAAAGCCGCCATAGTTTCATTTTTTTGAAGGCGACTTTGCTTTGATTTGACTTTCGTTTGACAAAGTTGAAGTGATATATTTAGTTTTATTCATCAGTTGACCGTACTCTGGTAAAATTTAACATTTTGAATTTTGATTGATTTTAGGAGTACATGATTGTTTCAAAGGAAGTTTTAGTGTTCAATTTTAGCTAAAACAAATGATTATTTCTAAAAATATCAGAATACAGGAGGAGAACCGAGTACTGTTAATTTTTAACATTTCAGAATCTATCATTATGAATCATTTTTCTCAATTTCATTAATCAAACTATAAGACATCTCATCCAAAAACTTGGTTCTACTATGTTTACGCAATCTTATTTCAGAGTATATTTTATAGAAATCTCCAAGTTCAATATTGAATAATTTCTGAAGTTCTACAGCAATTTCCTTTATTTCTAACTTACCGTTATTAATGACTCGGCTATGATATAAAGCATATATTAATTCAGTTAATGCTACCTTACTTGAAGTCCATTTTAATTTTGAATGTTGGATCAGATTGAAACCATGGTGGGATCGGGATTCTAGATAGTCAATAAACTTTCTGTAGGCGGTAACTTTAGCTAGTAATAAATCATGCGAGGTGTTAAAATCCAAGTCATAGAAGTAATCGTCTTTATGCATCATCATAATTTGAACAGCATTGCTTCTGGTAAAAAAGCACATATCCAAATGCGTTTGCCCTTGTTCCATATAGTTCACAAAATCCAAATGATCCATCAGAAATTGATACGTTTTATTTTTTACTCTATCAGTAAATTTTTGACGATGGTCTTCATTAATTTTGGAACATTGACTCTCAAAGGCATATACTTCTAGATAATAGATAAGGCAATTAAACGGTATCTGTTTGATCTTTTTGAAAAAGTGAATTTCATCGTCCCGTGATTGAAAAACTTTAGCTTTAACCGCATCTTTTAGTAAGCTCAATTGATGTCTACACAATGCTATTGCATCCTGGCACCTTTTGAGTGTGTTAGTATTAGCATTTTCAATCTTCTTGAGTTCAATGTTATAGGTGTTATTTAATTTATCTAAATCCATAATATCGGTACACATTTTTAAACCTCTTTCAGGAGAGAATTTTAAATAGTAATATTGTATACTGAAATTTGGTTGGGTATAAACAAATATGTTCTTATTTATTGAAAAAACAACTAATTTGATGTGTAAATTATGTGTATTTATAGTGCGTACTTTTATACGCAAAAGTATTTATCGAGATATATTGTTTATGAATTCTACTCTATTAGAAGAATTAGATTTTACATAGATATTTGACGCATGTTTCCTTACGGTACCATAGGCGATAAACATGTTTTCTGCTATTTCTTTATAGCTGTGTCCTTTTATAATTTGCAAAGCAATTTCATTTTCACGATTAGTCAGATTATACATATCAACAATATTCGATCTTAACCTATATGTATTCTTTAACTTGTATAAATAACTATTAATTTCCATTACAGTAACCGAGAAGAACGAAGATGAAACTATACTTTGTGTAATTGGTTGAAAATCTCCAAAGTAAGTCAAAATGGGTAATAGGATAATTGAGAAAATCGCATAAAGTCCCAAATATGTTTGAATTTTAAAATAGCGCTGACGATTTGTTTTCTCATTAATAATCCTAAAAAAATAGATGATAAAGAAAATTGACAAAATCGTCGGGAATACTAAGAACAAACTTCTTGCAAAATCCAATGAACTGGATATGTAGTATGGCAAAACGAAGAGAAAAATAAAGCAAGTGGAAAGAATGATAATCAGACTTTTAATCTTAAAGAATGTATTAGGTGTTTTTATGTCGAATTCCTTATAAAGATACCAGATGAGATAAATACAGGTAATTATTGAAATTGAATAGGTTATGATGTATTGAACTATTTCTGAAGTTGGAAAGTTTTCGTCTGGCAAAAACCCATTAAATACATTGTAAAGCAAAAACAATATAGCTAGAAGCAAATACCTGAATTTGGAACTTTTGCCTTTCTGTTTGCTTAAGGCAATATTGAATGATTGATATATAATAACGATACTTATTACAATGCATATGAATAAAACAATCCAATGCATGGAAGAGGTATATACAAATTCCGGCACATAATGATAATCCTGCAAAATTATTGGAATTTAAATATCTGATATTGAAAATATTAGATTAGATTTGATATACTTAAAGATAACATTTTTTTCATTGATTATGAGTATTTTAAATCTAAAAATAGACCTTGGTTTTTTCCCTACTCCGCTACATGAATTACGCAACTTGTCTAACTATTATTCAAGCTATAATCTATACATCAAAAGAGATGATAATTCTGGGCTGGCATCTGGTGGGAATAAGGTAAGAAAACTTGAATATTTGATGTATGACGCTGTACGAAAAGGTTGTGATACGATAATTACTGCAGGGGCACAACAGTCTAACCATTGTAGGCAAACCGCAGCCGCTTGTGCGCAACTTGGATTGGAATGTCATTTACTTTTAGGCGGTGATGAACCGAAAGAGTTTAACGGCAACCTACTTCTATCCAACTTGTTGGGCGCGACAATCCACTTTACTGGAGATAACAGAAAAGGAGAAGATATTGAAAATGTGGTAAAAATTTTAGAGTCAAACGGAAAAAAGTTATATAAAATTCCTTATGGCGGTTCTAATTTTATTGGGGCACTTGGATTTGTAAATGCCGTGAAGGAACTAAAGACTCAGCTTGAAGAAATGAAACTTCAGATGGATTATATTTTTTTTGCTTCAAGTTCTGGCGGGACTCAGTCTGGACTTATTCTTGGTGTGGATTTATTTGAAATGAATACTAAACTGATGCCCATCAGTATTGATAAGGAAGGGAGTAATGGAATCTCACTTGACAAAGCAGTATTAGAATTATTATTGGCAGGAAAAAACACGCTCAAATTGAATACTAGGTATTCAATTGATGATGCTAAATTAATTAAAGGCTACGACAAATTAGGATATGGTATAATTTCAGAAAATGAAAAAAAAGCCATTAAAATGCTTGCCCACCATGAAGGTATTTTACTAGATCCAGTTTATTCTGGAAGAGCTTTTTACGGCATGATTGACCACATCGAAAAAAACAAAATCCCTAAAGGTTCAACCATTTTGTTTTGGCATACTGGTGGTTTGCCTGCAAATTTCTATTATTCTAAAGACCTCTATCCAGTTTAATAAACTACGTTTTCTAAATTGTTTTATTATACCGTTTAATCCTCTATGTAATTTTACTTATTTATTTTATTGTCAATCGATAAACGTTGGTATCCCTTTTACCAAAGCCTAGGTTTTGGTATAGATTATTAGCTGCCACTCTTTCTGGACTGGATGTTAAATTGATTTTATCTATATTTTTACTTTTGATATAATCAATAGCAAATAGAATTAATCTTTTCCCAAGACCCTTGCCCCTAACCGACTTATCTATAACCACATCTTCAATCCAAACCTTATCGCCTGATGGAATTTTATTAAACACAAGCGATAATGTTCCAATAATCTCATCGTTTACCTCAGCCAGAAAAAGTGTTATATTATCAGAATTGATTATACTTATAATATCTTCTTTAGATGGTGGATTGCATTCATTCGAAAGTTGAGTAATCAATCTCTGTAATGCACTTATTATAGTTTCTGTAACTATTTCTAATTTATAAATATTCATTAAGCAAAATTAACTTTTACAGACTATTATCAATAATTTCTTTGACTACTTCTGGGTTAAGCAAAGTAGAAGTGTCTCCCAAGTTTGATATATCCTTACATGATATTTTTCTAAGGATACGTCTCATTATTTTTCCTGAACGTGTTTTTGGCAGTCCTCTTGTAAACTGTATTTTGTCCAATTTTGCAATGGGTCCAATGTGTTCAGCTATAATTTGATTGATTTCTTTACGTAAATTATTTTGGTCTCTGCTTTCACCTGTATCTTTTAAAGTAACATAACCGTATAATGCATTTCCTTTTACTTCATGTGGATAGCCTACAATAGCTGATTCGGCCACGGCTGGATGCTCATTTATAGCATCTTCAATAGGGGCTGTTCCTAAATTATGACCAGATACTATTATCACATCATCCACTCTACCCGTTATTCTATAATACCCTACCTCATCTCGTAAAGCACCATCGCCAGTGAAATATTTATTTTCATAGGCTGAAAAATAGGTGTCTTTGTAACGCTGATGGGTTCCCCAAATGGTTCTTGCCATACTTGGCCATGGGAATTTTACACATAAACGACCATCTACTTGATTTCCTTTTAGTTCATTACCTTTTTCATCCATCAGCGCTGGTTGAATGCCTATAAATGGCAAGGTGGCATATGTTGGTTTTGTTGGAGTTACAAAAGGAATTGGACTTATCATGATACCTCCTGTTTCGGTTTGCCACCAAGTATCTACAATAGGGCTATTCTTCTTCCCAACATTATCATTATACCAATGCCATGCTTCTTCATTTATAGGTTCACCTACTGAGCCAAGTACTTTTAAAGAGGATAAATCATATCTTTCAACCAGTTCTGTTCCCTGTTTTGCTAATGCTCTAATGGCTGTTGGTGCGGTATAGAACTGGTTCACTTTATGCTTTTCTATTATTTCCCAAAAGCGACCAAAATCTGGGTAACTAGGCACACCTTCAAACATAACACTAGTTGCACCATTTGCTAATGGTCCGTAAACAATATAGCTATGACCAGTTATCCATCCAATATCTGCAGTACACCAATAGACATCATTTTCTCTGTATTGAAATACATTTTTAAACGTATAGGCAGTATAAACCATAAAACCTGCGGTAGAATGCACCATACCTTTTGGTTTTCCTGTAGAACCAGAAGTATATAATATAAATAGTGGATCTTCAGCATTCATAACTTCTGCCTCACATACCGTTGAAGCACCATCTAACAAGGGTTGTAACCATTGGTCTCGTCCATCTTTCATATTAATATCGGTATGGATTCGTTTTGCAACTAATACGGATTTAACACCTGGACAACTTTCTAAGGCCTCATCCACAATACCTTTTAAATCGATAGTTTTTCCACCACGATAAGACCCATCACTAGTTAAAACCATTTTACAATCGGAGTCGTTAATTCGTGTTGATAATGCTGTGGAAGAAAACCCTGCAAATACCACTGAGTGAATAACGCCAATTCTAGCACAAGCCAAAATTGAAATGGCTAATTCTGGAATCATAGGTAAATAGACACATATTCTGTCCCCTTTTTTTACACCTTGGCTTTTTAAAACATTCGCAAATTGATTAACCCGTTCGTGCAATTGCTTATATGTAATATGTTGAGCCCCTTCTTCAGGGTTATTGGGCTCAAAAAGAATGGCTGTTTTATCACCACGAGTAGATAAATGCCGGTCTATACAGTTTTCAGTAATATTTAATTGTGCGCCTTCAAACCATTTTACTTCGGGTTTTGAAAAATCCCAACTTAGCACTTTGTCCCATTTTTTTTGCCACATAAAATGCTCTTCAGCTATTTCCTCCCAAAAGTTTTCTGGTTCTCTTACTGATTTTCTGTAAACTTGATAATACTCTTCTAAATGCTTTATGTGATAATTACTCATACTTAAGGAATCTAAAATTCAATTTACTCGTTACTATTTTCTTCATGACTTTCGGGTTTTGAATTTAGAAATTCCATTAAAATAATAATTATAAAAACAAACTATTAATCCCATTCATATCTCTATTCGATATAGGATAAACTCTGTTTTAAGCCAATTTATTAGTATTTAAAACCTCTCTTAATTCAAAAAATATTTTTAAAACTTCTCATGATTCTATAATTTAAACCACTTTATTTGTCTTAGCAAAAAATAATCTAAATGTCTAAAAAAAGGGCCACCGATATCCCAGCAACCCTTTTTTACTATTAATCTAATATTAAGAAATTAAAGTCAATTAATACCCTTCATTTTGTTCTAAAAAACCAGGAATTAATTGTGCATTTGGTTTTGGTAATAACCTGTTATTTTCAGTTACATTAGGATGTAAATCCTTATTAACTTCTACCACCATTTTCTTCCTTACTAAATCAAACCAGCGATTAAATTCAAAAGCCAACTCCCAATTTCTTTCGTCCAATACGGCACTATCAAAATCTGTTTGCGACATTCCAGAAGGCAGATCTACGCCTCCATCAGGAGTATTTATATCTAATCCCATTGCTCTTCTTCGAATTTGATTAACTGCCTCTAAAGCTTCTGTAGACGGACTTCCTTCAGCCATATTAGAAGCTTCTGCAAAGGTTAATAATACATCCGCATAGCGCAACATTACAACAAATCCTTCTCCATTATTCCCAACGGTGTTGCCTGCATCTCTATATTTTGCCATGTGTGGTTGTGTTCCGGCATCTTCCCAATAAGTACCATCAGCATAGGTTGATGTAAATGTGGCCTCTTTTCTTGGACTCTCTGGAAAAGCTTCAAAAAAACGATCTTCACTATAAAAATCACCCCAACCGTCTTCTCCATTGCCCCAATGTCTTGAAGCAGTATGCATGTGGCTTCCAGTAAAACCACCACCATTATCAATCGAAGCATAAAATGTGAAAATAAATTCGTTATTAAATTTGTTTTCATTCTTCCATAAGTCTGCAAAATTGGGTTCTAAACTATACATCCCCATTACTTCTTTTGCCTTATCTCTGGCTAGAGCGTAATTTGCCGCATCCTCTATAGGCCAACCTGCCATTGTTAAATACACCTTTGCTAAAAGAGCTTTAGCTGCTCCTTGGGTAGGCCTACCTGGTTCCCCAGAAAAAGAAGTAGGTAATGTTTGTTCGGCACGCTTTAAATCTTGTATAATTGACTCATAAATCTCAGCTACTGAAGCTTGTTTTAAATTTTTAATATCCGTTTGATTCTCGAAAGTAGTTAATTGCACTTCCCCCCACCATCTTACCAGGTGAAAAAAGGAAAAAGCTCTTAAAAACTTGGCCTGACCCTCAATTTCTCCTAATCTCTGATCTGTTATATCTTTAGCGTTATCCAAATTACCAATTAAAGCATTGGTATTTGCTATACATTTATATAATTGCTCCCAAACTATTTTAACACCACGGTCATTCCCATTAGGGCTTAATCTGTCAAAATTTATGAATATTCCAGCATCAGATCTTACATCTTCGGCTCCAGATGTTAATATTAAAGGATCTCCATAATCGAATCCAACCCAATCAGAATACAAGGCTTTAAAAGACCCAACTAAAGCTGCCTGAAACTCACTTTCGGTAGTATAAAAAGTATCAGGACTTAATAAGGATGGTGGGTTTTCATCCAATTCTACATTAGCGCATCCAAATATAAATGCAGTTATAACGACTAAAAAATAATATGCTTTTTTCATTGTTCTAATTTTTTATTAAAATGTTATATCTAACCCTAAAGTAAATTGTTTCTGTGATGGATATGATGAGTGATCTATACCTCTAAAGGTATCACTGCTACTTGAATTTGATTCTGGATCATAACCTGTATAATCCGTTAAAGTAATTAAATTAGTTCCTGTTAAATAAAAGCGTAACGAACCAATACCTAAAGATTGAATTGTTTTCTCAGGAAGATTATAACCCAAAGTAATATTTTTTAAACGCAAATAAGATCCGTCTTCTACCCAACGACTTGAGTTAGCAATACTACCAAGTTGATTATGAGCAGGAATATTAGTGTTTTCATTCGTTGGTGTCCATACATTCAAATTATTCACACTATTTATCCTAGAACTACCTAAATTGTATATATCGTTACCTTGAGACCCAATTATCAATAGATTTAAGCTAAAGTTGTTATAACTAAAATTGTTAATCCAACTATATGTGAAATCTGGAAGCGTATTGGCAATATTTGTCCAGTCGTCTCCATTAATTATCCCATCATTATTTTGATCTACATATTTTGGAGATCCTGGTGTTTGATTATAAACTGCGGCTAAAACGGCCTCATCACTTTTCCATACGCCATTATATTCTATTCCTCTTATTAGGCCTATAGGTTCTCCAACCTGTAGCCAAACAGCATCATCAAAACCAGGTAAACCAGCATTCCCTAATCTAATTTCATTAACACCTTCATCTAAAGCGATTACTTTATTTTCATTCATAGAAAACGTAACGGTTGTATCCCATTTAAATTTATCTGAAACTATAGGTTTTCCTGACAACACAAATTCAACCCCTTTATTTTCTACTTCGCCTGCATTTATTAACTGTGTTGCAAACCCTGATGCTTGGAATAATGCTCTGGTTTGCAGTAAGTCTGTAGTATTCTTTTTGTAGTAGTCTGCTGATAATGATAAACGCCCATTAAACATACTTACGTCTAAACCAACATTTAACTGTACTGTTGTTTCCCAGCGTAAATCAGGATTTGGTGCACTAGTTGATAATGCTACACCGGGTGCTAAATCATTTCCATTGAAAGTAAAAAAGGCTCCAGTTGTAAGTTGCGCAAGCGATTCATATGGACTTATTCCTTGATTTCCAACTTCCCCATAACTCCCACGTAATTTTAAATTATTAATAAGCTTAGAATCAATTAGGAAATTTTCTTTTGAAACATTCCAAGCTATTCCTACTGAAGGGAAAAATGCTGTTTTATTATTTTCCGCAAAAACCGATGATGCATCTTGCCTTCCTGTTAGATTAATAGCATATTTACCATCATATGAATAATTGACTCTACCCATAAACGACTGTAAAGAACGTTCAGTAAGATTTGACCAAGGAATACCGGGAACAGCTCCTAAACTTAAATTATTATAAGTTGTTGAATTTGATAAAAAGTCACTAGCACTGGCTGAATTGATGCTTGTTTTAAGTTTTTGTTGCTCAAAAAGCCCTGTAAGCTTAATACTGTGTTTGTCGTTAAGATCCTTTTCGTAAGTTAAAAGGTTTGTGTTTTGGAAGCTTGTAAACTTACTATCAGTAATAGATGCTTTTCTATCTGCATTTACTCCATTAACAACTTTTTCATTATAATAAAAATTATTTTCATCATCAACAACCAAGTATGCTCCGGAAACATAAAGTTTTAACCCTTCAATTATGGAGTACTCTATACTTGGATTAAAATTAATACGATTAGAATAGTTATCTCTTGCAGGTTCCAAGGCTAAGGCTACAGGATTATATTCAGTATTAGAACCTACACCTCCTCCAGGTTGCGAATATGTACCATCACCAAGATATACAGGTTTTGTAGGAGGAAAGAACGTAGCAGAATACACTGGGCTTCCTTCACGGTCTCTCGTGTTTAAGGGTACTGGATTATTTTTAGATAATGATATAAAACTATTTAAATTAAATTTCAATTTCTTGTCAAGGAAATTAAAACCTATGTTTGGACGAACTGAATATTTTTTATAGGATGAATTTATGATAATCCCGTCATTTTGCAAAAAATCTCCAGAAATACTATAAACAATATCATCATTACCCCCACTAACATTTAAGTGTTGGTTATGAGAAATACCCATTCTAAATATCTCCTTTTGCCAATCGGTTCCTCCATTAACTTTGAAACCTTCAATTTCTTGATTGGTAAAAGGCAATGGTAATCCTCTGGCAGCTCTATTATCATTATTATAAACCGCATATTGATAGGCATCCATTAAATCTAATTCATCACGTACCTGATGCATTGTAGTATAAGAGTTAAAGGTAATCTGTGGTTTTTTATTCTTACCCTTTTTAGACGTTATCAATATCACTCCAGCTGCACCTCTAGAACCATAAATAGCCGTAGCAGATGCGTCTTTTAGCACTTCCATTGAGGCAATATCATTTGGGTGTATATCCTTTAAACTGGCTCCTTGTACACCATCAATAATTATTAACGGATTACTTCCTCCACTAATAGAAGTAACACCTCTAACTCTTATTGATACATTGGCATCTGGAGAGGCATCATTATTAACAATATTAACTCCTGCTACTTGCCCTTGCAGTGCCTGATCTGCCCTTGCAGAAGGAATATTTTGCAACTCTGACATCTTTACAGAAGAAACAGCACCCGTAACATCACTCTTTTTCTGTGTACCATATCCTACTACAACGACTTGATCTAATTGAGCAAAATCTTCTTCTAATACAACATCAATAACTGTTTGGCTATTAATAGCTATTTCTTGAGTTTTAAAACCTATAAAGCTGACAACTAAAGTGCCATTAGCTGGTGCATTAATAGAAAAATTCCCATCGAAGTCTGTACTTGCTCCAGTTCCTGTTCCTTTAAGCAAAATATTAACTCCTGGCAAGGGTTGGCTATCTGTAGCTTTAATAGTGCCCGTTATTGTTTCTTGTGCAAATGCAAAGAATGATATACACAAAGACAGTATTAAAGTTATTAATTTATGATTCATCATATACTTTGTTTATTTAGTTAATTGTTTTTTATAATATTTTAACAATAAAATCTTTGATTGTGCTGTTATTTAACTCCCCACACGGAGCCATTGGAATCCCTGGACCATCTGGATCCAATCCGCTTATATCATCATTATAAACCCAAGCATCTCCAGTTAATATTCGCATTCTTGTAATTCCAAGAGTCGCATTATTTGGAACAGTGACATCCATAGCATATGCAATGGCATCATCTCCTGAATATAATTTTTGTTCACTAAGTGGAGTTAATTGTTCTCCAACATCCTCAAAATCTCCATCTGCATTCCAATCAATCCACACTATTGACCGTGACCACCCATTAGAATTTGTTACTGATAAATTGAAGGTTCCTCCTCCGGAGATACTTAACACTTCCTCTGGGTAAATACCGTAATTATTAGCTGGCTGTCCTCCCGAATGATTAATATTTGTATTCCCTCCAGTAGTTATAACTTCATCTGCATTATAAGACTTTGATCCAATTGCCGAACAATAGGCAACTCCTCCAATTTCAATATCGAAATCTTTAGTTGTACTATTGGCATATTCACCACATGGTTCTCCTGTTGAGTCTGTAGTCCATGCATCTCCTGTAAGGATTCTCATTCTAATTTTACCAATTGCAGCATCTAATGGAACATTAATAGTTGCATCAAAAGGGCCATCATTTAATTGTGAGGGTAATCCAAATTGTTGAACTATTTCCCCTTCATCTAAAAAATCCTTATCTCCATTCCAATCAACATAAACTAAAGACATAGACCAAGTATTAGAATGTACTAAAGATAAATCAAACGAATTACCAGGTTGCACAATTAATATTTCATTTTCATAATATCCATAATTATTTGCTGGTTGTCCTTCTGAATGATTTATATCGGCATCAGCACCTATTGTCACAATAGTATCTGCGTTATAACTCCCAGTACCAGACACACTACAATATTGTAATCCTAAAATAGGAGGATCTCCACTAGTAACTATTTCAACAGAAGCTGTTTTCTCTCCTTGGGTAGTTGTTGCTGTAATAATGCTCACACCTTCACTTACAGCTGTAATCACACCGTCTATTACAGATGCAACTCCAGAATCACTAGAACTCCATATAACAGTTTGATAGGTTGCATCCTCAGGAGTGAAAATAACTTTATACTTAGTTTGGGCGGGATTGTTTTCAATGGCTTCTTCTTCAAGTTCAATAGACTCTACTTTAATAATAACTTCCACCTCTATAGTTTTGGAAATACTTCCATCTTGAGATGTTGCTGTTAGTATAGCAGTCCCTAATGAAACACCCCTTATCCCTGCGACTAAACCAGCTTCATTAAATTGTATTTCAGCCACCGATTCGTCACTTGAAGTCCATGTTACCTTTTCAGTAGTATTCCCAGGAGCAGCCTCAACTATAATAGCTTGAACTTCCTCTATACTTAATTGCATTTCTGACTGACTCAGTGTTATATCACTCAAAGCTACTTCAGTAATGCTATCATCTTCACAAGAAGAAAACAATAACATGCTTAAGGCAAGCATTGATATTATTAATTTAAGTTTGTTTTTCTTCATAATTAATTAGTTTATGTTTCAGGTGTTTAACTACAAACTTATATCTAACATCATAATAATAAACGTTGAGAACTCTCCAAAAAAGGGTGGTATTTTCGTAAAACGCAATGAATATAGACTATTACAGAGGAATTAGTTATTTAATGACTATTGGATATCTATTTTAGATTAAATTTTCTTTAGCATACGCAGAGGGTGTAATGCTAAATTTCTTTTTAAATTCTTGACTAAAGTGGCGTCTATCAGTATAACCTACTTTAAAACAAACATCAATTACAGACATATTGCCTTGCTTTAAAAGTTGTGCTGCTCTTTTTAAACGGAAATCTCTAACAAATGCAACCGTTGTCATAGCTGTTAAGGCCTTTATTTTTTTATACAAATTAGAATGGCTCATAGCCATTTCAGCTGCCAACTCTTCTATACTAAATTCTGAATTATCAATCTGAGCTTCAATAATACCATTAAGTTTTGTTAAAAACTCTTGATCTGGAGACGTAAAAGCCATCTCCTTTGGGCTAAGTAAAATCTCATTTATATATTTTTCTCTTAAATGTTTTCTACTTGCCAACAAATTTTTAATTCTAACTTTTAATACGTCTTCATTAAAAGGTTTTACTAAATAATCGTCTGCACCCATCTCGAATCCCTCCATAATATTCTCCACCATAGTTCTTGCTGTTAAGAGAATCACAGGAATATGGCTTGTTAAAATATTTGTTTTTACTTCAGAACATAGCGTAATACCATCCATAACTGGCATCATAACATCACTAACAATGATATCTGGACTTTTTTCTTTTGCCAGCTCCAATCCTATTTTACCATTTTCAGCGACAATTACTTGAAAATTTTGAGACATTAACCCTGCTAAATAATCTAACAAGTGAGGATTGTCTTCAACTATTAAAACCAAGGACTTTTCAAATTCGTTTACTCCAAAGTTATTAGCTGTGGTTTTACTATAATTAGAGATAATGTCTTCTTCATTTATTTCTGAAGCTATTTGTTCTTGGTTAAAATGTGCTTTTCCCAATGGTAATGTTATAATAAAACGACTACCCTTTTCTAATACACTTTCCACTTTTATTTGACCCGAATGAAGTTCTACTATATCCTTAGCTATAGAAAGGCCGATTCCAAAACCTAAGTTTTCAGATATTGCGTCCTCATTTTGATAAAACCTCTCAAAAATTTGTGGCAACTTATCTTTAGGTATTCCTTGTCCAGTATCATTAACTACTATTTTAACAGCCCCTCGATCTTCAAAGACACTAAGTAATATTTTATCTCCACTAGATGTAAACTTAAACGCATTTGTTAAAAGATTATAAATGGTTTTTTCTAATTGAATCTTATCAAACCAAACATATATTTTATTTTCAGGCTTATCAAATTTGTAATCAATATTATTAGCAATGGCATGCTGTGAAAAGGCTAAGAAAATTTCGTGAATAAAAAACACCATATCATTTTCACTTACGTGTAAGTTAATATTACCTGTTTCCAGTTTTCTAATATTTAACAATTCGCTAACTAAATTCATCAGTCGCCCGGTACTTCTTCTTAAATTAGTTAATTGTTTTTGCTCCTTAGCATCCACATTGCTTCTCATTAAACTATTTATTGTACCAATGATAAGCGTTAATGGCGTTCTGATTTCATGAGAAATATTAGTAAAAAATCGTTGCTTTAATTCGTGTAATTTATCTTCTTGTTCTCGTTGTAGTTTTTCAAGTCTCAAATTATTTTTAACTTCTATCCAGGCTAGAGTATAATGTTTAATAACCCATAAAAGGATTATGAATAATACTAAATAAGTTAAATATGCCCACCAGGTTTTCCAAAACGGAGGTAGTACTTTTATTTTCAATTCCGAAAAACCAACTTCGTCCAAGCTATTATTCTTCTTTTGTGTTTTTACTTTAAACACATAATCTCCTGACGACAAATTTGTATAAGTAGCAGTTTGTTGGTTTCCTATTGCCCTCCAGTTATCCTCAAACCCTTCCATTTTCACAAGATAGTTTGCATCACTAAAAGGGTATTCTAATGCTGAAAACTCAAAAGTAATTACAGATTGATTATAGTTAATAGTAACTTCATCAGCAATTGATATATTTCTTTTCAAAATTTCATGATCTCCAACTGGTACGCTTTTATCAAATAATTTTAAGTCTGTAAAAAGTACCTTAGGATTAACGGTGTTAGCGAATATGGTATTAGGATTGAACGATATTACACCATCAACTCCTCCAAAATATAATACACCTTGAGAATCTTTGCAAACAGAATTAACGTGAAACTCATTAAAATCAGTCTCAAATTCCTCAATAGTATTTGTTTTAATATTATATTTAAAAAGGCCTTCTTTAGTTCCCATCCAAATATTTCCATAAGAATCATCTATTAGTGACACGACAGTATTTGTAATGGCCGAGTTTCCAACTGCAAATTTCTTAAAAACCTGTGTTCTTGTATCAAATCTATTTAAGCCTTCCTTGGTTGCTAGCCATAAAATACCAGCTTTATCTAGCAATAAATCAAAAATATAATTGCTCCCTATAGATTTTTCTCCCTGCTCTGACACCTTATAACTTGAAAATTGATTTGTTTTAGTATCAAATCGATTTAAACCTCCACCATGTGTCCCTATCCACAAACCTCCTTCTTTGTCTAGCAATAGTGAAATAACATTGTCGTTACTTAACGAGTTTTTATTGTTTTTTGAAAACCTAAAATTCTTAAAAACCTCCGTTTTAAAATCTAAAAAGCTTAGACCTCCTCCCCAAGTTCCTACCCATAAATCTCCAGTAGGCAGTTCTATAATATCCCTAACATCATTATAAGGAAGTGATGTTTCATTTAAATTATCTCGTTTAAACTGCTTTATTTTTCCTTTTTGAGAATCAAATAATATTAATCCATTAGCAAATGTCCCAATCCAATATTGCCCATTGGATTTCTTTTTAACCAGTTGAATATAATCTCCTCCTAACGGTGCTTTTATTGAAGTGTGGTAGTTTGTGACTTCTTTTGTTTCTAAATCATATTTATTAAGTCCATTTCCATCAGTACCCATCCATAATATACTTTCTTCTTTGAAAACGGATAATACTGGCGAGGCATTATAACCCATACCGTCACTAAAATAAAACGAACTATTATTTACTCTTTTTTTAATGACATTCAAACCTTTCCACGCGGTTCCAATCCAAATATTTGATTGATTGTCTTCAAAAATATTATTTACCGTATTATTTGATAATGATGTTCTTAATCTATTGTCATATACATATTGCTTTATACTAAGATTTGAAATATTGTCTTTGCTTAATCTTATGATTCCATCTCCATCGGTTCCAATCCAAATATTTTGATTTCTATCCTTGTAAAGTGTTCTAATAATAGGAGCGTCAACTTTATTATTACTAGAAAAAAAGCCTGTTAAATTATTGGTTTTTAAATCTAAACTCAACAAACCACTACCATTTGTCCCTATTAACAATTCATCCTCTTTACCGTATAATAAAGTATTGATAAATTCTAAAGACAAATTATCTTCCTTCTCAAAACTGGGAACTATTGGAGTGAATTTTTCCGATATTATATCAAATGTGTACAAACCGTCTCCATATGTTCCTAAAAAAAGGTTTCTATCAACAGTTTCTATTATAGTCCAAACACTTATAAAATTTAATGAGCCTTTATTTTCTGCCTGATGCCTAAATGTTTTAAAATCTTTTGATTTTTCTACATAAAGATCAATGCCCATTTCACTTCCTAACCAAATGTTTCCATGGTTATCCTCAATAATAGCATGTATATCATTGGATGATATAATATCTTGATTTACATTAGAATTCTTATAAACTTGGAATTTATCTTTTGAAGGGTTATAAATATTTACACCACCTCCTATTGTTCCAATCCAAATTCTACCTTTTTTATCAATTAGAAGTGAAGAGATATCATTTGAGCTAATGCCACTATTTTTTTGATTGTACTTTTTAAAATTGACTCCATCATACTTATTAAGTCCATTCTTTGTTCCTACCCATATAAACCCTAGTCCATCTTGAATCATAGAAGTAATTCTATTATTCGACAATCCGTGTTCGGTTGATATTTGTTTAAGGATATCTTGATTCTGCCCATTAATATTTAGGAAACAGAAAATCAAAACCAAACTAATAAATAAATATGTTCTTCTTATGTTCATCTTTTAGAATTAACTCAGATAGTTTTTTTAACCATATTCTAAAGATACTAAGAAGATTTGTTTAAAAACAATGGGTTAAATATATTTTATAAATACGATAAACTCCTGATTACCTATGCAAAACTTCGCTAACATTTTATATTACCGCAATTTCATTAATTTCTCGAATAATTCTATCTGCTAAACCATCTGCTTTTTCTTGAGATACACTTTCTGTATAAACCCTAATGATAGGTTCTGTATTGGATTTTCTCAAATGAACCCATTCGGAGTCAAAATCAATTTTCACACCATCAATTGTATTAATTTCTTCGTTTTTATAATTTACAGCAATTGTATTTAAAATTGAATCAACATTGGTTTTAGGAGTAAGTTCTATTTTATTTTTACTCATAAAATAACTAGGATAAGATTCTCGTAGCTCTTTGCAAGTTGTTTCAGAATTAGCTAAATGTGATAAGAATAAGACAACACCAACCAAAGAATCTCTGCCGTAATGAGAATTGGGATAAATAATCCCTCCATTTCCTTCTCCTCCTATAACCGCTTTTGAGTTTTTCATTTCAATAACCACGTTTACTTCTCCCACAGCGCTAGCTGTGTAGTTTCCGTTGTGTTTATTTGTAATGTCTTTTAAAGCCCTTGACGATGATAAATTAGAAACTGTATCACCTCCCTTTAATTGCCCTAGTACATAATCTGCACAAGCTACAAGAGTGTATTCCTCTCCAAACATCGAACCATCTTCACAAACAATAGCTAATCTATCAACATCTGGATCTACTACAATTCCAAAATCTGCTTTTTCTTTTACTACCAATTCTGATATATCTGTTAAATGTTCTTTTAACGGTTCTGGATTATGAGGAAAATGTCCGTTAGGATCACAGTATAGCTCAACACACTCTACATTCAATTTTTTCAATAATGCAGGAATAGCTATTCCTCCTGTGGAGTTTACAGCATCAACTACAACTTTAAAACCAGCTTCTTTTATAGCAATAACATCCACTAGTTCTAATTTCAAAACTTCTTCTATATGCCTATCTATATAGCCTTCAACTTCACTATAAGATCCTAAATCATCAACTTCAGCAAAACTAAACTCATCGTTTTCTGCTATTTCTAGAATTTTCTCTCCTTCTTCGCCATTTAAAAACTCACCTTTTCCATTCAGTAATTTTAAAGCATTCCATTGCTTCGGGTTATGACTGGCAGTAATAATAATACCACCATCAGCAGATTCCAACGGAACAGCAATTTCTACCGTAGGAGTTGTAGATAAACCAATATCTTTAACATCAATTCCTAAACCTATAAGTGTTTTACTAACTAAGCAGCTTATCATATCTCCAGAAATTCTGGCATCTCTTCCCATAACAACTGTTAAGTCCTTTTTTGAGCTTTGCTGCTTTAACCACATCCCATAGGCTGCTCCAAATTTAACAGCATCTATTGGTGTTAAATTATCATTTACCGTTCCGCCTATAGTCCCTCTTATTCCTGAAATTGATTTTATTAATGTCATTTAATTTTTTATTCTTTAATTTATTTAATGCAGTAATTATTTTTACTTGTTGAAAATAAACAACATGATTATAAATATGCTCCAATTGACTCATAATCTTCACACAAGCTATTTTGGATTTCCCTTTAACGTTAATTTTAATAACCTCCTGTTCATTTTCATTCTTATGACTTACGATACTAAACCATCCATTTGGAAAATAAACTTTTAATATTTCTGATTCGTGCTTAAGGTTTAAATCAAATTCGCCAGTAACCCAATTAACAAACCTTTCATAAACACCATTCGTTTTAATGATTTCCTCTTTTTTAAGATTGAAATAATCTGGTTTAGCATTAAAAACCTTTATATTCTTTTCTAATTTATTTTTCAATGAATCCATTAACTACGTCCAGTTTATTAATAATGCCATCTCACAAACGCTTCCATAGCGGCGTAATGCGATAAACCTAATTCATCATATAAATCTGCAGTTTCTTTATTTCTATCTTCCGCACGTTGCCAAAACTCTCTACTATCTGCCCCTTGAAATACAACACCATCCTTTTGTGATTGATGTTTAAAAATACCCTTTCTTTTTTCTAAGACTTGATCTGGCCCCATAGGCACCGCCATCTCGATTTCATCAATACCCCATTCTTGCCATGCCCCTCTGTACAACCAAACCCAACAATCTTTCATGAACTTTTTAGGTTTCAATTTTTTTACGGCTGCAAAAATAGCGTCTAAACACACTTTATGAGTTCCGTGTGGATCTGCTAAATCACCAGCAGCATAGATTTGATGCGGTTTGATTTTTTCTATCAAATCCATAGTTAATTGGATGTCTTCTTCTCCAATTGGATTTTTTTCAATAGTTCCAGTTTCATAAAAAGGAAGATTCATGAAATGAATTTGACTATCTGGTAAGCCTATAAAATGACTTGTAGCCCGTGCTTCTCCTTTTCTTATCAACCCTTTTATATACCTCACTTCCGCAGTATCTATCTCACTAGATTTTTTGGCCTTAAGAAAGGTAGATGCTTTTTCGTAAATAGTATTAGCATCCTTACTTTCTATTCCAAATTTGTCATTGTAATCGCAAACAAAACTAGCAAACCTTAAAGCTTCATCATCTGCAACTGCAATGTTCCCTGAAGTTTGGTAAGCCACATGTACCTCATGCCCTTGTTCCTGTAACCTTTTAAAAGTACCACCCATACTAATAATGTCATCATCTGGATGTGGACTAAATATTACTACTCTCTTTTTAGCAGGTTCTGAACGTTCTGGTCGTTTACTATCATCAGCATTTGGTTTTCCTCCTGGCCAACCTGTAATGGTGTTTTGTAGTTTATTAAATATTTTAATATTAATATTATAAGCAGGTCCAGAATCTGCCAGTAAATCACTCATTCCGTTTTCAATATAATCGGCATCGGTTAACATTAAGATAGGTTTCTTTAAATGAAGTGCTAAACTTAATACGGCCTTTCTTATTAACTTATCTGTCCAAACAATTTTTTCAACTAACCAAGGTGTGTTTATTCTTGTTAATTTTGAAGCTGCTGCTTTATCTAAAATAAAAGTGGCGTTATTGTGCTCCTGTAAATAAGATGCTGGAACAAGACTCGTCACTCCCCCTTCTGTGGACGTTTTTATAATATTAGACTTCCCTTCTCCCCAAGCCATAAGTATGACTCTTTTTGCTTCCATTATTTTTTTGACACCTAAGGTAATGGCGGTTCTTGGTGTATTATCTAAACCACCAAAGTCACCACTTGCGGCAACTCTGGTTATATGGTCTAGCGCTACTAATCTAGTTTTTGAATTTTGTAATGATCCTGATTCATTAAACCCGATATGTCCATTCCCTCCAATTCCTAAGATTTGTAAATCTATTCCACCCAAAGCTTCTATTTTGGTTTCATAGGCATCACAATAATCGGCTATAGCTTCTTTAGTTAAAAGTCCATCAGGAACGTAATAGTTTTCAGGTAATATATCCACATGATTAAACAACTGTTCTTTCATAAATCGCACATAGCTATTTACAGAATCTGGTTCCATAGGATAATATTCATCCAAATTGAATGACACTACGTTTTTAAAACTTAAGCCTTCTTCTTTATGTAAGCGTACTAATTCTGCATACAAACCTTTAGGGGAAGACCCTGTTGCCAATCCCAATATACAAGGTTGCTTTTGTGATTGTTTCACCCTGATTAATGCTGATATTTCTTTAGCAACTGCCTTAGATGCTGTTGTTGCGTTTTCATAAACTAACGTGCCTATGTTTTCAAATCGTTTTTCGAATCCAGTTGCTTTGTCTATACTACTCTTTAACATAATGTATTATTTATTATTATGAGATTATTTTAATTTTTGGTCCAACTTTTGAATTTGTGTCCCCAAACAGCAAAAAAGAGAATCATAGCATAGCAAGGAATTAAAATCCAATAACTACTTGTTGCAGCTGTTGCCATAGCATCTGCTTCTTGCAGCCCTTTATTCAATAATTCATGCTTATTGGCATCTACTATCCTGCCATATAAAGGTGGGATAATAGCCCCTCCTGAAATAGCCATAATCAATAAGGCTGATGCTGTTTTTGTAAATTCCCCTAAGCCTTGTAGTGTTAATGGCCAAATAGCAGGCCACACCAAGGCGTTTGCTATACCTAATGCGGCTACAAATAATACCGAAGTAAATCCTGAGGTATTCAAAATACATAAACTAAATATAATTCCTAAAACGGCACTAACTTTTAAAGCTGTGGTTTGTGTAACATACTTAGGAATTAAAAACACGCCTAAAGCATAGGTGGCTACCATGGCTAATAAGGTATAGGTAGTAAAGAATTTTGCTTCTTCTCCAGTAAATCCCAATGATATGCCATAAGCTATAATAGTATCTCCGGCAATAACTTCTGCTCCAACATATACAAACAACGTCAATACACCTAGCCATAGATGTGGAAACTGAAAAATGTTTGTTTTTGTGCTTTTACCTGCTTCTGTTTCGTCTTCTGCTGCTGCTTCAACATGTGGAAGAGGTGCTTTTCTAATTAAGACTCCTAAGACGAAAAGAACAATAGCCATAACTACATATGGCACAAAAACACTATCAGCCATAGTATCTAAAAGCACATTTTTTTCTTCTAATGTAGCATTTCCCAGTTTTTCTTTAACTTGATCAATTCCAGACAATAATAACGCACCAAAAATTAATGACCCTAGTGCTCCCGCAGTTTTATTTGCAATTCCCATGATAGCTATTCGCTTAGCTCCACTCTCTATAGGGCCTAAAATGGTGATATACGGATTGGCAGCTGTTTGTAAAAGCGTCATCCCAATACCTTGAATAAATATTCCAGATAAAAAAACCCAATAGGTTCTGGCTTCTGCTGCTGGGATAAAAACCAAGGCACCTATTGCCATAATCATAAGCCCTAAAGACATCCCTTTTCTATAGCCAATTTTATTTAATATATAAGAAGCTGGCAACGCCATTAAAACAAATGAAATGTAGGATGCCGAAGCTACTAAATAAGACTGTGCATCTGTTAACTCGTTTATGGTTTTCATAAAGGGTATCAACGCCCCATTAATCCAGGTTACAAACCCGAATATAAAAAACACACCTGCTATTATAGCTATGGGGACTAGATTGGTTTTACTTGACTTTTGCATATTGTTTTAATGTTTTAATACTAATTCACTAATAATTCATTTTCATAAAACGCTATGGTTTCAATCAAAGCTTGATCAATTGTATACTGAGGTTTAAACCCTAATAGGTTAAACTTACTTGGGTTTGCTTGGGAATGTTTAATATCTCCTGCTCTTTCTTCCAAAAATTGAATTTCGGATTTAGAATTAGTTATTTCAATTATTTTTTGAGCGAGTTCCAATATAGAAGTACTATGGCCTAAAGCCACGTTATAGGTTTCATTACCTTTTTCTGAAGCCAAAATATTTGCTCTTACCACATCTTTCACATAAATAAAATCTCTAGTCTGTAAACCATCTCCATAAATAGTAATGGATTCATTTTTTAAAGCTTTGTTTATGAAAATTGGTACTGCAGCAGCATATGCCGACTTTGGGTTTTGTCGAGGACCAAAAACATTAAAGTATCTCAATGAAGCCGTTTGTAAATTATAATGATTAAAATACATTTTCAAATAATACTCACCATCTAGCTTTGTAATGGCGTAGGGCGTCATAGGTTCTGGAAACATGGTTTCAACCTTAGGTAATATTGGGTTATTACCATAATTTGCCGCAGAAGTAGACAACACAACTTTACAATTTGAGTTTTTTCTAGCGGCTTCCAAAATATTGATAGTACCTATTGTATTTATTTCAATACATTCTTTAATTTTTAAAAGTGACTCTGGGACACTAACTAAGGCAGCCAAATGGAAAACACAATCTGTATCCGTAATTATTTTATCAACGAGTTTTTTGTTTCTAATATCCTCTTCAAAGAACCTTACATTCATACCTTTTAGATTTTTCTCAAAACCTGTTCTTAGGCTATCAATTACCGTGACCTGATGCCCCGCTTGCAGAAGGTATTCTGAAATATGACTTCCTATAAATCCTGCTCCCCCTGTAACTATGTACTTTTTCATCCCTTGTAATTTTCGATTTTTGATAGTTGTTGTGATAAACTCTCCAACAGTTTAAATTGATTCTTTGCTCTATCTAAATTATGTTCAGGATATTTTATTTTGTAATAAATGTCTCCGTTTAAATAATCTGTTAGAAATCGTAAGGCCATAATGAATATCATTGTTTTGGCACCTAGTGGCAGATACTTTAATTCCAAAGGTGTTATCGATGATTTCATGTGTTTCAGAAAACCTTTCGTATATGCCTTAAAATATGTTGTATTAAACTCAACCAACTCTAAGTTTGTTTCATCTTCGGCTGCAGTATTACAAATGGTACGGATGGCATCTCCAAAATCATAATGTATAATTCCAGGCATTACGGTATCTGTATCTATAACACATATCCCCTTGTTTTTTTTACTAAAAAGAACGTTTGATATTTTAGTATCGTTATGGGTAACACGTGTTTTTATTGCACCAGACTCTTTTAATACCTGGAGAATATGCATTTCTTCTTTGGATTCTTCTATGATTTTTATATAGTCTTTTGAAACAGCCAACCTTTCTTTTGAAGCTACCTTAAGCGCTTCTTCAAATTGAGAATAACGAAAAGACATATCATGAAATTTAGGAATCACTTCAACCAGTTGATTAGCGTCAAAGTCATTTGTAAGGGACAAAAAATTCCCTATTAATTTCCCTCCTTCATAAGCAATTTCTTCATTTTTAACAGTTTCATACGTTATGCTTTTATCAATGAAGTACATTAAATTCCAATAATTCCCTTCCTTCCCTTGATAATAAGCCTTGCCGTTTTTTGTTCTTGCAAAGGCAAGCACACCACGTTCTTGTTTTTTCTTTGAAGCGCCTTCTAGTTTTTTCTGAATATGACGACTTACTGCCACCTTGTTTTCAATGAGTCCAGGTACATCTTTGAAAACACCGTGATTGATACGTTGCAAAACAAAAAATGGTTTATTAGTAGTTTCAATCAAATAAGTGTCGTTAATATGACCAGACGCCAATTCTTTACAAGATTTAAATGTTCCATTATGTTCAAATTGACCGAATACATATTCTAATTGCTCTTCTAACATATTACCAAAGGTTTTTAGGATATACTTTATTAGCTTTCAGTTGCTCTATTGCTTTTTGAACAATAGCCTTATCTTCTTTATAAGTGACTCCAAACCATTTTGCATCAGACTTCAACACCTCTACGCTTGCTTTTCCAGACTTCAATATATCATTGACAATGGATGGTAAATAAAATTCTGCTTTTAAGTTTTCCGTATTGGCCTCCAAAAAGGCTTCGAATAATTGCCCTCCAAACTCAAAACATTTAGGAGTAAACCCCCAAAAATTCATGGAGACGATAGTATTTTCATTTATAGAGATAAATTTACCATCATCGTTCTTACTCATTAACTTTCCGTCAATTTTCTCTATATGTGTGCGTTCAGTGACATCTACTAAATAGCCTTTATCATTTACTTGACATTCACCTCTAGACACGTAGCCATAATCGGATACGGTATTTTTCAACAAATAGGCCATAGTATTAAAATCATAGGAATCTTTATCTTTTCCAGACAAGGATTTAGCCATTACTTCAAATGCCTCTTTACCATAAAAATCATCTCCATTTATAATGGCGAAATTTTCTTTAACCACATCTTTGGCCATTAGGAGCGCATGACCCGTACCCCAAGGTTTAGTTCTTTCTGGGTTTATGTATTTCTCAGGGACATTTTCTAGTTCCTGATATACAAAAGCAACTTCTGCCTTACCTTCCAATTTCTTATTAAATATTTCCTTGAATTCTTTTTCAAAACTTTTTCGGATAATAAACACAAATTTTCCAAAACCAGCTTGAAGCGCATCATACAGTGAAAAATCAATAATGGTATCTCCCTCTGGAGTAAAAGAATCAATTTGTTTAAGGCCGCCATAACGACTTCCCATTCCGGCTGCTAATATTACAAGTGTTGGGTTATTTTTATTCATAGTGATATATTCCTCTTTACTTTTATAATTTTCAATTAGGTAGTAGGTTGTTTTTCTTTAGCAAAGTTCGGGTGTATGACACTAGAAAACATGCCTCATTTCCGCAAAAAAGGGTAGGTGTTTTAGTAAAAAGAGATGTCTTCTTTAGAAAGATAATCTTAGTGTAGTTTTAATTGGAACAATAAAATTATCTATTCACTTTTCCTAATAAGGATAATTTTCAAATTTCAATATTCCAAAAGATGAAGCTATGTGAAAATTTGGGGTTTCCGTCATTGGGTTTATCCAGGTTACCCAAGTAGGTTCATAATTTCCGTCTTTCCGTTTATTATATTTTGCTCTAAAAATACCCGCTTCTATCTGTCCATTTTTCAACAGGCCAAATGCGACAAGAGATTTGATACTAATTGCACCTTCTACTATAAAATGTGTTTTTTCTATTGAGGATAAAACTTCAAGATCACCCAATGGCCAGCTAAAATTGAAATCAAACTGTTTGTTTGGTCCTGCTTTAAAATCCATAATCCTAGGGGTTGGATCTATCTCCAAACAATAATATGGATTCATGTTTTTATCGGACCTAAAAAAGAGTTCTACTCTATCAGAATTATTAATACTACTTTTTGAATTATCAGTGGTGTCAATATATAAATCTGGATCATAGACCTTAAATCGAAAATACAGATTTTTAGAATCCCATAATGCCCTAAAAACTATCTTAGATATGCTATGTTTATCCCATGGAGAAACAAATTCTTCTAACACATTTGCCTTTGACCAAAGTTTACTGTTATCTTTATTCTTAAAATTTAATTGACCTTTTTTTAAAAGCTCTACACAATATACTTTTGACATATTCTCTTTTAAGATTAATACCGATACTTATTTTTAATTAACAATTAATTTGCTAGTAAAAACACGGCTTAACGAATTAATCATTAAAACATATAATCCGTTTTCCAATGTGCTAGGAAGTGCTATTGTTTGAGGAGATTGGAATGAATCTATTTTTTTTGAATACATTATTTGTCCAACACTATTAATCATATGAATTTTTGCTTCATTATTATTTAGAAGTAATGAATTAATACTAAATTTTGTCTTTACTGGATTTGGGTATATTAAAAGCGAATTGTCTTTTGGCACTTCCATTCCTAAACTTGACGTTACTTCTATAATAAAGTCTTTAATTGCTGAGTTTTCAAGCGTTCCATCAGGGCTTGGAATTCCGCAAGGAGTGTTTGGTAAGGCAGAATCTTCATAAGTCCAAGCATCTCCGGTAACAATTCTTATTTTTGAAATACCAAGTTTAGCTGTTTCTGAAACAGTTATATTGATAGTATAGGTTGGCGTTGTTCCAACGACTACTTTTTCAGGGCTAAGTGGTGGTAATTGCTCATCAATATCTTCGAAATCATTGTCTCCGTTCCAATCAATCCAGACTATTGAACGAGACCATCCATTAGAGTTTGTTACTGAAAGATTAAAACTTTGAGCTTGAGATATGGTTATTTTATCTTCACGGTTCACATAGTTATTTGATCCTCTAGAGCCTGCATAGTCAATATTTGTAATTCCTCCTTCAGTAAGTACTTTATTAGCGTTATAAACTCCTGTACCTGTTACAGGACAATATGGATCTAAGACTTCTAAATCAAAATCAGCAGTTCCTGTTTTATCATTTGTACCACATGCTACAGGTTCTGATTCTGATGCATCTCTAACTTGAATTCTTATTCTTTTTACTCCTTGATACGCTGTAATAGGAACAGTTATTGGAATATTATATGTTAAGCTATTACTGCACGATCCCATAACCCCTGCGTTAAAAATTTCTTCTTCCAAATCATCAAAATCATTATCATTATTCCAATCTATCCAAACTTTTGTTCTTGCACAATTTGATGCATTTGAATTTACTAAACTTAGAGTAAAATTATCTTCAGGATGTACATTAATAGTTGATAACGTATGGTGTTCATAACCAAAACTTGGATATTGACTAGCAGAAAAATTTAAATTATTATTACCTCCTGAACTAGTTAATGACTTTACGTAATAGTTTGTATCTGAAACTCCATTTACTTTACAATAAGTAAACGTTCCTTGAACAATATCTTGAATTACTTTTTGGCTTTGAATGATAAGCTGTTTAGCTCCTGAACCACTAGTTTTATCAAAATTAGCTATTATCGTATTCAATCCATTTAACACTTCTTGATCGTATGGATTAGAGGAAGCTTCTAAGTTGGCTTTCAAAATTTTAAGTTTTTCAAAATCTTGAATACCCTCCCTTAGCATCTCAAATCGAATACTTGATAATACTTCTGACGGATAATTATTTGAGGCTCTATATACCATAGAAAAATCTCCTGCTGTATGTGAACCATCCCTAGCATCAAAAGGATCACTTTTTGTCCAATTATCAAAAGCCCAGCGTAAATAGCCGTCGTAATTTTCATTAAATGCGTGCCAACCCATCCAAGTCATTTCTGCAGGGCTATTTTCAGGAGTTATATAATTATTGGGTTGAGTCTGTGTGCAACTCGTATAAAAAGTTGATATTTTGTTTTCTGAAATTCCATCATTTGAAGCGGATTCTAAAATACCTGATAAATCATAAAAATTTGCTTTTGTAGCATTGGATAACCCATGTGAATATGCAATTCCTAATTTCCAATTAGGATTATTACTATGCACCACTGTTTCTACATCATTTAATTTACTTTCAGAAACTTCATCTAAATAAAGTATAGCTTTATCAAACCACCCTTTGTTATCTAAGTGTATTTTAAAAGCTGTTAAAAAATCATCCCATCTTAAACTATAAGTATTTGAATTTAATGGAGCGTTTAAATTTATTGTTGTTCCAGTTGTTTCATCCCAGTAAGAAATTGTTTCTTCATTCCAACCAACAGGAGAAAAACAATCAATTTGTTCGGTAATGCCCCAGGACATTAATGAGGTTACATACTGATCAAATACTGTAAAGTCATATTCCCATGTACCGTCTGTTTTTTTTATCCACTCTACCATAGACTCAGCACCCAATGCACCATCTTTTATATATGTGGTAATTGCTTTTTGTCCTCCATCGGCTAACAATCTATATACAGGTTCAAACAAAGCAAAATGTTCATTAGACCAAATAATTATTTGACTATCTAGATTAGACGCATTATAATGTTCTAAAATTCTGATAGGAAATTGCCATATGTCTAAATGAAAATTCCAATTGGCAACAGTAGGCAATGCATAATCTACAACCGTAATATTTATTGCAAAAATAAAAGGTGAAGAACCTCCGTTTACTGTAATGGTTCCTGAATAATTTCCTGGAATTGTTGAGCTGGGAACATCAATAGTTAACCATAGTTTTATGGGGTCTGAAGATGTCATTGTTGTTAATTCATCACTAGAAAGTGCGTCTGCGATTTCCACAAAAGTGGGGTGCGTTGGATATTGTGAACAACTTCTAGCCTCAGGATCCCCTTTTACATACCTTCCAAAACGAAGTCGAATATTTGAAGCTGCTATTTGATTTAGATCACTAGATAAGTCACTAATAGAATAACTAATACTATTAACATCTGTATCACTCCACAGAACTATTTGCTTATTGATACGTTCTCCTTTCCATGCTACCACATCCCATACCTGTGCCGGGGTTCCTGTAAAGCTTTCATTTTTTATATACCTCTTAAATTTTGATTCAAAAGAACCGTTGATAGTTTGGCTCGTGGCACTAAAGCCTATCAAAGCAACAACTATACTTACTAAAATATTTTTCATAAAATCTAGAATAACTATAAAACTAAACAACATTTCTTATTAATTATATATTGATTCTTTCTAGTATCAGGGAAAATGATGAAAGTAGTAAGAAATGTAATTTCATTTTTTTGTTGGTTTTCTTATATTTAATATTAGTCAATTTTGACTACTTCAACATAAATCTTATCTTTTGATTTTATCCTAATCAAATAAAAATCAGGCTGTAAATTTGATAGATCTATTATTCCTCCAGCGACAGGGGAATCATATTTTTGGAGTAAAATACGCTTCCCTGAATACGTTAAAACCTCTACTTCTGTAAATACAGTTTTAATATTTAAAACAATTTGATGAAAGTCTTCATAATATTGAATATTAAATCTTTCAGTTTCAGGTTTATCTTCTAACTCAATATTCAAATTACCTAAAGACAAATCTTTTAATAACGCTTGTCCTCTTGCGACTAAAGTTAACGCATGTACACCACTAGAAGCAGAAAATTCAGAAACCATATTCTTTAATAAAGTTAAGCTTACACTATCTTTATTTTTTATAAACTCCTTCTCTAAAATTTCTATCTTCTCAAAATCTTGTATTCCTTCTCGTAACATTTCTGTACGAATGCCCATTACAGGCTTCATTCCTTTTCCGTTTGAAGATCTGTAAATCATTGAAAAATCTCCTGAAGTAAATCCTCCATCACGTGTGTCAAAAGGGTCGTCTTTAGTCCAATAATCATAGGCCCATCTTAGATATCCGTTAAATCCTTCGCGCGCAGCATGCCAGGGCATCCAAGTCATCTCTGCAACATTGTTTTGAGGGGTTGTATAATTATTAGGAATTGTTTCTGTACAACTGGTATAAAAGGTATTGATTTTGTCTTTTCTACCGGTAGTATTTGCTACTCCTAAAATCCCTGAAGCATCGTATAAAAGATTCATACTATTTTGGCTTTGGACGTGACCGTAAGCTAGAGCTAATTTCCAATCGGAATCAAGATTCTGTATAAAATTAACGACTTCATCCATTTCCTCTTGTCTTAATTCATCAAGATAAAGTGCTGTTTTTTCAAACCATCCTTTTTGAATAAGGTGCTGTTTAAATGCTTTTAAAAATACAGACCAAACAGCATTGTATTCTTCACTCCACTTCTCCAATTCTAAATATTGTACTGCATTGCTATTTTTACTAAAATAAGGGAGTTTATTATTTTTACTTCCCAAAATTGAATGACAACTAATTTGTTTAGTAATCCCTAATTTTTCCATTAGTGATACATAAACATCAAAAGAATCGAAATTAAAACTCCATTTTCCGTTGGAATCTTTTATCCATTTTACCAAGGGAGGTTTACCATCATTTAACTGGGTGAAAATTACTTTTTGCCCCATATTAGAAAGAGGTTTGTAAAACCTAGCTAATAAGTTGAAGTGTTCGTCTGACCAAGGTTTTATTTTCTGCGTTTCTGAAATATTATAAAATTTCAATACTTGCAAAGGCCACTGCCATATATCAAGATGAAATTCCCAGTCTTTTACTTTTGGCAAAATCTTATCTAGTACTTGAATTTCAATTTTAAAGGTCTTTACTTCTTTTTTGTTTTCGGTAACTACAATTGTTCCTTTATAAATTCCTGAAATCAAATTTCTTGGTAATTCAATGGTTAACCATAATTTAAGTAAATCTTCTGGGTTTAATTCTGTTTGTGTTTTTTCTAACAAAGCATCAGCCACTTCTGTATAAGGCCTTTCTTCTTCAAAGCTTTCTCCTTCAACAACTGTTGTACAACTTCTAGGCGCTAAATCGCCTTTTACATAACTTGGAAATCGAAGGGATATGTTTGCTTTGTCTAAGACAATATTTTTATTTTTATCATTCTTAAACGCTTCTATTTTATATTCTAAATTTTTATGTTTTGAATTACTCCATATTACCATTTGGGTATTTATCCGTTCACCTTTCCAAGCCACCGTGCTCCAAACTTGAGTTAGTGTTCCTGAAAAATTTTCTCCTTTTTGATAACGTTTGAATTTTGACTCAATAGAGCCATTAATTACTTGAGAACCAACAGTAAAAGTAATCAGTAGACTTATCAATAATAATTTAAATGAACATTTGGAATAAACTAATTTCATTTTTTTTATTTTAATTGTTTTTTATTTATAATTTTATATTTCCATTTTAAAAATTCATTTTCCAATTCATCATGAATAGTATTATTGGCGCTTTTTAAATTTTGAGTTTCTGAAACATCTTCTTTTAAATTATATAAGAAATCGCCAATTTCTAAATTTACCATTTCATCTTTAGCATGTTGATTATTAAATGCTTTTCTTAATTTCCAATCTCCTTTTCTAACAGCAATTTCATGTCCTGTGTCCCAAAATAAAATTTCATGTTCAAGGTTTATGTCATTCCCAATTAAAATTGGACTGATATCAATTCCATCAATATGCGAAGGTATTTCGATTTCTGTTTCTTTACAGATTAAAGGTAAAATATCCATTGCACTTACAAGATTATCGAAAACTTTATCTTTAGGATATTTTGTTGGATATGAAGCTAATAACTGAACTTTGATTCCTCCTTCATATAACAAATATTTTGAACCTCTTAAAGGCTTATTATTCGCGTAAATTGGTGTAGACCCTCCATTGTCACTTATAAATATAATAAGTGTATTTTCTCTAAGCTCATTACTTTCCAGGAAATCTAATAGTTTACCAATTTCATCATCCATAAGATGCACTTGACCTAAATAATGAGCTCGTCCTTCATCATTATTTGGATACCTGCCTTTAACATACCAATTATAATACGTCTCTTTCTCTGGACTCCAATCACTCCTCCCATTTAAATTGTTTTCTATTAAATAATCTTCAGGCAATTGATGTGTGAAATTATGAGCTGCATTAAAAGCAATTTGCAAGAAAAATTTATCATCTCTATTTTTTTTAATAAACAACCTCGACTCTTCACCAATTAATTCTGTTAAATGGCCTTCAAAATCAACTTTTTTATTATTTACCCAAAGTGCACCTTGCTCAAGCGACTGACCTGATCTATTATGTTTATTTTTCACTTTCTGGAAACTAGCTTCAAATTCTTCTTTATGATTCAAATAATGCTTACGAGCTGAAGTATGCCCAAAGAAATAATCAAAACCATGATTAAGAGGAAAACTTCTATTAGTAGTATCTTTATCAAAATCACCATAATGTGTCTTTCCTATATACCCAGTATTATAACCTTTCTTTTTTAACAACTCTGGAATTGTTACAAACTTTCTATCATGTAACCCTTTTGATGAATACCAATAGGACCCTAATCGCTGTGGATAACAACCTGTAATAATACTAGCTCTTGATTGATTACATATCGGCGAATTCACATAAGCTTCTGTTAATCTGACTCCACTATTAGCAATCCTATCTATATTTGGTGTTTTAACATCATCAACACTATTTGCAACACTTAAATCAGCATACCCCAAATCATCTGCAATAATTAATATTACATTTGGTAATTGGCCTTTTTCATTTATCTTTTTAGAACAAGAAAAAAACAAGAGAAACATGAAAGTTAGTACAATATATATTAATGTTTTAGTATCCATAAAAACTTAATGATTAATTATCTCCTAATTGCTTGAATATAAATTTTTTATTTTTTGAAGGTTTATGCTCCTGTTTCATGATATTTCTAATTTTCAGAACAACATTTGGATATTGATTTGAAACGTCATTTTCTTCTTTTATATCCATTTCTAAATTGTACAATTCTATATGCATATTGCCATCAAAAATATTTTGTCTTATCCCTTTCCATTTACCCATTCTTACTGCTTGTTGTCCATTGTAACTTGAAAATTCCCAATAAAGAAATTCATGTTCCTTTTGTTTCTCACTTAATAATTCTGATTTAAAGCTTATTCCATCTATACCTTTTGGGTTATCAATCCCAACAATATCGCATATAGTAGGCAACACATCATAAAAAACAGAAATATGTTCGCTTTTAGTTTTTGATTGAATATGATTTGGCCAACTTGCAATCATTGGTACTCTAATACCTCCTTCATAGAGATATCCTTTTGTCCTACCATATTCACTTTTAAAAGGTTTGGCACTATTGAAAAACTCAGGATCTACCCCTCCGTTGTATGTAGGCCCGTTGTCACTAGAAAAAATAATAAGTGTATTCTCATAGAGCCCTAGATCTTTTAATTTTAAAATCAAATCTCCTAATTGCTCATCTAAATAACTAATCATTGCTGCATAGGTCGCTCTTGGATGTTGATTTGGAAAATAACCCCTATCTCCAATATAAGGTACTTCTTCTCCAAATATTTTTTTATATTTTTCGACATATTCGATTGGAGCTTGCAAAGGAACATGCGGTAAAGGCGAAGTGTAATACATAAAAAAAGGATGACTCTTATTCTCTTCAAGAAACTTCAAAGCTTTTTGATGTATCATTTCTGGAGCATATTCATTTTGTTGATATTTTTTATAACTTTTTGAATCATTAGGATTAGCTAAAGAGTCTAATTTAGTTCCCCAAGCGAGCACGTCATTAGCTAAAAAAACTTTCTTTTCATTTTCCCAAAGGTGTAATGGGTACAAATTATGTGCTTGTCTTTGACAATTGTATCCATAAAAATAATTGAAACCTTGCTTTGTAGGAACGCCTTCAGTTTCAGGAGCTCCTAACCCCCATTTTCCAAAAATACTTGTTTTATATCCTTGTTTCTGTAAAAGGTTTCCAATTGTAACCGTTTCCTTTGGTAAAGGTCTCTGCCCTTCTAATTTTATATTATCAGCAACTTTTTTATAATTCCAAACGTCTCCTCGTTCGCTCCACTCATCATTACCTCTAATTGGTGTATGTCCCATATGCTGGCCTGTCAACAAAACTGAACGGGCTGGTGCGCAAACAGGTGCTCCCGAATAATGATTTGTAAATAGCATTCCATTCCTTGCTAATTCATCAATATTTGGTGTCTGAATTTTTTCTTGTCCATAAATCCCAACGTCTCCATAACCCAAATCGTCTGCTAAAAAATAGATGATGTTTGGTAATTGATCTTTATCGCCATTCTTATTCGAACAAGACAAAAGCAAAAAAAAACCAAAAAACACTACTAAAAACCCCGATATTTTATCTTCATTCATATCTAAATTGTATTGAAACCCCAAATTATTCACATCTAAATGAGCTTTTACTCATTTCTGAAAATTAATATAAATAGAAGAATCCCATAAAATATGGGATTCTCTTATCTTATAAATTAGTTATTCTTGAGAACCCCAATTATTTAACAATCTTCTTAGTTAAAGAACCGCTTTCTGTATTAACATTTAATAAATAAACCCCTCTAAATAGAGCTGATACATCTATACTTTCAGATTTATTAAAAGATTTATAGTTAACTTGTTTAATCAACTTACCTGTTATACTATATAATTTAACATTTACATTTTCATTTTGCACATTCATTCTTAAATTTAATGAATTTCCTCTTAAAGGATTTGGATAAGCTGAAAATTGTAAATTTTGAGATAAATCATCAACACCCAAAGAAGCTTCTATTTGAACATTAAAATCTTTCCAAGAAGCACTTCCAAATACTCCACATGGTGATAACGGTATACCGGGCCCATCAGGATCTGCCCCACTAGTATCGTCATTATAAGCCCATGCATCTCCACTCAAAATACGCATTTTTGCAGGCCCAACTATCGCACCACTAGGTACCGCTACATCCATATCGTAAGTTTCTCCTGGATCTCCTGAATAAAACTTTTCTGCACTAAATGCTGGTAATCTTTCTCCTGCATCATCGAAATCATCATCTCCATTAAAATCTATATAAGCTATAGAACGTGACCATCCATTTCCATTAGTAATCGCTAAATTAAAGGTGGCCCCTGCTGAAATTGTTACAGTTTCTGTACTTGACAAATAATTATCCGTTCCATTAACACCTGCGTAATCAATATTAGTTGAGCCTCCTGTTGTAACTACCGCTGCAACATTATAACCTCCAGCTCCTGTTACGGTACAAGAAGGATCAGTAATTACAATATTGAAATCTTTCCATGAAGCACTTCCGAATACTCCACATGGCGACAACGGTATACCAGGCCCATCAGGATCTACCCCACTAGTATCATCATTATAAGCCCATGCATCTCCACTTAAAACACGTAATTTAGTTGAGCCGAGAGAGGCTACTCCAGGTATAGTTACATCCATATTGTAAGTTTCTCCTGGATCACCTGAATAAAATTTTTCTGCACTAAATGCTGGTAATCTTTCTCCTGCATCATCAAAATCATCATCCCCATTAAAGTCTATATAAGCTATAGAACGTGACCATCCATTTTCGTTAGTAATCGCTATGTTAATGGTTTCACCTGCTGAAACAGTAACAGTTTCTGCACTTGATAAATAATTATCAGTTCCGTTTGCTCCCGCGTAATCAATATTAGTTGTCCCTCCTGTTGTAACTACAGCTGCAACATTATAACCTCCAGCTCCTGTTGCAACACAGTGTTGTGCATTCGCATTAAAATTGAAAGTTAAAACAGCAAACATTAATACTTTAAATGTAATTTTCTTCATGATTAATTAATTTTTAAGTTGTTATATACCAAAACTAATTAATCATGAAGACTATATAGTTGGGTATTATCTCAATAATAGTGGGGTAAATTCGTTTATTAAAACTAAAAATGTAATTCTAACGATTTAGAGTATTATTTTATGGAATCCAAAATGCTTTGTTTGTTAAGAATGAGATTTCTAGCTTGAACCATATCTTCTGCTCTCTTAAATCTACCATCCTGATTTCTAGTTGCTAACTCAATGGCCTTTTGAAGAGTTTCTTCTGAAACATTTCCAGTCTCTTTAACTATTCTAAAAAGCTCGTAATCTTCTATACCTTCTTTTAATAATTCCCAACGAATTGAAGACATAGGTCCTTCTTTACCTGGATAAATCTGATAGTCATCCCCTTGTGAATGTATAAAGACTGGTTTTTTAAAGGGATCCTCCGTCCAGTTATTGAATGCCCACCGGAGATAACCGTCAGTTTTATATTTTAAGGCTAACCAAGGTATTAGTTGTCCTTCTATCGCTGGAGAATAAGTTAACGTATTTGGATGAGCAGGTTCAGCACATAAATAAAAAGTAGTATTCTTACCGCTATTTTCCCTTTCCTCAATTGTCGATAAAACTGGTACTGCTGCATTACCCTCTAATGGTTGTCCTGGAAAAAACATATAAGAAATTGAAAAATTATCAGACTTTTCTCCTACCTCTGGATGTCCTGAAATAACCGTTTTTTTCAAAAATTCGGGTAATGAATTCTCAATAATTTCACGAATTATCTTCATTTGATCTTCTGGCTTTTCATCAAATGCTAAATACGTTCTATCAAATATTTTCTTTTCTTTTAAATGTTTACTAAAATTCTTTAAGAATGCTGACCAAACCTCTTCATATAATTTATCGCTGATGTTAACTATTAAAACCTTGTTAGTTTGGTCAGACTCATCAAAATAGTGTAATTTTTGTCCTGTATGGAAAGGCGTCATAGAAAATGCATTAATTTGCCCATTAATCCCAGCCTTTGATGCTAACGCAACATACTTATCAAAAACTGAAAAATCAAACTCCCATTCATTGTTGCTATTTTTTGACCAGTTTATCATACTTCTATAACCATAAGTTATTTGAGATCTAGAATTTCCTCCCACCCAAGGTTTATGCCAAGGTTCATGTGTAATAGTTGTTGTAATATTTTTTCCTCCCCTAGAAGCATACTCTTTTAAATATTTTTCTATCATAGCCCAATGCTCTTTAGACCAATGTTCTAATTTGTAATATTCTGCAATAGCGCTAGGGTTAACCCACATATCTAAGTGAAATTTATAGTCTATTGAATCAGGAATTTGTTGATTAAGAACCGTTAATTTTAAAGGGTACGAAAACTTACCAAATTCATCAGTAGTTAAATTAATTAATCCCTCGTAAATGCCAGGTTTTGTATCTTTCGGAACTTTTATAGTAATCCAAATTGGTTGTGCCCGATATTCAGGAATATCAACTTGAGCAAGTTCAATTAAAGGATCTCCTACTATATTTGGAGTCATATTACCCGATGTGCCTTCCCCTATAATTCCTTCTAATTTTGGAGACCAAACATATTCACTTCTTGATTTTACAACAGGTAAATACTTAACATACCTAACCTGAATATTCTCTTTTCCAAATAACTTTCCATCCTCGCTTAATAGATTATCTATTTTTAAATATGTACCATGAATACTTTGCTTAGCCCCTAAAGCAATTTGCACAGAAACTTGTTCATTTAAAACCGCTGTCAACTCTAACTTTTTTCCATTGGAAATTGGATTAATTACAAAATCATTTAGAGCTTTATTATCTTTTATTTCTTTATCTGAATATTTCCTTGGGAAACGAGGAACCCTAATTAAGGAAGATGTCTCAAAATTATTAGTTGGAATCCAGACATTCAAACCTTCCATAGGAAAAGCTTCATCAACATTCATTTTCAACCATTCAGGGATTTCTGGTATATCATCTAATATACACCCAACTTTTTTACTTAAACATGAAGTAAACGCAAATAGCAAGAATAAAAAACAAACTCTTTTCAATTTAATTATCATAATTAATTCTAAATTCTCTCCAAAGAAAGGCTTAAAGAACTTATTTCAACTTACGGGTATTTGTATAAATAGGGGGGTGTTTTTAAAAATAGTGCTTAATATCTTATAAATTAATAAGACCTATCGTATATAATAGTTTTTAGAAAGTCTACAGTTAGTTGTACATAAAAATAATATAGTACAAATGTTAATTATGTTAATTATAGCATTGTTTCCATTTGACAACTATAATTAGCCGTTATGTAAAATAGCCGCTACAAAGCGCTCGATTGCTTTATAACATCAAATTGCTCTCCAGGGCCATAAGATGCTAAAAACTGAAGTATGATAAAGATTGCTAAAATGATTTTACCAGCTCCAAAAACAAATGCTTAGTTTTTTTAGCAAAGATTGAACTATATTTTCAATTCACACACAACTTTTGAGATTGATCCGAATTTTTGCTTAAACACAACAATTGTTCTTGATCCGTTGAACCATACTGCATCAATACCTAGAGACTGAATGTAATCGACTTTTTCAATAATGCCTTTGATGTCACCAATACCATCACCATCAGAGTCTTTAAAGCTCTGTGGGTAAATTTGGTAAAAAACAGCTTCTGTTAGCCAATTAGGTATAGATTCAGGTGATCCTGTTTTTTGCTGTGAAGTTGAACTCCTTAAACTAGAAGGTTTTGGTTCTAAACTTTTATTTGAATTACAAGATATAATACTGTATGTAATTAGCACTAAAAACAAGTACTGTTTTTTTAAATTTTTCATTTTTTTCTTATGCTTTATTAAAGTTGAATTTCAATCCTATTTTCTTTTGTATTTAATAATCCTAAGAATTTTTCAGTATCCAAAACAGCTCCTCCTTTTCGGTACTGATTGTCTTCATACGAAAAAGTTATATCCTTTCCATTGATACGTATTGCTTTTGGATGATACTCGTCTTCTTTTACTAAAAAATTCAAGGTTAACAGAAATCCTTTGTATTCTATAGATGCAGATAATCCATCCAATGATTTTGGAATCACTGGGTCTATAATAGTTTTTCCAAATTCGGTACGTAGTCCCAATAAATGCCAAACAATTAGTCCCATGTATATCCCAGGTCCACTTGAATAAATACGCCAACCACCTTTCAATGTAATCTTTCCTGCTTTTAATTCTTCATAGCGTTTATCAGCTTCATAACGATTTTTAAACGTTACATCAGAACTACTGTAATAACAATTGGCTTGACGTACATCTCCACAGGCAACGACTTCGTTATAAGCTATGGGGTTAGCTTGACGCAAGGCTTTTACAAAGGCTCCTGCATTACCTGTTCTGGCTTGTGTTTCGGCATAACGTAAATGTGCGTGCATGTACATAATGCCTACTTCCCGACCAAAATAAGAGCTGCTTTCTGCTCTCTGAAAAACAGTCTGGATACCTCCACTATATTTTGGTGGTCGGTTCATCAAGCGTGCACCATCAGGAGCTTTTAAGTGTTGCTCAATTAAGTTTTGGTGAAATTCAGCTTGCTCTTTGGTGAAAATACCACTGATAATACCACGAATCATCGGTAACAAACGGTACTGAATATTAGTTTTAGTGTCTGTTGGATGCAATAACAGACTGATACTATTATCTGCTTCTAATAATCCATGTCCAGCTACGATATTGTCTTTTATCAGGTGTTTGTTAAAGTCAGTTTTTATTTGAGTACATATATTTTGTAGTCGTGCTTTCTTTTCGGTGTCACCTATTAACTCATAAACAGATTGAAAAATAGAAAAGGCTTGATAATTCAGTGCTACTGTCCAACTGGAAATCAATCGTTCTGCCAATGTTTTGCTAGCAGGTTGCATAGAATCGTTCCAATCGCCTCCTCCAAAGGGTACAAAAGCGGTATTTGGAATAAAGGACGCCACCAACATATCTATCAATCGCTCAACGTGTTCTAAAAGTGGTGTTTTTTCAGCTGCTTTACGACCGTTCTCATGGTAATATGGTAATACTTCGTTTAAAAAATCTACATCCCCTGTAGCTTTAATGTAGTTTCCTAAAGCAATAATACACCAATGATGAATATCACCATGGGCATGGTCATGACGTACATCTGCATAACTATCAAACATAAACCATTGTGGCCATCCTCCATCAGGGTCTTGTTTGGAGAACATGATGCGCATAACTTCTTTGGCTTCTTCAAATTTGTGCATACACAACAACAATTCAAACGGTCCTTGGGTGGTGTCTCTTGTTCCCCAAGCTGCTCCATCAAATTGTTCTAAACCGTGCGGAGTTAATACATGTGTCATCGCATTTACGCCATACCATGGTAAAATTTCTTGAATGACAGCAATGTCTTTATTGTCGCTTTTCAGAGATAGATTTGAAGATAAATTTTCCCAATAGGCTTGTCCATCTTTAAGGTCTGATTGGTATTGTTTTTCACTGTTTTCAATCTTGGTTGTTTCAACTGTAGTAGTGACTTCTCCAATAAAACTCATGCAAAAGTTTGAAGTATTTTCTAATTCTATATTGAAAAAAGGGTCGCCCTGACTTTTGTGGTCAGGATACAATATTTCATCGCCATAGACTTTGTAATCTGAGTTATGGATATGTATTTTGAATTGCGCCTCTGGGAATTTTTTAGCGATAACACTTTCTTTGCTTGGACTGAATATATAAGTTCCTGCTGAGCTATCATCTGGTATATGCCACCCATTGTCTTCAGCACAATGATTGGTAATTAGCAATTTTACAGGAGCTCCATTTAGTACCTTAAAATCCATATAAACTTCAGGAGTCGATTTAGATGTCCAGCTTCGTACCTGAAAACAAGTATCTCCTTGCTTGTAAATCCATCGACAGTGGTTCAAACCAATTTCATAGGCTGATGGTACGCCTAAAAGATATTTTTGTCCTTCTACTTCTACAAAAATGCGCTGTCCTGTTTGCGGTTCTAAATTAAATTGACTTGAGCAAATGGACAAGAAACGGTTATAATTGGTATTGCCTTGCGTGATATGAGAGTTAAAAACACCGTACATATAAGTACTAGTGGACATCATATCTTCATCTGGGGTTATGCCCATTTTGGCTTGCATAATATGTCCGTGTGGGCGGTCTACCAAACTTTCTTTTGTGCGTAAAACAACATGGTTATTTTCTTTGTAAAAAAACGACAACACCTGTCCATTTTTTTCTTCTACATTTCGCAAATTATTTCCAAAGAAATGATACAAATCCTTATTGGTTAAATCATCAACAGGGAATAAAGGTGCAGTGTTAAAAAGATTGTTTTCTGTTATAAAGGTTTTTTCGGTATCAGGGATGTGAACTTCCGTATCAAATTCTTTTATAATTATTGGTAATAGTTCCAAATCTTTTTGAGATGTTGCTTTTGGGTGGTCTGCAATACAAGCAGCAACAAACGTACTTTTGTGTGGCGCATTAGGTTCTAAACCAAAAGGTTTTTCTTGTAAGGTAAGAATCGACAATTCTCCTGAGCATTCTCCTGCCAAAGATTCTTTCAATAAGCTTTCCGGTGTTCCTGTTTTTCTATAGGAGTTACCATACAATTGAATACCATCTGTACTTGCAGACATTGCTGAATTTTTACAAGCTATCATTAACCAAGGATTTCCTATTGTATCCATAAAATTTTGACGACAACAAATAATCGACCCATATTTTTCGTCTTCTAAAATTTGGCGTTCCACATATTGGCTCACATAATATTCATTAACGAGCTTATCAGTTATTTTTTTTAAACCTACATCTTGCACGTAAATTACATCTAGGATAATAGTGCTTTTGGTCGTGTTTTTTATGGTGATATCCCATTGCCAACTTAAACTTTTTTCCGAGAGTTGTAAGGTACAGGTATAGTCAATGCCATCCCAATTGCCTTTGGCAATAAACATATTGTTAACTATTGAAAAGTGACTGTTACTTTCTGACCCTAAAAGGGGTTTGTAGTCGTAACCATTGGTAGTTTTTTTTCTTAGGTAGATGTTAGCTCCTGACTTTGAAAATGCCGTCGCATTTTTGAGGCTTATTCGGATAGGTTTTGACTCTATATTTTGTACCAAGCCATTTTTTAAAAAATTAAATGTAAGGCCTTGTGTGTTTTTGATATTTAATTTTGTGTTAAGGGTCATTTTGATACTTTAATTATTGTTCTTATTGAAAAAAGTTGGGGTACTATTGTTATTGGTAACCATTAGTACGTATTTATCTTTTGTTTTTAAAGTGTTAATTTGTCTGCTATCATGCGGCACATAAAAACCACTTTCTAAAGGTGATATGGCAGTAAAATCATGTTTCCCATCGCCTAATAAAACGGTTCCAATACCTGCGTCATAGCGCGTCGTTTCTACCTCTGCACCGTAATGATTCCCTACTGAAATGATGTCTTTGTTACCATCACTATTAATATCAAGCACCAAAGCTGATTTTAAAGGCGCTGTTTGCGCTTCAACAGGTAATGGTTTTTTAATAAACTTACCATTATCGTTAATCAATACGATGCTTTTGAAGTCACTGATTTCATATACTACAGCTTTTTCAACTTCATCTTCGGGAAGAATTTCTACTAATTTTGAAGAGGCAAAACTGTGATAATCCTTGAATTTTTCAGAAACGTAATGCATTTGTTGACTGGTACATTCTCGACCTCTTACTGGTACATAGTCTTCTTTGTAGAATTTTGCCAATACCACATCGTTAGTCCCATTCTTATCAAAATCGTTGGCATACACTTTAAACGGGTGCTCTTTAGTTGCTTTAAATTTATTATTATTTCCGAGGTTTCCTATGATGTAATCATCATCGCCATCATTGTCTAAATCACTTGCTGTAATAGACCACCAAATACCTCGCGTGTCATTCAATCCCCATTTTTTAGAGTTGTTTTTAAAGATTCCTTTTTCATTTTCTAAAAAAGTAATATTCATCCATTCTCCTACGAGTAATAAATCTAAATCACCATCGGTATCTACATCAGAAAAAGTGGCATCGGTTACCATCCCTATATCTTGTAAATCGGGAGCTATGTTACCACCTGCTTTTTTATAGGTATCATTGTCATTGATTAGTATATAGCTTGTTGCTGGATAGGGGTACTTACCTGCTATTAATCGGGTGCCTACAAATACATCTAAATCGCCATCGTTATCAATATCTGCTGCTTTTACGCATTGGGTGCTTTCATAAATTTTTGGCAGTTTATTTTGTGATTTTGTAAACACGCCTTGCCCATTATTGAGATATAAACGGTCTTGTAACTGTTTATCTCCTTGATTGAATTCGCTTCCTCCACTAGCTACATACAAATCTTTATCGCCATCGGTATCTACATCTAAAAAGAGACACCCTAAATCTTCTGAGGTTGCATCTAAACCCCATGGCTGGGAGCTGTTTTCTTTAAAACTACCGCTTGGTTGTTGTATATATAAACTCCCGCTTTGTCCTATTGCACCACCAAAGAACACATCTTCTAAGCCATCGTTATTTACATCGGCAACGGCAGAAAACGGACCATTTTGGGAAAGTTTGTGTGGTAATAGAATCTCACGCTCAAAATCATCAAAATCATTTTCTTGATGCTGGTAGGTAATTCCTGTTTCAATGGTATTTATTTCTTTAAAATAGCTGTCTTTTTTATGTTGTTTTTCAGAATTATTTTTTGCTTTTGAATATTTTAAGACTGCTGTTGTATTAGCTTCAATATTTTTTAATTGTTGAAACTTCCCTCCTTGCCATATAATTTTTAAACTATCTACTTGAGTATCTTTTCCTAATCCAAAAAAAACACCTGGAGCTACGGATGAAAAATAACCTCGGGTTAATGAATGCTCTGCTATTTGTTTTTTATTGTTATGGTATATAATAACTTTAGCGCCAATACCTAATGGATTTTTCTCTGAACCTTTGAACGCTACTTTTAGGTAATTCCCTGTTGCATTATTTTTATACACAAAGGCAGGGGCATCTATATTATTGATGATGATATCTAAATCACCATCGTTGTCCAAATCGCCATAGGCAATTCCGCTTGAATAACTTGGCGTGTCAAACCCCCAATCTTTTGATGTTTTTTCGAACTTTAATTGTCCCTTGTTTTTAAAAACATAATTAGATAATGGTGCTGAAGGGGCTTTTTTTGCCATACTCAAAAAATCTTTCGAACCTGAATTCAACTCTTTTCTTGTATTGCTTAAAAAGTCATTATTACGAATGTCTTTTTTTATACCATTAGTAACTATAATATCTTTCCAACCATCATTATCTAAATCTACTACTAATGGTGCCCAACTCCAATCGGTTTTTGAAATACCTGTTAACCCACCCACATCATAAAACGTACCCATCCCTGAGTTTACCTGTAGTGTGTTAACCATGTATTGGTAATGCTTTCCCCATGATACCATTTGGTTAAATCGTTCGGTACTCATGGAACCCATATTGGTTTTTGAACGATAATGGTCTTCGGCCGCCATATCTAGCGTCATTAAATCTATCAAGCCATCATTATTAATATCTGCGGCATCAGTTCCCATACTAAACCAGGAGATGTGTTTCAAAGTTTCGTTGCTTACTATTTTAAATGTGCCGTTACCGTTATTATAATACATAAAGTCTGGTTCATCATAATCATTAGACACGTATAGGTCTGTCCATCCATCATTGTTAAAATCGGAAGCACTTACACTTAATCCATGTGCTAAAGTTTCTGAAATACCAGAGGTTTTGGAAACATCTCTAAAGTATCCGTTATCGTTTCTGTAAAGCTTATCGGTATGCAATAACTGACGTTCTTTTGGTATTTTGTAACGGTTAAATAATCTTGGATCTGGTGGTTGATTGACTTGATACATGTCTAAGTCACCATCATTATCCATGTCAAAAAATACTGCTTGTGATGAAAACCCTAAATCTGCCAGTCCGTATTTATTTGCTGATTCTGTAAACGTTAAATCACCATTATTAATTAATAATTGGTTTTGACGTTCGTTTGGGTTCATGGACTCACCATTTCTACTTACATAAATATCTAAATAGCCATCTGCATTTACATCTGCCATAGTAACGCCCCATGACCAGCCATCTTTTCTCGATACTTTTGAGCTTTTAGTAATGTTCTCAAATTGAAAATTGCCCTTGTTAAGGTATAACCTATCTGCTACCTGATTTCCACAAAAGAAAATATCGTCTAAACCATCATTGTTAATATCACCAATGGCTACACCAGCTCCATTATAAATCTGACTATAATACAAATGATTTTTGGTTGCTGTTTCTTGGATGGTATTATTAAAGTCTATACTTGTTTTTTCAGGCGATAATAGTTCAAAACCTCCAATCAATTCCTTTGGATGAAGGTCTCGTTGTTTCTGGCACCCTACTAAACAACAAAGGCACACAAGTAAATGAATTTCTAAAAACGTATTGATATTTCTCATTTCCTATTACTTTAATATTTCTAATAAAAACTTGAAATTTGACTTCATTATCCATTACTATAGTAAAGTGGTTTAAAAATCATTTCAACATTTTACCTACTTTCAAAATAATTTCTATACTCTTTTCAGGAACTTTTCCATCTCCATCAGGACCGATATTTAATAAAAGGTTACCTCCTTTTTGATTTATATCTTTCAATTTCTCATATATATCCTTTGGTGTTTTCCAATTATCATCGCCTTTTTTAAAGCCCCAAGATTCATTCATAGTATAGCATGCCTCCCAGTACCTGTCTTCGGGTTTGTCTTCTGGATGTGATTGTTCTGGTGTTCCATAGTCCCTTTTTTGTGTGTTCTGAAGGCGGTCATTTATTATAATATTTGGTTTTATATTACGTACGTAGTTATAAACTTGCGAACCTGTCTCTGTCCCCCACCATTCGGTCCAACCACCATCAAACCATAATAAATCTGGGTTATAATTCTCTATAAGTTCTTTAAGTTGATTTTTGACATACTCAACATATTCTGTTTTTCTGCCCGTTTTCATACGAATAAGCCCCCATCGAGTCCAAGCATCATGACCATCAATATTTCGCTCTTGAGAAGGATGATGCCAATCTATAATACTATAATATGTTCCAAATTTGATTCCTTGTTTACGACAAGCTTCACTCAACTCCGCCAGAATATCACGTTTAAAAGGAGTACTACCTACATCAAAATTGGTGTATTTGCTATTCCAAAGACAAAAACCTTCGTGGTGTTTAGTTGTAATAACCAGATAATTCATACCTGCCTTTTTTGCTGTTTCTGCAATAAAATCTGCATCAAAATCTATAGGGTTAAATGTGTGGGTTAACATGGCATATTCTTGCGGAGTTATATCGGCATTAGCCTGTATCCATTCCGAATAATGGTCAATAGGTTTTTCCTTCCAAAACCCTCCTAACTGTGATGACAAACCAAAATGAATAAACATTCCATATTTGGCTTTACCAAACCAATCCATTCTAGTATTAAATTCACCATAGGATTCATTGAGGAAATCTTTATTTTCTTGGGCTTTTACCACTAAGCTTAGCATTATAGCCAATATCACAGCCTTCTTTTTCATTGGTTTATTTTTATATTTTTTCATTGTTTTATTTATTGTTTTTAATATGAATAGTTGCTCCTCCTCCCTTAGCTAATTGTATTTTTATATGAGATTTTGAGTTCACACGAATTCTTTTTATCTCGTATACTGTTGGATTGGTTAAATAATCAGCACCGATACCATCTTGATAAATGATGGCTTCATATTTTAAAGTGTCGTCTAAAAATCTCAAAGAAATTTCCAATTCACGTTCCTCTTCATTTGTTATACTTCCAATAAACCAATCTTCAGAATTCTTGTCTTTTCTAGCAATAGTTACATACTCACTTATTTCGGCATTTAACACTTTAGTGTCATCCCAATCTACAGGAACATCTTTTATAAATTGAAATGCATCAAGGTGTTCTTGGTAATGTTCGGGCAAATCGGCTGCCATTTGTATGGGGCTATACAATACGACATACAATGCCAATTGATGTGCTAACGTGGTTCTTACAGCATTATCCTTTCGGTATTCATCAAATTTTAAATTGAATATTCCAGGGGTATAATCTATTGGTCCTGCCAGTATTCTTGTAAATGGCAATGTCACTGTATGTTCTGGAGGGTTGCCTTCGCTCCATGCATTAAATTCTTGTCCACGTACACCTTCACGTGTCATCATATTAGGCCAAGTTCTAGCTAATCCTGTTGGCTTGATAGGCTCATGTACAATCAACATTATTTTATGTTTAGCTGCCGTTTCTACCATTTTCTGGTAAAAATTCACCATCCATTGTCCATGGTGGTGTTCTCCTTTTGGTATTATGTTACTTACAAAGCCCACTTTTAAGTAGTTTATACCATTCGATTTTAAATATGCCATAGCGGCTTCCATGTGCTTCTCATAATTCAACACATGAGCTCCAGTTTCATGGTAACCAACTAACTCTATACCTTTTTCTTTGGCATAGGCTGCTACTTCTTTTAAATCGTAATCTTCTGTTGGTGTTTGGAAATTGGGCAAGTCTTTACTTTTCCCTACAAAATATTCTATACCCTTATTCCAACCTTCAATCAGAAGTCCTTTAATACCATGCTTGGAAGCAAAATCGATGTACTCTATAGCATTTTCTGTGGTAGCACCATGATTTGACCCTGGTTCAAACGTATATTTCCCTATATGAATGCCCCACCAAATACCCATATATTTTGTGGGCTGAATCCAATCAGTATTTTTTATTTTATTGGGTTCGTTTAAATTTAGAATCAAGGATGATTCTAATAATCCTCCCGGAGTATCAGAAATTTGAATGGTTCTCCAAGGTGTTTGAAATGATGATGGTAATATTGCTTTTGTGCCATTTGCCGCTGGAACCAAATCACAAGTAAAGCCTTTTTTTTTGTCATTTAATTCCAAGGTCATGGACGAATAATTGACTAAAGAGGCTTCATGTATGCTAATATAATTACCCTCATTTGTCCTCATGGTTAATGGAGTATGTACTGCTTTTTTATTTTCTATGCCTTTTACCAAAAAATAATTAAGCTGTTCTTCTGTAACTTGAATCTCGCTTATTTTTGAATGTGTTGTTGGGTGTTCATAACTGTTATAGTTAGCAGGTAACCACCACGTTTCATGGTCTCCTGTTAGGTTGAACTCTGTTTTTTCATCTTGAACAATGAATTCTTTGTTCTGTTCTTGTTTAGGAACTATATATCTAAACGCTACACCTTCATTATAAATCCTAAAAAGTACCTCTATAGCATCTCCCGTTTTGTTTGTTAAACTTATTTTTACGTTAGTATATTTGTTTTGAATGGCATTATGTTGCCCCCAAACCGGACTCCATGAGGTATTAAATTCTTTTGATTCAGTATTTTCTATTGATAAATTCTCTATAAACGAGTTTCCTTTTTTGAATTCTAATCCCAAATAAGAAGTGTCTATAATTTTTTTAGAGTTTTGATTAACTATATACCAAGGCGTACCTTTAGTATTAACCCCAAAAAACAAGGAAATATTTTTATCAGGTGATTCAAATTTTGAAGACTTCGTATTGCAACTATTACATGCAAAAACAATAAATAAAAAATAAAGGATATGTGTTTTATTTTCACTCATTTGAAAGAGTAGAGTTTTTGAAAATGATAAGACTGTCTAATCAGATGAGTCTTAAAGTTGAAAAATAAATTAAACGTCTTCGTGCTCTAAATTTGTCTGGTTTCTTTTTTCAAGTGCTATTTTAATTTCATAGCAACGCTTTTCTGTTAGTGAATATCTTAGCGTAAAAAATATTGACACAAAACATAATAATAATGGTAGTCCAATTTCTACAGCACGCATCATAAACAACGTTTTAGGTGCTTGTTGTGTTAATTCAGAAATATTTCCTTTAATGTCTGAAAGTTCATTATTAAAAGAACTCAAGTCCTCTGTGATTTTCAAATCTGTTAATCGATTTCTTATGTTTGTAATATTCTGCGTAAGTTTTTTATAATGCACTTCACTATTCTTGTTTTCTAAAGATTTTGACTCCAAATGTGTAAGCAATAATGTTGCTGTTATTTTAGCCTTTAAAAGACCTGCCTCTAAGGTTATTGGTACAACCTTGCTAAGTCCACTCATACCTTGAGTTGAAATATTAAATGTGCTTAAATTTTGTTTTGACAATTCTAATTTTTGAATAATGGATGCTGTATTAGATAGTCCATCAGTCAAAGCATTCAAATCTGTATTTATTATGTTTGATTCTACTTGTTCTGACTTTGCTTTTACAATTTCATTTTTAAGTTGTTTTACATATTCCTCAGCTTCTAGGAGTGCTTCAGCGTTAATTACTTTTGTTTTTTCAAGTAATTCTTTTGGTGAATCTACTAGGCTTTGAGAATCTGTGTTCCAGCTTTCAATTTTACTTTGCATTTCATTAATTGTACCTTGAAAAGCATCTACTTTTGTAACTTGACTTTCATCAAATTGAGTAAAAACAATGAGTAAGCCTGCAACAAAACTAGCCAAAGCCGTTCCCATTTTAATAAACCACCAGAAAATAGAATAATAGCTTCCTTCTGAGCGCCTACCTGTTTTTAAATCATCTTCATCACAGATATCCCCTACCATAGAAGAACCTAAAGTAAAGAAAAAAAGCATTCCTGTAGAAAGCAGTATGGTCGGTATTATTACTAAATATGGGTGTTCTTGACTGTAACAAACAATTTTTGAAAGTTGAGCTAAACACATCAAAAGAATAGCAATTAATAAAGTTTTGCGTTTACCAAACTTTGGGCTTAACCAATTCAATGGAAAAACTGCAAGAAGCCCTGTAACAGCCCAAACAGTACCATTGATTCCAAGTAAAGTTGATGCAGCAACTTTATCGCCTTCAAAAATGTAAAAAATAGGAATATAATAGCCTAGTAAATTTACAAAATTGAAACCCATAGATAGCGTGAAAATTATGATAACAAGTCTTAAAAAAGTTTTGTTTTTAAACGTGTGTTTAATATCGCTCCAAAACGCTGTTTTTTTCTGTTTGGCAGCTGCTTTAAATCCTGGTTCGCGAACGGTAAAAAACCACCAAAAAGATAGAGGAATTAATATAGCAGCTATCATCATAGATACATATTTCATTCCATCTGCCTCGTTACCTCCAGGCCCCTTAAAATATTCCATGTTTGCTAAAGCAAAAAGCCAAGGTGTACTCATTGCAAAAAGGTTTCCTAAAAAGCTTTTTGCACTAAATAACTTTGTGCGTTCATGCGAATCGGTAGTCATTTCCATGCCCAAAGCCCCATGAGGAATCTCAAAAATGGTACAGGCTGTGAAGAAAATCAATAACCACAAAAGAATATAACCTAATTGGAACCATTGAAAGCCTGACTCTGTAGGGAATAAATTATGTACCCATTCGCCATCTGGAATCCACCACATCAAAACAAAACTAACAGCTACAGCAATACCTCCAACAAGAAGAAATGGTCGCCTGCGCCCCCATTTGCTTCTAAAATTATCTGAAAAATGCCCAACTACAGGATCCGAAATAGCATCCCATAGACGAGGAATTATTAAAATTACCCCTAACCATAATGCACTCAAACCTAAGCTTATGTTTCCTATTAAACCCATAAGCTGTCCTGCAATATTAAACAAAGCGATAGGAATTATACCTCCAAAACCATAAGCGATTAATTGGAGCATTGGTATACGGTCTTTTAGTTTTGCCATTTTTTATGTTTTTTGGTTGAAAATCTTATGCTTAAAACGACGCGTTCGTTTGTTTCAAAAATAAAATTTAGGGTAGGTTACAAATCAATTATTGGGAGGTTTACAAAAAAAGGGGGAGAAAAACAACATCTCTCCCCTTTTATCAACTTGACTAACTTAATTTTTTATTTATGATTTTTCTCAAATCTAAAATTATTAAATAGCTTCTTAATGTTTGTTTTTACTTCTCTTTAAAATAGAGGTTATTAATAAATTTTAATTACATTAAGAATTATTCTTTTAATATCTTAATTACTTTATTTGCTTTATTCGATTTTACATTTAAAAAATAAAGCCCAGATTTTAACGTTGAAATATCTATTGTAAACGAAGCTTCAAATGTTTTACTCTCTTCTAGAATTGTTTTTCCAGTAACATCAACTAATTCAAAGGCATCAACATCAACTTTTGAGTTGACATTAATTTTATCATTAGCAGGATTAGGAAATACATTTATGGCATCACTTAAATCTACATCATCAACTGATAAGGTTGCGCTCCACTGTAAATCATCAAAATAATAGAGATCAGTAGCTGTCCCATCTTCTTTTCCTGCATTAAAGAAAAGGACTAATGTGGTGTTTCCATTGGCAGCAGCAGCACTAAAATCATATGAGAATTCTTGCCAAGTGTTTACTGCACTAAAATCAGACCAAATTTCTACAGCTGTACCTCCTTCTATTTTTGCCAATACTTGAATTGATGTTGGAGAATATAATTTAAAACTTAATATATTATTTGTTGATAAATCTATAGCAGCTCCATAGTCAATAATTAATGCATCCCAGCCGCTTGTTCCGTCATCTGTATATTCCCCAATATTGGCACTTGTATTTATACCGCCGCTATAGGAATTTGTTACACTCGCAACTGTACCTGGCAGAGCTTGAGAAGCTGGAGAACATTCAAAATCCGTAATTAAAGGATCTACACATTGTCCAAAAGCAATGTACGTCATAAAAGTTAGTGTAATAAGTAATAGTTTTTTCATCTTTTTAGTTTTTAAATTAATATTCATTTTTAATACTATTATAACTCAAATGAGAACTTATTTGTGAATTTATGATTAGAGCTTCCAGCTATGAATAACTCATAATCTCCAGGCTCGCAATTAAACTCCATTTGATGATTATAAAATTTTAAATCGTTAACTTTAATTATAAAATCGACTTGTTTTGTTTCTCCTTTTTTTAAGAATATTTTCTGAAATCCTTTTAACTCTTTTACTGGTCTGGTTATACTACCTACAACATCTTTTATGTATAGTTGCACAATTTCTTCACCATCATAATCTCCTGTATTGGTAATAGTTACAGAAGCCGTAATGGTTGAATTTAGGGTAAGTATATTAGTATCTAGTGTTGTATCACCATATTTGAAGGTTGTATAGCTTAATCCATATCCAAATGGATAAAGCGGAGAATTATCTACATCCAGATATTTTGAAACATATCTTGGATCTGGATTTTCAACATCTGCTGGCCTACCAGTATTTTTTTGATTATAAAAAATAGGAATTTGTCCAACATTTCTTGGAAATGTTACTGTTAGTTTTCCTGAAGGGTTATAAACGCCATATAATACATCTGCTATAGCATGTCCTCCTCTGGTTCCCGGAAACCATGCCTCTACAATCGCGTCAACAGTTTCATTTTCCCAAGACAAATCCAAAGGCCTTCCACTCATTAAAACCAATATTATTGGTTTACCCGTTTTTTTAATTTCTGCTATTAATGCTTGTTGATGACCCGGCAGATTTATATTAGTTCTAGAAGCTGCTTCTCCACTCATGCTTTCTGCTTCACCCATAACCATAACTACTACGTCTGAAGCTTTCGCAATGGCTTTTGCTTTATTAAAACCTGATTTATCTCCACCTATAATGTCACAGCCTTTGGCGTATTCAAAGTTGATAGCTCTAGCTTCAAAGCCTTCTTTTACACTTACAATAGCATCTGTGTTTTTATGACCGTGTGCTGCCCAACTCCCTAGAATATGATCTTGATCATCAGCTAAAGGTCCTATTAAAGCTATTTTTTTAGAATTATCAATTGGTAATGCTTTGTTCTCATTTTTTAACAGAACTATAGACTTTCGAGCTGCTTCTCTAGCTAATTTCAGATGAGCCTTGCTTAGAATGAGTTTTTCTTCTTTAGTTTCATCACAATATCGGTATGGATCATCAAATAACCCTAATTCAAACTTCATTCTTAAAATATCTCTTACGGCTTCATCCAATCGCTCTACTTCTATTTTCCCTTCTTCAATAGATTGCTTCATATGGTTTTTGTATACACCACCTTGCATATCCATATCAGAACCTGCATTGAAAGCTAGTTCACCTGCATGTTTTAAGTCTCTAGCATAACCATGAGCTACCATTTCATTGATAGCCGTATAATCTGTAACGACAAAACCATTAAATCCCCATTCTTTTCTCAAAATATCTTCAAATAGAAATTTATTACCTGTTGCGGGTATACCGTTTAATTCATTAAATGCTGTCATAAATGTAGCAGCGCCTTCATCTAAAGCCGCTTTAAATGGTGGTAAATACACATTTCGCAGCATGGTTTCAGACATATCGACAGTGTGATAATCCCTTCCTCCTTGTGCGGCTCCATAAGCTGCAAAATGTTTTACACAAGCTAAAACCGTATTATTATCTGAAAGGTTTCCTTGAAACCCTTTTACACGTACTTTTGCTATTAAACTTCCTAAATAGGTGTCTTCTCCTGCGCCTTCAGATACTCTTCCCCAACGTGGGTCTCTTGAGATATCTACCATTGGTGCAAAGGTCCAATGTAACCCAACTGCGGTGCATTCAAGAGCTGCTGTTCTTGCTGTTTGCTCCATTAAGCCTAAATCCCAACTACATGATTCTGCCAATGGTATTGGAAAAATGGTTTTATACCCATGAATGACATCATAGCCAAAAAGCAACGGAATACCCAAACGAGTTTCCTCTACTGCCATTTTTTGAAGCTTTCTAGTATATGCTGCTCCTGTAGCATTAAATACTGCTCCTACTTGACCATTTTTTATGTAATTTTTGTAATTTTTATCTAATACAGGTCCTGTAATGTCCATACCACTAGAATACATTACCGTTTGCCCTATTTTTTCATCTAAAGTCATTTTAGACAGCAACGTGTCTATTTTTGATTCATGACTACCTTGAATCATAACAGATGATTCCCTTACTTCATTTTTACAACTCATTGAAATCATACTAAATATTATATATCTGTATATTCTTTTAAACATTTAATTATATGTTCGGACTTGTGAAACCTAATTTCTTCAAACCTCTTTTCACATCATTATCTTTCATAAAAAGGTTCCATAACAACTGAGTTCTATAGTTTTCTATCATTGCTATTATTGGGCCTTGGTCTATAGCTAAATAGCCGTCTGCTACCCAATTAAACTCATCAGAAAATGCATCATAGAACCCATACTCTCCCCATAGTTCATCTTTACGCTTATAAAAATGCTTTAAGGCTTTGGTTGATTCTTCTGGTGTATAAGGAAATGATGATAAGGCAGCTGTAGGAGTAATGATTCCTAAATCGTTTGTTGGACTGTGTGCTGAATACCCTTGATGATTATCACTTGCCGTAAGACCCCAACTATTTTCATTATACCCCTTAAACCCTTTTGGATTAGCTTTACAATATTCATAGTTAATTAATGCATGTGCCTTATTTTGTTTAAAGTAGTTATTGCAGTAAGCATCTTTTAAACCTCTAGGATCTATTCCTATAAATGAGTAGTGAGATAAAAACAAAGGTCCTCCCAAATCTTCTCCTAAAGGCAGTTTGTGACCATAGAACATTTTACCATTTTTCATATCGCCTTTACGAGCCCAACCATTATCATAAACCTCCTTTTTAATTGGATACGTTGGAGATGCTGCGGCTAGTACGTAAACTATTAAGGCTTCATTCCATCCACTAACATTAAGATTTAAGCTAAACTCTTCTTTAGGAGACCAATGCCAAGACATTGAACTGTTTCCTTTTGCATACCAATTCCACTCAACATTTTCCCAAATGGTAGTTATTCTTTCCCTAATTATATTTTCTTCAGGAATATTTTCTGAAAAGAATTGCCGGTTTATAAGTAACCCTTGTATTAAAAAAGCTGTTTCTACAATATCTCCTCCATCATCTTTTTTTCCAAAAACTCTTGTTTCCCCTGTATCTCCTAAATACCAATGAGAAAAGGCTCCATGATATGTTTCAGCATTTTCTAGAAAATTTAATATTTTATTCAACCTCTGTATCGCTTCTTGTCTAGATATCCAACCTCTATTTACCGCTATTGGGAAACAAGAAATTCCAAAGCCTGAACCTCCTATTGTAATCATTTTTTGAGAGTCCCCCTCATAAGCATCTCCTTGCGACCTTTCTTTAGTTAAACCACTATTTGGTTCCGCAAAATCCCAAAAATATTTAAACGTTTGTTTTTGAACTAAGTCCAATAAGTCTTCGTTAGAAGTTTCTATATCACCAAGTCCGGAAACTATTACTTGATTAACTTTTGATTGCTTACAATTAAAAAGAAAAAGCACGATACAGATATAACCAATACTCTTTAACACATAAAATTTGGATAACGCCACAGCTATTTTACTTTCTTTTATCATTATTCATTAATAGGTAAACCCTAGTTTAGTTAAACCATCTTTTACATTTTGATCTTGCATAAAAAGATTCCAAAGCAATTGAGTTCTATAGTTTTCTATCATCGCTACTATAGGGCCTTGATCTATAGCTAAATAGCCATCTGCAACCCAACCATATTCATCAGAAAACGCATCATAAAAACCATATTCTCCCCATAACTCATTTTTACGTTCATAAAAATATTCTAAAGCTTGTCTAGATTCTTCTGGTGTATAAGGAAATGATGATAAAGCTGCTGTGGGTGTTATAACCCCTAAATCGTTAGTTGGACTATGTGCTGAATACCCATTGTTATTGTCACTAGCTGTTAATCCCCAACTATTTTCACTATATCCAGCATAATTTTTTGGATTGTCTTTACAGTATTCATAATTTATCAAGGAATGTGCTCTATTTTGAACAAAATAATTCGTAGCATATTGGTCACTTAGATTTGTGGGATCTAATCCTATAAACGAATAATGGGCAAAAAATAACGGGCCACCTAATGTTTCTCCTAATGGTAACACACGATCATAATAGGTTTCTCCATTCTTCATAGCACCACTACGTGCCCAACCTTTTTCATAAGTTTCTTTATCAATAGAATGGGTAGGAGATGCCGCAGCCAATACATATACAATTAATGCTTCGTTCCAACCACTAACCGTATGATTTAAAGCAAACCCATGGGTTGATGACCAATGCCAAGTAATCGATTTTTTACCTTGAGTATACCAATCCCATTCTACAGCTTCCCAAAGTGTAGTAATTCTATCTCTTATGTCGTTCTCTTCTGTATTATCACCAGAAAAATATTGCCTGTTTATTAGTAAACCCTGAAATAACAAGGCTGTTTCTACAATATCACCTCCATCATCTTGTGTGCCGAAAGGCACTGTAACTCCAGAACTAGTATACCAATGAGCAAAAGCACCATGATACTTAGCTGAGCCTTCTAAAAAAGTAAGTACTTTCTGCATTCGTTCTATGGCTTCATCTTTAGTTATCCATCCTCTTTCAACAGCGACAGGAAAACAAGAAATACCAAAACCAGAACCTCCAATAGTTATTACAGTGCTTTGTGAGCGCTCTTTTGCCATACCACTTGAGCTATCTGCAAAGTCCCAGAAATAATTAAAAGTTGTTTTTTGTGTTAATTCTAATAACTCATCATCTGGATCCGTTAATTCATCAACTTCAGCTATTGGAATGTCAGAAAGTTCATAAATGGAATCACATCCAAACGACATTATGCTTAATAAAAGTATCGATAAGTAAATTGCTGTTTTTTTCATTATTTGTTTATTTTAAACTAAATTTTATTTTGATGTTTATGGAATGAAAATAAAGAGTTGTAGGGGAAATGTTTCTTTCCTGAACTCAATAAGTAATTTGGACTCCAGAAAATATAAAGACAAAATTTTCTGGAGTCTATATCCATTATTTATTCATCCATTATAGTTTGAATTTCTTCTTGTGTAAGTTCTCTATCAAAAAGATATAATTCGTCAAGGTAGCTCAAATCTGAAAGATGCCCCCACTCAGTAAAACGTGCTGCTCCAGACATAATAGATAAAAGGTCACAGCCTGCCCAATCTACACCTGTAATAGCCTCTTCTTTTACAACAGCTCCGTCTATATATACTATAGCTTTAGTAGGAGATATTGTAAATGCTAAATGTATCCATCCTGCGTCATTAGGTACATCAGCATCAACACCACCATCAATCCAAGATTCTCCTGTACCATTACCTACATTTAATTTAAACCGTTGAAATCCATCCTCTCCATTTTCACGGAAAAGTCTAAATCCACTTGTTCTTAAGTTTTGAGTATCAGGAAATCCAGCATTATCTGTATCCTCTGGTCCTGCAACCAAAATACCTGCTCTATCTGGACTGACGTCTAGTTTGTACCACATAGCGGCACTAAAAGATTCACCTGTTAAATCTGCTGTTGGGTAGGTTAAATAAGAATCGACTGAGCCTAAAAAGGCATTGTCTCCTACTTTAGCTTCTCCCGAAAAACCAGTAGTTCCTACAGTTGTTGCTGCAACATTATTAGACTTATTAATATTATCAGCATCAAAAGGCATGTATAAAGTTGCTCCAAAGAATGGAAGTGTAACATCACCACCAAATACTGCCGCAACTTCTTCAGTTGATAATGCTTTATTAAAAAATCGCAATTCATCCAAATTACTATTATCTGATAGATGACCCCATTCTGTAAATCTTGGGGCACCTGACATAATAGAAATAATATCACAACCTGTCCAATCAATACCAGTAATGGTTGTTTGTGCTACTGATGCTCCATTAATATACACAATAGCATCTGTATTTGATATTGTAAATGCCAAATGAACCCACTCGCCAGTTGTCGGGTCAACATCAGCGTCAACTCCTCCATCAACCCAAGCTTCTCCTGCACCAGTACCTACATTTAGTTTGAACCTTTGATTACCATCATCACCGTTTTCACGAAAAAATCTTAGCCCATTAGTTCTTAAATTTTGAGTATCAGGAAATCCTGCATTAGCAGTATCTTCTGGACCTATTGTCAAAACACCTCCACGGTCTGGATCGTTGTTTAGCTTGTACCACATGCTGGCACTAAACTCAGGAGTAGTTAATCCATCTGTCGGATATGTTAAATAAGAATCCGTAGCACCTTCATAAGCACCCGATCCTTCATAAGTATCATCTCCCGTTATTTGAGGCGACCCAACTTGTGTAGCCGACATATTATCAAACAAATTAACAAAACCACCATCAAAAGGCATATAAAATGATTCACCAGGATATTGAGGTATGTATGGATCTGCGCTGACCATACTACTAATTTCTGCTGGTGATAATGCTTTATTAAAGATACGAAGCTCATCCATCTCACTGCTATCAGAATTGTGACCCCAGTAATTAAAAGTATCCCCACCTGAACCTATGGCTAAAGAACCAACACCTGTCCAGTCTATTGGCCCATCCATTGCACCAGTATTCATTTCAATACCATTAAAATAAATTTTGCTTTCTGTTTGCGAAATTGTAAAAGCGATATGAACCCATTCGCCAGCAGCAACATCAATAACACCACCATCGTTCCAGCTTTCAGCAGCACCAGTACCTACATTTAATTTTATTGTTTGTTCGGTAGCATTACCTTCTCTAAATAATCTAAATCCTTGATTTCTATTTTCAGGAATATCATTTCCAATTACCAATAAACCAGCTCTATCTGGATTGGCATTTACTTTATACCAAAACGTAGCACTAAATTCATTGCTTAACAAACCTTCTGATGGAAAGGTTAAGTATGCATCAGTTGTTCCTTTATACGCACTTGCACCAGCAAAACCAGACTCTGCAAAGCCTGGTGACCCAACCTCATCTGCTAGTTCAAACCCAATTAAATCTCTGTAATCACCATCAAAAGGCATATATAAAACCTCTCCATCAAATTCTGCGACATATGGTGGTTCTTTTGTGAAATTAGCTTCAGCGGTTGTAGATTTACCATTAATATCTGTAGATGTTACAGTTAATGTATGCTCACCATTAGCTAAACCAGTGTACGTATATGTTTCTGAAATACGACGCGGATTATTAAAATTATCAAATTTAACAATCTCGGTACCATCTAATGCAATTGATATTTCGCTAACAAGATTATCATCATTAACTTCAATTTCAATATCTATTGACGTTAGGTCTTCGAATACCTTAATAGCCGATCCTTCTACTGGAGAAATAATTTTTACTACAGAAGGGTCTATTTCAAAATCTCCAAACGGTGGCGTATCTATATCTTGACAAGAGGCGAAGACTAACGCAGCCATTACTACATAAGCCATTTTTTTTATTAAATATATTTGTTTTTTCATAATAATTTTTTTTTAATAATTTGGATTTTGTATTAAAACGCCTTGTGATTGATCGATAGCTATTTGCGGAATAGGATACCACTCATGCTTAGGCAGAAAACCTAAGCCTCCTAAAACAGCAGGTCCATCTCCCCAACGCACTACATCATAAAAACGCTCACCCTCCATAGCAAATTCTATCCTTCTTTCATGCTTTATTGCATCTAATGTTGCGGTTATATCGGGAAGCACATCAGCACCTCCTCTAGCTCTTTCTCTTACTTGATTAAGATAGTTTGACGCACTAGATACATCTCCTGTTTGAAATGCTGCCTCTGCTGCCATTAGAAGCACATCAGCATATCTAATAATTTTTATGTTTTCCCACAGATTAAATCTTGTATTAAATTTTTCTCTAAGAGACGCTTCTGTATAAGCTTTTTTGTTCCAATATAATTGAGCTAACGGAGGTGTTTCTGGCAAAACTCCACTACCATAACCACCATCATCTTCACCTGACACTAAAATAGTTTCATCCTTTCTTGGGTCACCTGATTCATAGGCATCAACTAAATTTTGTGTAGGTACATTAAAGCCCCAACCAAGATCCCATTCGCCTGTACCTCTTACGCCTTGTGATTGATAATAAATATTTCCAAATGTTTGACCAGATTCTGTAGCTAATTGCTGTACTTCAAAAATAGATTCACTTGAATTGTTACCTGCTTGTGAAAAAAGCTCTCGATAGGAAGGTAGTAATGTATAAACTCCAGAATTAATGACCTCTTCACTTTTTACTAAGGAAGCGGCATAATTTTCTTGATATAAATACAGTTTAGCTAAATAAGCATTTGCAAAACCTTTTGTTGCTCTTCCAATAAAATTAGATACCCAAGTTAAAGGTAAATTTTCGCTTGCATATATTAAATCTGTTTCAATAAAAGCATCAACCTCTGTTACAGAAGATTTTGGTTTATTGCCATCAGTTATGTCAACTATTTTTTCACTAACTATAGGTACCTCTCCATAATCTCTTCTTAGGTCAAAATAAAGAAAAGCTCTTATCATTCTGGCTTCTGCCAAATTCACCAAAGTACCACTATCGGTTAAGCCTGAAACCTCAATAGCATCTATTAGGTCATTACAGGCATTTATTATTTTATAATGGTCATTCCAATTAGCCGCGCTTAAACCATTAGTGACGGAATAATTAAAGTCATTAAAATCAGCTCCCAATTCAGCAGCATCGGCTGCGGTACTCCCTTTTTCTGCATCATCTGAACGAATGCTTTGAAACCAATATCGGGTCCAATCTGTAACAGCTGACTCTCTTAATTGCCCATACAACCCAAATACATCGGCTTCAAAACCACCAGTTGTTAAATCTCCATCCACAGCAACACCCAATGGTTTCGTATCCAATAAATCATCACACGAAGTAATAGATAGCAACATAAGTAATACTCCTAATGCATACTTAGTATTAATAAAGGTTATCTTTTTTTTCATAATTGTTTATATTATAATTTTTTTTGTTTTTATTAAAATGTTGCACTAAACCCTAAGCTTGTTATAACGGGTAAGGGATATCCTCCATTGTCAATACTAAACTCAATTGGACTTCCGCCAGCTTCTGGTGTAAATCCGGAATTATGTTTCCATGTGTATAAATTTTGTGCATTGATATACAATTTCATATTTTGAAATTCTAACCCTTTTATACTCATTGGCTTGAAATTGTATGCCAATTGAACATTTCTAATTCTTACATAGCTACCATCTTCAATATTATAAGTAGAATTTTGTCTATTATAACTGGATGTTGCCGTTAACCTTGGTTCCCAATTAGACGTTCCAGCTCCAATCCACCTATTTGCTCTTGCTCCTCTAAAATTAAATTGAGAAAAAGTGCTTCCATTACCCCAGTTTCTCCAAATCTCATTTCCATAAACACCTTGCACATCTATGTCTAAAGTGAGATTTTTATATTCTAGATTTAAGCTTGCCCCGTAAATAAAATCAGGCGTTGGGTTTCCTATTACTGTTCTGTCATCTGGAGTTATTTCACCATCACCATTTACGTCTCTGTATTTAAAATCTCCAGGCACGTAATTACCTAAAGTACTAGGAGGCGAGGCAGCAATATCTAAATTCGATTGATAAAGTCCTTCTACTTCATAACCATAAAAAGATCCAATAGGAAAACCTTCGCTTGTACGGGTTGGTCCAGCAAAAATTTCAAAACCAGATTCAAACACAGAGTTTACCGTATTTTTTACAGTGGCCAAATTTCCACTTATTGAATATTGAAAGTCTGAACCAATTTTATCATTCCAAGTTGTAGAAAATTCAAAACCTTTATTTTCGATTTCACCAGCATTGGTATAAAATCGTTCACTTCCTTTTGTGACAAACACCAATAAATCTGTTGTTAATTTGTTATAGTAGTTCGCATCAAATTTTAATCTGTTATTAAACGTAGCTAATTCAAGGCCTACTTCATAGGAGTTAACTTTTTCCCACTTTAAATCATCTGAATTTCTATATGCTAAAACAAAAGCAGGAATTACATCTTGCGGAACTCCAAATATAGCAGATGCTCCATTTTGAAAATTAGGTAAATAAGGATAGTTCACCGCATTGTATTGATTTCCTAATACACCATAAGAGCCCTTAACTTTTAAATAATCAATAAAACTATTCTCCATAAATTTTTCTTTGCTTACCTCCCAAGCTGCACCTACGGACCAAAAATTCTGAGCTCTTGTAGCTGGTGGTAATTCTGAAGAAGAATCTCTTCTAAACGACCCATTTATAATATATTTTCCTTGATAATTATATAATATACGGCATAAAGCTGATGTAGTGGCTCTATCCCATTGATCTGAATTTGAAAATCTTGTTTCTTGATCACCAAAAGGAAATACATTTAAATACCAAAACCTTGGGTCATCTGGAATAGGTTCCCCTCCTGCTACTTGCCTTACTGAACCATTGATGTTTTCTAAATATTCTTGAAACGTAGTATACCCCAATAAAGCGGTAAATCCATGGTCTCCAAAATCTTTTTTGTAGGTTAACAGGTAATCTTGTTGAAACTCTTGTTTTGTATTATTATATTGAGAAACACTTGTTAAAGTTTGTCCAAAAGCATTAACAACCTCATCACTTTCTGCAACATACACTGGTATAAGTGGCGAATACCCCCTACCTTTAGTAATATTATAATTTCCTGAGTATGCTGCCCTAAAAGTAAAATCTTTCAAAAATTTTAATTCTGCAAAAATATTACCAACAAATCGATATGAATCATTAATACCATTCTTCTCGTTTACACTTAGTAGAGGGTTTCCTATTTGGGCTCCACCAATTGCTATAGGTAATTGGTTATAGACACCATCCTCATTATAAGGGCTTACAATAGGAGTCGCATTTATAGCAGAACCAAAACTACTAAGATTTGGTAAATCTGATTTTACTGCATTTATACCAATACCCATCTTAAGATTTTCAGAGATTTTAACCTGATCATTAATATTAATGGTTATTTTTTGTAATTCCTCATTCTTAATAACACCTTCTTCTTTTAAATATCCTAAGCCAACACTTATCTTATTTGATTCATTACCACTTTGAATACTTAAATTAGCATTTTGAACAACAGCTCCATTGTTTTTTATTTGGTCAATCCAATCTGTATCACCATTAAATAAATTATAAGAATCATAAGGCATTTCACCATCATTTGCTAATTGCTCATCAAATAATGTTTTAAAGGTGGCAGCATTTGCCATATCTGGTTTGCCTGTAATATACTTAACACCTGTAGACGCAGAAAAAGTAACATTTAATTTTCCTTCTTTCGCCGTTTTGGTAGTAACCAATATAACTCCATTTGCTCCTCTTACACCAAAAATAGCTAATGAAGAGGGGTCTTTTAGCAATTCAATAGACTCTATATCATTTGGATTGATATAACTTATATCCGTACTAAATATTCCATCAACAACATATAAGGGTTTTGTTTGATTTCTACTAACGGTACCTCTTATACGAATATCTGGTTCTTGCCCTGGTTGTCCTGAATTAACTACCGACAAACCTGCCACCTTACCTTGTAAAGAAGCAACTGGATTTGCATTAGGTTTATCAGCAACTACATCGCCTTCAACCTTAACAATTGAACCCGCAAGATCTCTTTTCTTGGCTGTTCCATATCCAACAACCACAACTTCATCTAATGTGTTTAAATCTTCTTCTAAAACAATTGTATAGTTTGTTGCTGATGTAACAGGTATTTCTTGTGTTACATATCCTAGATAACTAATAACTAATATGTCATTAATATTAGATTCTAAAGTGAAATGACCATCAAAATCGGTTTGACTTCCTGTAGTTGTTCCTTTAATTATTACTGAAGCGCCAGGTAATGGTACATTATTTGCATCATTAACTGTACCCTGTATAGTTTGCTGCGCCCATATACTATGTGTTAAAAAATAGCAACATAGTATTGCCAAAAATTTAATTTTCATAAGCATTAAAAGTTTTAGTTTAATTATTTTAGTTTAATTGTTTCCCAAACCTATTATTTGGAATGTTAAAATTAAGCCAAGAAGTTATTACAATCATTGACGTATAAAATTAAATCAAATTAAAAACCATAAAGACTTAATTATCAAGTTATTACAAATAAAAATAAATTTTAAATATAATTAATGATGTAGTAATGATGTAGTAATTATATTGTGTTTTGGTGTTAAAACGGAACACATTTCGATTAAAATAGCATCAAAAAGTTTGATATATTTTCGTTACTTTCAATATTAAGCTTTTTTCTAAGCCGGTATCTATGTATTTCTACTCCACGGATTGTAATCCCCATTAGTGGCGCAATTTCTTTTGAAATTAACCCTGATTTAATGTAAGCACACAATTTTAAATCTTTAGTAGTCAGTTTTGGGTATTCGGTAATTAGACGTTTAAAAAAGTCTGCATGCAATTCGTTAAAGTTTGTTTCAAATGCCTTCCAATCCTTATCTGCATCTTTCTTGTTTTTAGATAAGTCAATAAGTTTTTTTGTTCTACTCTTATTTGGAGACACATTTAAAAGTCGGTTCAGTTCGTTCCTTAATAAAATAATAGTTTCATTTTTCTTTATTATGGTTTCAGTAGAATTTGCAAGCTCTCTTTTTTTATTTAGAATGTCTTTTTCTAAATTCTGCCTTTCTATCTCTTGAATTTTCTTCTGGTTTTCTCTTATAAAAATTCTTTTTGCTTCTAACTGCTGCTTTCTTGATTTTGTTTCATTAAACCTATGATATATATATACAGCTGAAATCATCAAAACTAAGTATAACAATTTCATAATATTTGACAAATACCATGGAGGTAGTACCGTAAGTGAAATTTTTCTTGCTGATAAAAAGCCTTCATTTTGAATTGATAAAGAATAATCCCCATAAGGCAAGTTTTGCAATGTGAATTTTCCGTTTTTTATTTCTTCTTTTTGATTCACTCTTCCTGACAAGATATATGACTGACCTTTAACACTTTGATTAGGTGAAAACACCTCGAAAGTAAGATATTTAGCATCTAAATAATGAATCTTAAAAATAGAGTCATTTTTTAAAAAATATTTATCCCTCGAATATATCTTATCTATGACAGGAGCTAGAAATGTTTCTTTATTTTTAACTTTAGGCTCTTTAAGGTTAAAAGTGGCAAATCCATCATTAAGTGTTACAATCCTAATCGAATCATTTTTAAAATAAATTTTCTCATAATTAGGAACTAAATACTGCTTTAAATTTGATACGCTAATTTTATTTTTTTCTACTAAACCTTCATTGAAAAATTGTAACGATTTCTTATATCCATTATTCAAAAACCACATCCCACCATCTTCTATACCTATAATACTATTACTTGTTAAGTCCTTAAATTTCTTATAAACTCCTATACTATCCTCTTCTTTAAAATACTTAAACCACTTATTTGAATTATAGAATACAATCTCTTTTCCTACCTTAAAAACATTAGATTTGAATTGCTTGAAATTTGGGGTATTTCCATAATTGGAAAATTCAAGTGCTTTTGTATAACCTTCATTCAATTTTATTCTATAAACACCTTTGTATGGATGCGTAGCCCATATTACATGTTCTGACTCAAAAATTATCTTATTTATAGGAAAAGATAAATTTTCAATATTAAATATTTCTAATTTTTCTTTTTCAAATTTCAATAGATTAATTCCTGTGTAATTACCTTGTAAATACATAGGTTTATGTGAAGGGGTTTTAAAATACCCGTAAACCCCCCCTGATGCTATATCTATGGGAATTAATTGATTGTTTTCAATAGAATACATTCCATTATTATGTCCGCAATAAAGCTTATTATTGATAATGCTTAAATCCCAAACATGACCTTCAGAATTTTTTATTAAATGCAATTTGTTGTTTTCTGTAAAAGAATACACACCTGTATTACTAGCCAAGTAAAGTTTATTCTCAAAATATTCAACATCATAAACAGCTCCTAAAACACCTGTGATATCTTGATAAAACTGATATGGACTTTTTAAGTTTATGGTACTCACTCCATTATCCAATCCTCCCCATATCGTTCCATTATGATATTTTAAACCCAAAATCGTATTATTATTCAATCCAAGTTCTTTATTAATGCATTGAATGTCCTCAGTCTTTAAGTCATATATATATATGCCATTTTTTATAGTTCCAAAAACTATAGTTCTATCATCAATAATTATAGCCTTGTTTACAACGTAATTATGCAAAAATATATTTATACGTTTAGGTAATGGATTAAGCTTTTTTGAATCATATATATACCCTCCTTTATTTAAATCGAAGAAAAATAACAAACTATCTCTTATTGCTATTGTGCTTACAGTATTGAAGTTCTTATCATTATTATTAAAATCAAAAGGAATATGCTTATTTCCTTTCACTTCCCTAAATGTGTTTTCTAAACTAGCTGTTATTAATTTATTCTGATAAACCCCAATATAAGAAACTGTACCACTATCATTCACTTTAGAAATTGTTGAACCATCATATATATATATTCCTCCAAAAGACCTAAAAACAACTTTGCCATTAAATTCTATTATTTGCCAAAATTCTTCACTTTGAAACTCACTATTCCCATTGTATAAAGAGGTTAACGAAGTATAATGGTAATTGCCATAAATGTCTGCTTTCCAAAACCCAAATTCTTCATAGGACCCAATATATATCTTATTCTCCACACATAAAACTGATCGAATTATAGTCTTACTTGGAAGTTCTAATAATTGCCATAAATGCCCGTTAAATCGCAACAACCCTTTATTGTTAGCTATAAATACCACTCCATTTTTATCAACATCTATCCCCCAATTCTGGTTATCTGCTTGATAATCTTCTATAGAATAGTTTTCTATTTCTGGGCTAAAAATTTGAGAATATGAAGCAAGAGATATTCCTATGAAAATAATATTCAATAAAAGTTTTATATCTAAAAAATATAATTTCATTTAATAGGGATTTAATTTACAGTTGTATTTGAAAGACTTTAAACTAAATCAAATATAATGATTCTATGACTTTACTACCAATCAGTTTTTCTGATTAATTATTAAATAACGACTGCGCCTCGCGATGAATACGCTTATAATTCCTTTTAATGTCTTTCTTTGAATAATTTTTTGCCTTTGGTAATTTCTTTGTAATATTCTGAAGCTTAAATTGCACTCTTTGGTCATTGCCATCAGCAAAACTTATAAACTCTCCTGGTTTGAGTTTAAAGAAAATATCTGCTCGTACTTTTGAGACTTCCTTTTCGCCTTTCGTCACTCGTGTATCAAAGTTTAGGTTATGTCCTTTATTGATACTAGTGGTTTTCATTTTAATAAGTTCAAAAAAGCGCTCATAGTATTTCGCAGTATCTGGGTCGTTCACTTTTCCAAAAAATTGATATGATAGATTGCTTAATATCGCTTTACTTACCTTATCCCCATACATGATATCATTTTGAACCTTGTCCTGCATTACATAAATAGTAGCTATGTTGTAGCTTCGTAGTGTAGCAGGAATACGTTGCATATTCAAGAGACGAATGGTCGACGCTTCTTCCATGAGTAAAAAAGAAGGCTTTCGGTGTCGCACGCTCATTTGTTTGATAATCGTATGCATCACCGCTGCAATTAATGGCGCATAAGCAGTTTCCAATTTAGGATTATTGACCACTGAGATTACCCCTGGTTTTTCCTGTCCATTAATATCCAAAGGCACTTCGTCCTTAGATAGAACCATAAAAGCCTGTTTTGAACTAATCTTTTTTAAAGCATTGGATAGCGTGCTTTTAACTCCTGCCGTTTGGCGGTCAGAACCTTTTCCACTAATAAAGGCATTCGCCATCCCTTTGGAGGTCAGATCAGATTCCAAAAGCGTAATGAGGCTGTCCGTATCCAAATATTGATAGATAGCAATTAAATGCGGAAGCGTGCAATACTCCGGGTGGTTGGTTCTGAGAATCCAGATAAGCCCGCCTATAATCCCTTCAGCAGCATCCGTAAAGAACTTACCTGAAGTATTTGTTCCCGATTCTTTTTGTTCCAATAAATTTTCCATCAGAACTCGTGATACTTCATTTACACTTTCTTCATTTTCCATATACCTTGCTGCAATGGGATTGACCTGATGGTATATGGTATCAAAAGAAATAATATAAAAAGGAATGTCTTCCGTTTTATAAAGCGGATAAGCCATTTCGGTTATTTCAAAATCCTTATAATCGTGGATGATTCCTGAAAATCCATGTTCACTAAAATGCTGCATAAAATTATAAACCACACTTTCACTTTTTCCACTTCCCGCTGCCCCAATAATAGATGCGCCACGTTTGATATTTTGGATGACCAGATTATCTCGCTCTAGTTTGAAATGTACCTGATACATTTTTTCGGATGGCTGTGTACGCTCTCTTTCATGCAGAAAGACATACATAAGTAGATTGATAAGCAATAAAGGGCATCCCACAGTTAAGGCTGTCTTATTGAGAAATGTCGAAGCAGTAAAAAAAAGAATTCCAAAACCACCAAGAAGCAATAATAAATTTAGGGCAAAAGCATATCTGGACAGTTTGTATAGTGCATAAAAAAGAGCAGATGCTGTGAATAGGATCAGTAAGATGGTTGGGAGATTAAAAGATTGCATGGTGTTTATATTATTAATTGAATGATTAAATCCCAATGGATCCTGATTTTATCGCGATATCAATACCACGTTTTAAGGTTCTAATAGTTTTTAGGGCGAGCTGTACTTGATTGGTTGGAATGTCAACTATTGGAACGCCTGCCTTTCCAAGAATGTTGAAAGCCAAGGCTTTTTCATGGGTAGGCAATCCCAATAAGGTTGAAAAATACGCATTGGGATTTTTGACAAATGCTTTTTTTGCTTTGTAGGATTCTGCATAATTGCGTTTGTATGCAAAGGTCTTGTCAAAGGTCTGTTCTGCTTTTGAAAAAAAGGTATCTCTGTCAAAGCCTCGTTTTACTAATTTCCCATCAATCATGACATCGGATGCCTTGTATTTGCTTCCTGGGGATAGACTTACTGAGTTAGACGCATCCTTACGACTCACAATAATGTGGATATGACTTTGGTTACCTCCCTTGTTCATGCCCTGAACGATACGTTTACCATTTAGTTGGTATGGTGCACTCCGCTCCAGTTTGGCTATTTCCTGCTCGTTCTTTTTGACGCTTCCTTCCAAAGTACCTAGTTCAATTTTTCTAATATCCTGTTTTAGTTTTAGGATTTTAGATGCAAAAGGTTGATTTTCCATAACCTGTTTATCTGTACCTTTATACTGCCTAGTGTGTTCAATTTTGGCATAATATTTAATGTCGTTGATATTAATAGGCTTGCCATTGATTTCTCGATTAAAAGCGGTGACATAGTCTTTCATCAATTCACGCGTATAGTGCTTTAAATCTTTACTACTATTCTGTAATTGTTTTAATTCGCGTTGACTTGGACTTACGGTAATGGAATAAAATTTAGGCTCTTTCTTTTTGAGTTTTGCAGTATTACCATCGATGTCTTTGATGACTTCCTTAGCTGAGAACTCCTCACTATATTGGTTAAAAAAATGCTCACGTTCTTCAAGCACGAGACCTTGATTTTCCTTCTCCAAATACTCCACAAAATCTGAAACACTTTGCGAAAAATTGCTGCCCATTGTTTGGGCTGAAATACTGATATACATAGATTTTGTTTTTACTATTTTTTAAGTATTGATTGCTTCTTTTTTTTAGGCTCCTTTACCAAAAGCAAGGGTTTGTTTTTAGGTTCTGCTTCTTTAAACAAGGATTGCATCATGGCGACTGTAGGTTTGGTTTGGTTTTTCTCTATGTCTTTCATGATGGCAATCACCCCATTAATTCTTTTTTTAATCAGGCTCTCCAGAGTTTGCATTTGTGGACCGATAGATTCCTTTGGAGAAATGCCATTACTTTCAAAAAACTCTATCATGAGCAACAAAGTCATCGAATTAGACGCTCCCATTTTTTTACTAAAAATCCTAAATTTTTTAGCTGTTGCACATTTAAAACTTATGGTAGTAAATGCCTCTTTTTCATGTCCTCTATCCATTTTTACTCTAAAAACTTGTTGGTTTTATTGGGCTGAACGCATTTTTACTTTAAAAATGAATCCAAAACTGCTCTCTCTATTTTTATATTATATTTTAACATATTGATTTTCAGTATATTATGCGTTTTTAAATAAAAATAACCTCGCGGAGCGGGTTACCCTCTTGCTTATCCATATTTTGTCCCGTAGGGACCATAATTTTCCAAACCCATCGTTTTCAACGATACGCTTTTTTGGGACTACCAATGAGCTATTTTTTTATTTTGATGTTGTTTTATTATTTGTTAAATCAAGAAACCTACATCGACTTAAAATAAGTAACAACCCCTTTTAAATATAAGCGTTTCAGAAGCAAATCGAAAATGAGTATTGAACTCAAATGGTATCAATTGATAGCAATACATATGGTGTTTTAAAAAATGGAAGTTTAAGACGTCAGATTTTGAAATTCTCTAGTTGTTTTTTTAAAGCTTTTGACATTTTTAGGCATAAAAAAGCCTTTGAAAACCTCAAAGGCTTTTTATTACGGTTTCATGTTATTTATAACAATCAAATATTAAACACATATTGGTAGTTGTATAAATTCTTTATAGCTTCTTCTTCCAATAGCGCATTATAATCCAAATGCTGTTGCTTGGCATAGCATTTAAGGTCGCTACCAAATTTTTGCTCCACGTCATTCTTAGAATGTTGAAGCAAACGATTTTGGGTTTCTGCATCGAGGTTGTTATAATTCAAATAGACCATGATTATCATTTTAAATTATAAGAGTCCGTTATCGGCAAAACTGTAATAATTACCATCTGGAATAATAATGAGATGGTCTAAAACATTCACATCAAACAATTTCGCTGCTTTCTGGATTTTATTAGTAAGCTGTTTATCCACTTCACTAGGTTTCATTTTACCACTGGGGTGGTTATGGCATAAAATGATTCCTACCGATAAAGTTTTGATAATCACGGCAAATAAAATACGCATATCTACGACTGTTCCTGTAATACTTCCCGTTGATAGCTGATAGATTCCTTTAATCTTATTGGCATTGTTCAATAGCAATACCTTAAAGGTTTCTTGAAATCCTATGGTATCTTGATTCCACTGTTCAAAAATGAGCTTAGCGGCATCTTTTGAACTTTTAATGGATAGTGCTTTGGATGTGCCTAACTTTTCTCGGTAACTTATTTTTATTTCGCTAACTTTGCTTTTCATTGTTATTTTCTTTAGAGATTAATAATAAAAAAAAGGGTGTGTCTGTCGAAAGTAACACCCTCTTTCTTTTTGTTTACTCTGCGCTTCCTAGTAGTAATATTTCACTCACTATTACTTCAGTTATATAGCGTTTTACACCGTCCTTGTCTTCATAACTTCTTGAAGTCAATTTGCCTTCAATGGCAATTTCTTTGCCTTTGGTTACATACTTCTCAATGATGTCTGCGGTCTTTCCCCATGCCACTAAACTGTGCCAATTGGTGTCGGTTTGCTTTTCGCCTTTACCATCTTTGTAATGTTCATTGGTTGCTATGGATATGCGGGCTACTTTTTTACCGCTTTCCAAGTTTGCAATGGTTGGCTCTCCACCAACGTTTCCGATTAACTGTACTTTGTTTCTTAATGTGCTCATGATTTAAAAAATTTAGATTAATATTTCCCCTATTGGATTTAAAACAGATTAAATTTTAAGGGGTGTTTTGTTCGATTTCTTTCGTGCTACGCACCATAGATGACGTGGGTTTTGTCAAGACTTTTAGAACACAAATCAGGAGTGTCTGCGACGTCGCAAAATCCTTGGATTTTCAAGGACGTAGAACCCTTATTTTTTTCTAAAACTTGCTTGGTCTTTACAAGTTCCATAAGGGCATTAGCAATTCTTTTTAACGCATTTGCGAAGCGTGTGTACAGGAGTTAAGCGCGTGTAGTAAGTGGGTTAAAATTAGAAGTGCTTATGCCCTGCCTGTTTTCGATGCCCCGAAAAACAATTAAAGGCGTCATCTATTATAAACCCCTTAAAATGATTGAGACAAATCCTGGATTTTTTAAGAATTAGCCAGCAAAGCCCGAAGAAGGCTTTGCCAGTGATTCTGTTTGGAAAATTCAGGGTTTGGATTTCCGATTATTATTTTAATACATGTTCAAATCAAGCGGACTTGATTCACGCTTTTTACTTGGGAATGAAGCCCTTCGACTGCGCTCAGGACAGGTTTACCTTTCCAGATAAGTGGAAAGGGTTAACGGAATGAAAAGTCAAAAGTGTGGATTAGGTCCAAGACTTATTTTAATGAAGCTCTTTTTCTGGGATGTAGTTTTTACGGAATGGAAGGAAATGTGCTGAATGGGATAATAAGATAAATTTCCTCTTTAAATTGAATTTTTATTTTTAAAACAGTTTTTCTTGAATATCCAAAATACCATCGTTTTTTGAAACTTTATTCTTTTTCAAAATACCTTTTAGAGCTTTTCTCCGCTTATTATAAATCCATTTTCTAAGGTTGGTTAAAAGTCCTTTTTCATAATCAGACAGTTCTTTTGGTGCTATTTCAATCATAGCTTCTAATTGGTCTTTACTTTTAGTCTGCATGGCGTATTGAAGTCCTAGCCATGTGTAAATATTAACCCATTCTGTTTGCATGGGTGCTTCATAGGTTCTTGGCATCATATAAGCTAAAGTCTCAGTAAGTGATGCCATTTTATCTCCTGTCATTGAGCAAATTATTCGTGATAACTTTATTCTACCGAGAATGTCTTTTGGTATGGTATCTTGCCATGCGGATTTAAAAACAATAATTGGACTCGCAAGGCAATCCATAAAGTCGAAAACGAAATCGTTCTTATCCTTTTTAGTTGTTTTCACTACTTTTTCTTTTACTGATATCGGCTTACATTCAAAACCGAAATCGAGCTGAACTAATTTTAAATTTTCCATGATGTGAGATTATATATTAAACGCTATTTAATAGTACTTGATAAACCTTAGGATGCTTATCTCTGTAATAAGCCAAATGGTTTTCTCCACTATCGACATCGTAATTTTCACTACTTACTCGATAATGCTCTTCTGCTTCTTGTAATGACATGTTGGGTTTTTCAGATACTTGTTTCATAATTCTAAAGTTTTTGATTAAACAATATTTAAGCACTACCTAAACGGAAGCTAAAATCACAGCTCAAAAGGAAACGGAATAAATAAGCGTGGATGGTGTGAAGGCTTTATGCCGTAGTCTTTTGATGGGTGTATTTTACGGGTTTACCTTTGCGCTGATATTGATTGAATAGGGTTCTACTTACCCTTTTCTATGAAGCACTATATAAAAAAACAAGAGCCAGCACGAATGCCGACCCTTACTTCCAACAACAAAAGCTAATCGTTTAATTCCTGAATTTTCTTTTCAAGATTTCCTATTCGCTCTTTCAAACGTGCTTCACGCTTGTTTCTCTCTTCTGCATATTCCTTTTCAATATTTGCAATTTTGGTTTTATAATACCATTGCATTGCATTGTAGAATGAAATGTTTGTCAAGTTATTAACGTGATTGCTTTCGCCAAAATGTACTTGTTTGGTTAGGATGTACCGAATCAACTTATAAAAGGTTTCCTTTTTGAAATTCTTTTTGAAGTTCTCGACAGTTTCCACATCGGTCTTTTTAGATGTGTTGCCCAATAATTTTGAAAAGTGTTTTTGTCGACCTACATAGTCTACATTATTTTCAAATACCGTTAATGAGAAAGCCACCATTTCATCTACCGAAAGTGCTTTCTTCTTTTCAATATAATCGGTTTCACGAATCATTTGAACAACTTCTTCAAACTGCTTGTTGTTTTCAATGTGCTTCTTACGAATTTCTCTTTCTTTTATTTTAACGATTTGTTCCTCTGGCGAACACTCTGCCATTTTTCTATTGGCCAACGGTTCTGAATATGTAGAATTTTCAGCTTTTGAATCTTCTACAATTTTCACAAAAATTACTTTGTGCACATAGGTTTTTGGATGAAACACAATGCCATTTACAAATCCGTTTTCTTTTGCGGAATTATATGTTTTCAATTCTTCCTTGTAATCCTGAATAGCTTCTTTAAGTTCAGCTTTCAGCTCATCTTTAGAATAGTCGTAATGCTGGTATTCAGTCTGAATTGCTTCCATTGTAGGCTTAATCGGTTCTTCGATTATTTCAACATCATCCAGAAGATAGACTTTCAATCCATTTTTTTCCAATTGTGATATAATGAGCTGGTTGTTTTCGTCATCTGCCCAATATTTGCGTATTTCAGGAATCAACAGAACATTCTCTTTCTTCGATTTTTCAATCAAGTTCAAAAATGACTTACTTTTCTTGGTTTCATAGCAGGCTGATTTTGTACACATCATTTTACCATTGCCAAACAAATTACCTTGATTTATTGCATTGAACGGACATGTTATACAAGCACCAACTTTAGTAATCAATTTTTCATCGACTAAATCAAAAGGTGCATTTTCCAAATCGTAGGTCTGGTTTTTAATCATCTGATTAATTTGATTGGCATTAAAATCTTCACCCATCGTTTTCAGCATCATCTGCTGTTCCTCTGGCTCGAAAAGTGCAACACCTACTCCTAACGAAATCGTCATTTCGCCATTACGAACAAACACTTTAAAACCTTCAATTAGACCGGCTAATTTTAAACGTTGCCTTACAAAGTTTTCTGTTCTTCCCAACCGTTTTGAAATTTCTGTTGGCGAATATCTTTCACTTAGGAAAGCAACTGCTTCAGCTTCTTCGGTAGGTTCAACATCTTGTCTCTGTAGATTTTCGATAATTTGAATTTCCAGAATATCATTATTATCATACTCCCTAACGATACTCGGAATGGTTTTCTTTTTCGCCAATTTGCTTGCGCGATACCTACGCTCACCCATTACTACGATGTAATCCTTTCCAGATTTTCGGACGGTAATAGGTTGTAGGACACCGTGTTCTTCGATGCTTTCAGACAGTTGCTTTAGAGCTTCCTTGTTAAAAGTTTTTCTTGGTTGCATTGGGTCAGGAATAATCCTTCCTATAGGTAATTCTTGAACTTGAAGTCCAATGGCGCCTTGAGTCAATTTCTTCTTGACTTCATTTTTAATGGTGGCTGATGCCTTTCCGTTTTTACTTGTGGTACTTGCTTTTGTTGTCATAATACTTAAATTTTAGATTAAACAATATTTTTGCAGAACCTAAACGGAAGACAAAATTTCTGCTCAAAAGGAAACGGAATAAATAAGCAGTGGATAAAGGAATGGCTTTATGCCGTCCCTTTTCCGAGAAATATTTTGCGAGTTTATATTTCGGGAATATTGTATGAATATGTTATTTCCTATATGGTTTTTTTAACAAAACTTGTATCAATTAAATTTCACAAAGAATTAAGATTCCTTTAATAAAAAAAACTAATAAATAAAATGACAACTTCAAATTATATATATTTGCAGTAACGAAAGTTAATTTGACATATTTAAAATTACAGCAAGGTTCACAATTCGTCAACAACGACTGTGAAAATTAGCAGAAGACTTATAAATACTGGTGTTAGAGCAAAAGGTTCTGACCCCAGCCCGGTCACAATAAACCTCTTTAAATCATAAAATTTAAAGAGGTTTTATATTTTTAAGGCCTCTATTTCGTTTTTACTTTTTATTTCTTTGAAACCAAAATCATTTTAAAATTATAAATTTTGAGGAATTATTTACTTTAATAACATACATTCCTGACGAAAGTGATGAAGGTAGTTTTACAGTAGTAATCTTAGATAATGTATTATATTCTGTGCTTATTTCCAATTTTGCTCCAGTTATATCAAACAAAATAAACGTATCTGCCTCATTGGTGTTAGACACAAATATATTTCCTGAAGATGGATTAGGAAATATAGTTATTTCATTATCGTCAACTTCTCTTTCTTTTCCTTGAAAATATGATACAGCAAGATAAAATGCATCTACTCCAACTATTTCTCCTATTAATCTACCAGGAATATCATCTGCTGGTGGGTGAATGCCTCCCCATATTCTAGATAAACTACATTGATCTGATGCATCACGATAGGTAGCCCATTGTAATTTTATATCCATTGAAGGGCCTTCTTCAAATACCAAAAACTCATTTTTCTTAGCTATAAATTCGCCATAACCCCCTGGAAAATAAGCATCACCTGTTAACAAAGTTATTACTTCTGCTGCAGCTCTAGAGTATGTAGAATGTCCAGATACAAAACCAGCAAAAGGAGGTGTTACAAAAGAAGGGCGTTGATATGGCCACCAATTTTCGGCTAATATCCAACCAACTCCTGCCTGATCTACATTAGTATCTCCTATACTGCTATGCCCTTTCCATGTATAAAGTTTTATCTTTCCTCTATTTTCATTTTCCCTGCCTTCTAAAGGATCTCCTTCTTCCACAATTTCTATAAAGCCTGGTCTTAATGGTATTCCCGCAAGATCATAGTTGTCTATAGAAGCATCTGTACTTTGACCTTTATCCGCCATATACCGTATAGCAGAAATTGGTCTAACATAATCATACCATCCTTTAATACTCCAAGCAGAAATAGCAGCATCATGCATAGCGCCTCCCATAATGAAATACGATTTAACATCCCACTCTAAAGGATTTAAAACGTCTCCTCCACCAGACAGTCTTTTTTCTAAAAGAGGATTATCGTTTACATAATTTAGCAAGGCGAACCAATGTCCAGGGGGTGTTTCTGAATCTGGTCCATCTGCCCAAAATTCTGCCAAAACTCTAGTATAATCTCCTCGTGGCACTAATTGTTCTTGGTAAGGAGCATTAGTAGCTGGGTTAATTGAATATCCTTTACTAATATCCCCACCTTCCAATAAATTATAAAAAGTGGAATAATCATCAAAACTCCTAGGTAATGAACTGCTTTCTATATTCCCAATAGCATTTGGAGAGATATCCCACATTACATTATCTGTTGGATCTAAATGAGAACTCCAAATAGAAACTAATGAATTTCCCCATTTATAAGCGTCACTAGCTGATGTGTTCATTGCTAAATCTAAATATGGTGGGGTTCCTGGATCATGGTACACGCTATAATTATTTCCATTGCGTTGATAGATAGATTTTGAATCTTCAGTTAATGAAAAAGAAAAAACATTACCCCATTCTGGATTTAAAAAGTCTGGTGTATCTCCAGCTATTAAATTGCCACTTTGGTCTATAAATACATCTAAAGACAAAGGTTGCCACCTATTAGGATCTATATCTGTATCATTCCCAGCAATTTCTGGTGCTAAGGGTGGGTTAAGCGGTTGATAAAAAGCATTATCATATGCATTGGATTCTCTCGAACCGTCTATAAGCCCATAATTAATAATAACTTCTGCTATATAATTCCCCATAGCTGCTGCATCTCCTGTAGCGTAATCTGTTGATGTATAATTTATATCATAACCCAATACATTCATTAACAAATCTAGCCTGTCTTTAGTTTGTTTAGCATTTGGAGATTCCTGAAACCTATGGGATAGTAAACGGTATGCTGCAAAGCTTATAGCTTTATTTCTTGACGCATTCAACTCCTCAGCGGGAGAAAATTTCTTTAATACCGTTTTAAAACTATTTACTTCTTTTCCTGTTAAATAAGGTTTAGCATTATCATCATAAACTGCCCAAGCATCATACATTGCAATACTGGCATGAAAAAGGTTTCTTGCATGTACGGTTGGTCTTGCGTAATCCTCTCGAATAGCATTCAACAGAGCCTCGTTCCAAAGTCTTGCAACAGAAAAATCTTGATCAAAAAATGACAATCCTTCCTCTAAATTAACTATTAAAGAAACTGGAAGGCTAGAACATACGTTATCTGCTTCTTTTGCTACAACTTCTCCAAATTGCTCTACTCCCCATTTTATAATAACACTACTTGTGCCTTGACCATCAATTATTTCTCCCCCTTGTACTTGCCAATTAATTGTTGCTTCGGTAGCTAAAGGATATGTGTACGTTTCAGTTTTTAAAAACTTTGAGTTTGCATTTCCAGTTATGGTTTTTGGCTCTAAATATGTACATGAATTATCATCTAAAATAGCTAACGGATTATAGGAACAAGAAGTTGAGTCTGTACAACCTGAAAGTACAGTAGCAGGCTCAATATCCAACATTTGATAACCTTGTCCTTCTACTGCTAAAATAGTTTCATCTACACTTAAATTCATGTAAGTGTCTATTTGTCCAGATGGCCATGTAATTTTTATTTCCTCAATTTCTGTATCTGTACTAATTCCAAAATGTACTGGCTGTAAACTTTGTCCATAAAGACTAGCTCCATGATAGTATCTGTGATAAATACCACTATTTGTGGTTATAGATATTGAGGCTCCTATACCATCTTTATTAGATGTTTTTCCCTCTAATTTCACTTTAAACCAATGTATACCATCGGGCTGAGAGCCATCTATGACTGTATTTTTGTAAAAGAAAGGTTTGTCATCTCTATTGGTAATAAAAATATCTAAATCGCCATCATTATCATAATCAAAAACTTCAGTCGCTATACTATATGTTAGATTCTTAATATTAGTTTCATCAGATTGATCTAAAAACTCTTGTTTTCCTTCATTTAATAAATTTTCAAAGTAGACATTAAAATTTTTCTGATCTACATAACCGTTAACAAGTAATAAGTCCTCATCATAATCTAAGTCGAAATCAGCAAAACGGGAATCCCAAGCCCAACCTCCATTTGTAACTTTCTGTGATGCTGCTACATCAATATAGTTATCACCTATATCTTTTGTGTAGAGTAAATTTGTTTTTATATTGGATAAGTAAATATCAAAAAGACCATCATTATTATAGTCGCCCACAGATACTCCCATTCCATAATAGTTTTCAGCTAAATTATACGCTTTAGACTGTTCAGAAAATCCTGTACCATTTTGATTAATATAAAGGTTATTATCTCCAAAATCATTAGACACATATATATCCAACCATCCATCATTATTTACATCTATAGGAATAGCCATGAAAGTAAACAGACTTTCCCGAGAGCCAGCTTCGTTACCAATTAAATTAGAAACATCTGTAAAAGTACCATTACCATTATTTCTATATAAACTATTTCCAGAGCAACTAGATTGATAGTCTCCTATAAAAATATCCAAGTAACCATCTTTATTAAAATCAAACCATAGAGCTGAAGTATTGAAACAGTTATTCACAGCATTAAACCCAGCACTCACGGTGACTTCATTAAAACTACCATTACCCAAATTATTAAAAAGTTGAACTCTATAACTATTTGTAAAAAACAAGTCTGGGTCTCCATCATTATCATAATCTCCCCAAGAAGCACCCCATTTATAATCTACATATGAATCATCAACCCTATTCTCTGGATCTGATAAGTGACCATCATCAAAAGGATGTAAATTAGACAATCCTGCTCTTACAGTTACATCTGTATAAGTGCCATCATTATTATTTTCAAATAGTTTACTATGACTTGTTCCGACCCCACGTTCGTCTTTGGTCTTAGCGACTACGAGCAAATCCAAATCGTTATCACCATCATAATCGGCAACTGAAACCCCCATATTCTCATATAACCTATTAAGTCCTGCCTGATTTTCAATTCTAGTAAAGCTTTGAGAAAATATAAGAGAGTGATAACATATACTAGCAATGGTAAAAGTATAAATTAAGTGTTTTTTAGCTTTCATGTTATAATAATTACAATATTCCTGTGACATTGTTTAGAAACCTATAAATATAAGCTCTTTGATATTAATTCTTTATTTACAATTTAATAGATTTTACTATTTCTTATTGGTATAATATCTAAAATATTTATATCCCTGCATTTATAAATACATCATTTAAATCTTTTCAATAGAAAAAATTAAGCTTTATAACTTAACTTTTTCTATTTTTACGCCCTTATTTAAGCGCACGTGGCGGAATTGGTAGACGCGCTGGCTTGAGGGGCCAGTATCCGTTTTAGGATGTGGAAGTTCGAATCTTCTCGTGCGCACAGTCAAAAACCTTGAATATCTTATCAATAAAGGATTTCAGGGTTTTTAAATTTTCATATTCCCCCAAAAACACCCCTAGTATTATATTTGAATCACTTTTTAAACGAAGATTTGCAGATTTCCAGTAAATGTCTAGAACGCTTGATAATTCTTAAAATCTAACAACATTGCTAATATAAGAATTTTTGAATCAAATAATCTGAAACGAAACGAGTTAAATGAAAGTTTCCAAAAAAAACTTCAAATCATTGTGAATTGGTTTTTAGAAAATCTGCGAATCAAAAAGTCTATTTTTTAACATGGGCGTTATCCGAAAATATTGGAACAGGGGGTGCGATTCTATTCTGGGTATGTTGTGTCCTCTGGAAGCATCAATCAAAAAAAATAAATTTTCAAATTTTTGACACCTTTATAATAGATTTAAATATTCCATAAGTTTACTTTTCCTATATTTGAATCTCCCTTATGAATGCTAACGATAATCGAAGTTGAATAAAAAAACACTATCCGAAACAGATATATGCGCCAAGTTTATTACTCCTGCAATTAAAAAAGCAGGATGGGATGAAAATACCCAATTACGTAGGGAGGTTTCATTTACAGATGGGCGTATTATTGTTCAAGGGAAACTTTACACAAGAGGGAAGCGAAAACGTGCCGATTACATTCTTTATAACAAACCTAGTCAACCTATAGCTGTTGTTGAAGCTAAGGACAATAATCAGTCTGTAGGGCATGGAATGCAACAAGCTTTAGAATATGCTAAAATACTTGACATACCTTTTGTTTTTACTTCTAATGGGGACAGTTTTGTTTTTCATGATAAAACAATTAAAGAAGGCAAGATAGAAACTGAACTATCACTTGATAATTTTCCATCTCCAGAAGAATTATGGGAGCGGTATTTAGAATACAAAGGACTAAAGGACGTAGAACCCAGAACACTTGTAGAACAAGATTATCATATTGATGAAAGAGGCATGTCTCCTAGATATTATCAGCAGAATGCTATTAATAGAACTGTTGAAGCTATTGCTAAAGGTCAAACTAGGCTTATTTTAGTTATGGCTACAGGAACAGGAAAAACATATACCGCATTTAATATTATTTGGAGGTTATGGAAATCAAAACGATTTCAACGTATTTTATTTCTTGCTGATAGAAATGCTTTATTGACCCAGACCAAGAATGGAGATTTTAAACCATTTGGTAACGAAATCATGCATATAATCAAAAATCGTAAGATTGATAAATCGTATCAGATATATTTTGCTCTTTACCAAGGTTTAACTGGAAATGAAGAAGTAAAGAATGTATATAAAGAATTCTCCAGAGATTTTTTCGATTTGGTATGCATAGATGAATGTCACAGGGGGAGTGCATCGGAAGCATCTGCATGGAGAGAAGTGCTTGAATATTTTAGTAGTGCAACTCAAATTGGTTTAACCGCAACTCCAAAAGAAACTAAGGATGTTTCAAATATGGAATATTTTGGAGAGCCTGTTTATACTTATTCTTTAAAGCAAGGTATTGAGGATGGATTTTTAGCACCATATAAAGTAGTCCGAATATCCACTACGGTTGATGAAGGTTGGAGACCCACTAGGGGCTTGATTGATAAATATGGTAATGAGATTAGAGACCGTATCTATAACCTAAAAGATTATGACCGCACTTTAGCCATAGATGAACGAACCGAATTGGTTGCCAAAAAAATCACTGAATATTTAAAGGGAACTGACCGTTATGCAAAGACCATTGTTTTTTGTACAGATATAGACCATGCTAACCGCATGCGTATTGCTTTAATAAATGAGAATGCCGATTTGGTAGCTAAGCATCCATTATATGTAGTTAAAATTACGGGAGATGATGAAGTAGGCAAACAAGAGCTTGATAATTTTACTGATGTAGAGGAACGATTTCCAGTAATAGCAACCACTTCAAAAATGCTTACAACTGGTATAGATACTAAGATGGTAAAATGTATCGTTTTGGAATCCAATATAAATTCTATGACAGAATTTAAGCAAATTATTGGGCGTGGTACACGAATAAGGGAAGATGATGGAAAGGTGTATTTCACTATCATGGATTTCAGAAAGGCGACAAATCATTTTGCAGACCCAGATTTTGACGGAGACCCAGTTCAAATTTATGAGCCAGAACCAGAACAGCCAGTTATACCACCAGATGAAGATGAAGTAGGAATTATTGATGGTGAAGAATGGTCTCCCTTGGACGATGAACCAGATTATCCAGATGGAAACCTACCTAATATTGATATTGATGACGAGGATAGTGAGCCTAGAAAATATTACGTTAATAATATTAAAGTTGAAGTAGCCCATGAACGAGTGCAATATTATGGTAAGGATGGCAAGCTTATTACTGAATCTCTAAAAGATTACACTAAAGATAATATTAAAGCAAATTTTGCCTCACTAGATGATTTTATAATCAAGTGGAGAAATTCTCCAAAAAAATCTGAACTATTAGAAGAACTAGCAGAACAGGGTATTTTATATGAAGCATTAAAAGAGGAAATTGGAAATGACATGGATGTCTTCGACCTCATTTGCCACATTGCGTTTGACCAACCACCATTAACCCGAAAGGAACGTGCCAATAATGTGCGTAAAAGAAACTATTTTGGAAAGTATGGAGAACAAGCAAGGCAAGTAATAGAAAAGCTTTTGGATAAATATGAAAATGAAGGCGTTATAGCCATTGAAGATAATGGAGTACTTAAAGTTAAGCCGTTAATTGATATGGGTTCTCCAGTTGAACTAGTACGTGCTTTTGGTAAGAAACGGGATTTCGATAGAGCTTTATTAGAATTGGAACAAGAAATTTATAATACTGGAGCTTAGTTAATTATGATAGAAATTCAAGATGAAATAATTAATAAACTTCAAAGTTTAATTGGTGTTAGCTCCAAAATTGGTTTCACTAATTCAGGAATACTAATTGATTTATCTGAACCTGTTGAACGAATAATTCTAAATATTCTTTTTGTGGAAGATGAAGAGTTTGAATATATTCCTTATCAAACTTTTTCAATGAATATTTTTGAAGGAATTAGTTTTCCAGATATTGGTGGGGTTATTGATTTAGGTGAGATGACTATTGAAAGAATAGATGTTTTTAGTAAGTCTTTTTTTGTAAGCGATTCAGAATTAATATTTTATTCAGAATCTGTTTTACTATTAAATTTCGTCAACAAAGAAAGGGTATTAGTAGAATTATCAGGAGACCAAATTTTACATGAACTTATTTCTATCTATAACAATAATGGAATTAATGATAGGATTTCAGAGCTTATTGAAGAGGGCAATAGTAGAACAAGGATAATATAAACAAATGACACAAATAACAACAAATATAAAATCCATAAGAGACATCATGCGTAAAGATGCAGGTGTAGATGGTGATGCACAACGTATATCTCAAATGGTTTGGATGCTTTTTTTAAAGATTTTTGCAGACAAAGAAGAAGAATGGGAATTAACCGTTGAAGGTTATCAAAGCCCTATTCCAGACCGTTTAAAATGGGATTCATGGGCTAGTGATGATGAAGGTTTAACTGGTGATGCTTTGATGGAGTTAATTAATAATGACCTATTCCCTACCCTAAAAGAATTAAATATACAAAGCCCACAAGCCAATATTATTCGATCGGTTTTTGAGGATACCTACAACTACATGAAAAATGGAACTTTGTTCCGTCAAGTTATAAATATCATCAATAAAATAGACTTTAATAACAGTAAAGATAGACATGTTTTTAATGATTTATATGAGACTATTTTAAAGGAACTACAAAGCGCAGGGTCTTCTGGAGAATACTATACTCCAAGGGCTGTTACACAATTTATGGTTGATATGGTTAACCCCCAATTAGGCGAAACTATTTTGGACATGGCTAGTGGTACAGGAGGTTTTTTAACTTGTAGTATAGAGCATGTACGCAAACAAGTGAATACTCCACAGGAAAGAGACGTTTTGCAGAAGTCTATTAGAGGGATAGAAAAGAAACCCTTACCTCATTTATTATGCACCACAAATTTAATGTTACATGGGTTTGATTTACCTGCTGTAAGACGTGATAATATGTTAACCATGCCTTATAGCGATTGGAGTAAAAAAGACCGTGTGGACATTATACTGATGAATCCACCATTTGGTGGTACAGAGGAAGACGGAACAGAAAATAACTTTCCTCAAAAATTCAGAACAAAGGAAACAGCAGACTTGTTTTTAGCATTAATTATAAAGTTGTTAAAAGATGGTGGGCGTTGCGCTGTTGTATTGCCAGATGGCACTTTATTTGGAGAAGGTGTTAAAACCAGAATAAAGGAGGAGCTTTTGACCAAATGTAATTTACATACTATTGTTAGACTTCCCAATGGAGTTTTTAACCCATATACTGGTATAAAAACTAATTTACTCTTTTTAGAGAAAGGCACTCCAACAAAAGAGATTTGGTATTATGAACATCCTTACCCAGAAGGTCAAAAAAGCTATAATAAAAGTAAGCCAATAAAAATCAAGGAGTTTGACAAGGAAAAAGCATGGTGGAACAAGCGAAAAGAAAATGAATTAGCTTGGAAAGTTTCTATTGATGAGATTGCCAAAAGGGGCTATAATCTGGATATAAAGAATCCCAATATTATTGAAGAGAACAAGGTCTATTCAAGTCAAGAAGTTATTAAATCGCTTGAAGTTAGTCTTAGTGAAAGCCTAAATCTTCTTAATGAAATTAAAACACATGTAGCAAATGAATAATATTTATCTAAATGTGTTTTATGATAATCTTGATAAATATATCAAGATAATGAATGATGAACTATCAAAATCTTTAGACTTACAACCTCTAGGTGAGCATATAAAAATGGTTGGAGGTTTTGCTTTTAAAAGTAGAGACTATATTCAATCTGGTGTGCCAATAATTCGAATATCTGATTTCAATAATGAAAAGATTGATTTAAGTTCTGTTAAATATTATAAGGAAGGCAAATCTCTTGAACGATACGAACTTAATCAAGGAGATATTATTATAGCCATGACAGGAGGAACAATTGGTAAACTAGCAATTGTTCAAGAAGGATTGGGTAAATTATACTTGAACCAAAGAGTAGGTAAATTTGAAGTACTAAACCCTGATGAATTTGAAAGTGAATATGTTTACTGGTTGGCAAGAGGAATTCAATCTATTGTTCAAAATTTAGGCTATGGCGGAGCGCAACCAAATGTAAGTAATAAGCAAATTGAGGCTCTAAAATTTCCTTTTCCAGATAAGAGATTTCAGAGAAGTATCGTTAGCTTTTTTAATGACTTGAAAGATGAATGCGTTTCAGGAATATACTTTAATCAAGAAATTGAAAATAAAATACTTGAACTTCAAGAGATAGGAGTTAAAATTCAAACCATAAATATTAATGCAATCGACCAATTTGACCAAATCTCGAAATTACGTCAAAGTATTCTTCAAGAAGCAGTTCAAGGCAAATTGACTGCTGACTGGAGAAAAAAGAACCCCAATCTAGAATCTGCCTCTGAATTGCTTAAGCGAATTAAAAATGAAAAAGAACAACTTATTGCCAAGAAAAAAATAAAGAAGGAAAAACAATTTCTCCCTGTTACTAAAGATGAAATTCCTTATGAATTACCTGATTACTGGGAGTGGTGTAGATTTTTAGAGTCTTGTATTAATCGAGATGGTGAAAGAATACCATTGTCTAAAGCACAACGTGCATTAAGACAAGGAGCATATGACTATTATGGCGCACAAGGTGTTATAGACCATATAGATGATTTCTTATTTAATGAGAGATTACTACTTATTGCTGAAGATGGCGGCAATCTACTTAGAAGAACTAAACCTGTAGCATATTTTGCTGAAGGTAAATATTGGGTAAATAATCATGCTCATGTGGTTGATTCATTCGATAAAGTAACTATTGCATATTTAGCTATATATATTAACTCTATTGATTTAAGCCCATATTTGAATGGACAACCGCCTATGCAAATAAAGCTAAATCAAGGAAGGTTAAACCAAATACCTTTACCATTACCTCCTTTGAATGAGCAAAAAGCTATAGTGTCAAAAGTAAATGAGTTAATGACTCATTGCGACCAATTAGAAAAACAGGTTGAGGAGAGTAAGCTACAGGCAGAACAACTGATACAAGCAGTCTTACAAGAAGTATTTAATCCAAAGCAGAAAGAAAATAGTGATGATGTAATAGAAGCTTTATTTCCAAATTTAGAAACCATTGCTGAAGTAGCAAATCTTCAACAAGCCATGATTATTCAAAAAACAGAATTGGGATTGGGTTCTGGACGTGGTAAAGTTTATGCTCAAAAAACATCGGCTAATCTTAAGAATATTTTTGGAGTTGATATTCCATATACATTCGAGAAATCTCATTATGGAGAGTTTTCATATCAACTTTCGGACGATTTAGATAAAAACCCCTATTTAAGAAAAGTAAAAACGGATGTAGGCGAAATTCTGGAAGTTAAATCAAGTAAACAACAAGAGGTTTTAAAAGCTTTAAACGCCCCTGAAAATGCATTATTTATACAATCTATAGATGAGCTTATAAAAGTTTATCAAAGCTCTTTAATTAGTGGTTCTACAGACCGTGTAGAGTTATTAAATACTGTATGGAGAGCTATTAAAGACACTAAGTCATTATTAGGAAATACGATTTACAGGTATTTAGAAAATTGGGAGATAAAACAAGGGGATTATAAAACCAAAGCTGATAAGTTTACCAAATCTGAAACCTTTGCCATGATTACTCTAATTAAAGATTTAGGATGGGATAAAAAATTGATTAAATGATTAGCACAGGTTTAAATCAAGCACAGTTTATAGATAGACTTAAAAAAGATACCTTGCAAAAAGGTAATTTTGAAACCAATTCCAAAATTTCAATTGGTAGAGAACATGTTGATTGGAACTTTGGAGTTGTTAGAAATACAGTTTTCAAAGAACTTGTTACTATTTACTCCGCTGAATTAAATTCTGGTTTAGCCTTTTTCAATTGTGAATTTAAAAAAGGAATCATTTTTAGAGCTTGCTCTACAGATAAATTTGACACGCTATACAACCCTTATAATTGCAGTATCCTTTTTAACAAATGTAAAACTGAATTTTTAACGTTTAGTGAAGGTTGTCTATTTAATAGAGGTGTTGCAATAGAAAATGAAAGCTCGATAGGCACTCTATCCATATTAGACTCTATTTTTACAGGGAATGCTTTTAGAATATCGAACAGTGAAATATCAAAGCTTTTAGATGTTAAAGGAGCAAATCTATATTCCTTAAATATCAGTAAAAGTCGAGTAAACAATTGTCGCATTGTTTCTTCTAAATTGGATTTAGCTTTTATTAAATCTACATTTCAAGGTTCTGTTAAACTTTGGAATGTAGATACGAACAAAAGTCTAACCTTTAATCAAAATGTTTTTGAGCAAGAATTTGGAATAAAATCTTCAAGAATAGAAAGTATCTACATCCATGGTGATACTTTCCAAAAAAAAGCTAAACTAGAAAATAGGGGTGACACAGGGACAAACCATGAATCAAGTTTAGATAATATTTACATTTCAGAAGCAAACTTTATTGAAGGATTTGAATTTGATGGAATGAGTAAAGAATTAAAGAATTTAACTCTTAGACTATCTCCGAACTTTCAGGGAATTCTTAGAATTATTGGTTGGAAAATATTTGAAACCTCGATTTCTGGAATGAATGAGAATTTGAAGGTTGTTTTCAAAAGGATTAACTTTAAAAGGCTTCAGCTAATTGACTTTTCCAATTCTGGCGATATTACTTTTGAAAGGAGCGGAGCTGAAAACACTTTATTTAAAACAGAAGAAGACCCTGATTCTTCCATAATAGCGTATGATAGTAGTTTAGGATTAACAAGGTTCAACGAGTTTGATTTTAACTCATTTGATTTTATTGATATCAGTAATGTGTCATTTAATGGAATTGAGGCTTCAAATGTTAACTGGTTTGATGATAGCAAAATTAGAATAACAACACCTGAAAATGAAGCAGCACAAGGCTTTCGCAGGAGGAGAGAATTATATAGACAAATAAAGCACACTTTAAAATCAAGCGGAAATCAGATAGACAACCTTATGTTTCAAGCTCGTGAAATGCAAGCATACCGCAATGAACTTAAAGCTTCTGGAAATTATAATTTAGGTGATAAAGTTATAATGGCTATTAGCAGAACTAATGATTATGGTCTAAATTGGTTAAAACCACTTATTTTATTAATTGGTATTACTATAGTATGCTACGGAATAAGTCTGCCACTATTTACCAAAGAATTATGGTATGATTTTGATTTACCGTTTGCTGATTTTTCTTTGATAAAAGGAGTATTTGTTGACAATCTTTCAACACTTGCAAATATGTTTAATCCTGCTAGAAGATTTTCAGTAACTTACGGTGAAAATGTTTCTACTTGGCTTTACTTCCTAGACCTATTACATAGACTTTTCTTAGGAATTTTTATATTTCAAATAATAAAAGCATTTAGAAGATTAGCTGTTAAATAAATTAAAGCTAAAGGATTTCTGATATTTCAACTTGTAATGCTTTAGCAATTTTGTAGAGCGTTAATATCTTAACGTTACGCTCTCCACGCTCTATCCTTCCTAATTGATTTTTGGATAGGTCAGCATCCACATTTAATTGAAATTGGCTTAAGCCTCTTTCAATTCTCAATACTCTAATCCTTTCTCCAATGTTATTTAAAATCTCTTGTTCTTCCTTTTTTGACAACATGTCGAAATGTTGCCCATTTTAACAAATTCATCGACCCCCTAGAGGGGTTAAATCAATTTATTTTTGTAATATTCGGATTAATAAAAATGAGGAATGGATTCTAAAAAGGAAATCAGATTAAGTAAAAAAATAATTATCAGGATTATACTATGCCTAGTTCTATCATTTGGATTGATATTTATTCTGCAAAATTTCGGAACATTTAGTTATCATTCAGAAAATAAAACTAATTCCGCTTACGAATACGGCACTGATAGGGTTATTGGAATACAATTTAACAGCCAGTTAGGTAGTATTGTTACCAACCACCAGTTCAAAAATTCTTCTTTAAACTATCAAGTCAAAGACTTGATGTATGGCGGAGATTTTAATGCCTATAGAAATAAACTACCATATTATATTAAGGCTACATTTAATGATTACCAATATATATTATTCCTATGGTTTTTCCTGTCAATAATTGTAGTCGTTATGAACAAAATAAAATTTAAATTAGAATGAAAAATTCAAAATTATTGCCTGTATTGTTAGTTGTGTTAATGGTTCTTTCTTGTAAAAATGAAGTTAAAAGAATCGATGACATAAGGGGAAATAATTCTGCATCAAAACCTGATAAAATAGAAAAAGCAAAAAACAAGAAGTTTGCTTATGTAGTTTTTAAGTTAGAATCCCCTCGATTAGAACATTCTGAACCTACTTATATGGAAGTGCCAACTCCAACAGGAGGCTCATATACCGATAAAATTGATGGCTATGATTTTGTAGTATGGGATAAAAAAGCCTTCACAACTGGGGTTATTGAAATAGAAAATTATAATGAAGATGAAAAGTATAAATTATTGGATAAAGCAGAATATGAATATAAACAAATACATTATCCTTTAATAGATTCTAAATATGAATCAAACGTTTTAAATAAAGTTAGGGATTTTCAAACTAAAGAGGAATTAAAAAAGCATAGAACTAAAATTATAACACGAGATGTTTATGCTTATACTTCTTATGCAGAGGCTAGTAAAAGTAAGCGGAAATATCAATAGAAAATCTATCAAAAAATTAAAAAAGGGCTTAAGTGTTACTATGGTTAATATTGAATACCAAAAACAACTTCGAGAGGTTTTTATAGCTTTAGAAGAAGAAAATAAAACATTAACATCAGAACAGCACAAACTAGGCTATCAGCAGAGGAATGAACTAATAAGTCATGTAAATTCTGGATATAGCAATGATGAAAAGCTATTGCAGAAAAAGAAGGAGTGGGAAGCAGTTGGTATAGAGCATAGAACGACCAAATGGATTTATGACTTAATGAGAGGTAAAAGAGACTTATATGGTTATTTTGAAAACCCAGATGAAATCGTAACAGAACTTCAAAACCTAATTAAACAGTCCGAAAAAAAGGAACTTTTTGAGATAGCTAGTATTCTAAACCATTGGAGGTTGAAAATGATTAAAGGATAAACTCTCAGTTAACCCATTTACCAATATTTAATTTTGATTTGAAAAGAGTTATTTTATATCTGTGCTTATTGTTATTGCCCTTTTTAATAATGGTGGCGGTAAATGAATCGGTAAGACCTACTATTAAAAACAAACCGTTCCAGTTAAGGGGAGTTAAAGCTATTAACTCGTTTAAGCCTGAATTAGATAAATGTTCATGGTATTGCTACACAGAAACTACTAGCCATTGTAAAGCTTATCATGTCAAGTTTGCCAAACCTTATTTCAAGTACATCGACCCAATCTATTTTGGCATGATAAAAATATTGCATTCGGGAAATAATTATCAGTTTATGAATGTCGTTTTCTTAGTGATTCTAATTCCTTTATTGATGTTCTATTTATTGGTTAAGTCTATAAAAATGCATTATCAAATTAAAGCTTTAAAAAAGACCTTATGATGGATTTAGTTAACCAAATATTTGCATACTGTGGAGACTTTATAATCAATTTAGCTAATTTGTTAGGGGTATCCTATTACGAGGTTAATGCAGTCGTTTTTTGTATTCTATATCCAGCTTTTATATTAACATTTTTGATAATCTATATTAAAAAGAGAATCGAGCTAAAAAAAAGCCATTAAAGCCTTTATGTAATAGGCGCACGTAGGACTGTATTTTAAATTCTTCATATTTAATAAAAAAAGCCTAAAAAGAGAGCTTGATGGGTAGGTTGTAAAAATGATAGACGTTAATAATAATTTATAGCACGTGCCAATAATAAGAAGTTTTACAAGTAACACAATTAAACGTTTATGGACATCACAATACCGAATAAGAAACTATTTAAGATTTATTTAGACTTAGAATTTGTTTTCTACAATATTGACTATGACCAAATTTTAACGAATATCGTTTATGATGAAAGAGAATTATACGACAGGAACATTGATGGAATTTCTACTTTTTTTAAACTGGAAAAATCTTTAAATAACTATGAGTATTTACCCGAAATAAATCACTCATTACTAGCCCATGGACAAGAATACGCTATACTAACTTATCAGTTTACCAGTATGTTTTCAACAAGAGCAGTAACAACAGTTCAGAATCAAAAACTTGTAGCTATTAAAGTAATTACACACAATAAAAATAAATGAAGTTGAATGAAATAATTGCCCTAATCTTTAAAGCTGAAATTTTGAATGGTAGGCTGAAGATTGAGTAGGTGTAACTATTAGATTATGTGCAGTTGTAAGAATGTAAGATGTCTTATAGTTAGCAATTTGATATAAAACTACATAATGTAAGAGTTTATTGTATTATGAAGTAACCAGTTGATTGAATTTAGTAGAGATGAATTCTAATATTTGATTTTTATGTGAATCATAACCTATCCTTTTTATAAATGACATAATTCTCTTTTTATCTTTCCTGATTTCCTGTGATGTTTTGGTGCTTCTTAACATTACCCAGTAGCTTGGATTTGTATAGTTTTCATAAAACGCTCTTTCGTGAGTTTCAAGAGCATTCCATGCGGAAATCGAATCTACTATTAACATTTTATTATAACGCTCTACAAAGGCTTTAAATAAAGCTGAAACAGCTAGTTCATCTAATTGGTCTAAGGAATTTATTCCAATCTTGTTTAAAAATCTTTTTTGAATAATTTTTAGCTCAATTCTTAATAAATTTTTTTGCTCTAATTTAGATTCATACCCTTTATCATAAATTTTGATTGAAAAATCAGATTTTTTAAAAAGCTTAAATGTAGTTCCTGCTTTGGTCTTAATTCGATTGTCGTAGGGCTGAAAGTCATACATCTGAACACTTTGCTCTATAAAATAACTACTTGGTTTATTTATTATAATATTAAATCCAAACTCTAAATTAGTAATTGTCGTTTTCGTTTTATCAATTAGCAATGTATCACATAGGTAATCAATAGCTAAATAAAACTCTTTGATACTAAAATCATTATAATTAATACAGCCAAAACCATTTATACTATTATAAAACTTATGAATACTACCAGACACAATTGCTTCAGTTCTAGTAATTCTATATTCCATGTTATGAAGTTTACCTATAATTGGGTAAAATACACCATCTTCATTGGAATAAGCCTTATATGATTTCTCTAAAGAGGAATTACCTTGAACAAAGGTTTCAAAACCTTCTTTGTCTTCTATTCTAAATTTCACAAAGTCTAACATAATTAAGCTGCATTTGAGTTAGACCCATTGTAATTTCCTTTCAGGAATTCTTCAACATCTTTCCTAAGATAAAGTGGTTTTTTCCCTGCTTTTCTTGTTGGTACAAGTTTTCCTTTCTGCTCCCAATTCCAAAGGGTAGTTGGAGAGGTTATTTTACAAATTTCAGCAACTTCTTTTTTGTTTAAGTATTTGCTCTTTGGTTCAGTATTAAAAACTTGTTTGGAAACTACTTCATTATTCTTTTGGATTATATCCTCAAACTTATTAGTTAATAGTTGAACTAATTCATCTAATTTAATAGAAGTTAAAATTACTTGATTCATAGTTGACTTTTTTACTGTTAACGCCTTACAAAGAGAAGGTTAATTACATAAAAAAGAAATACTCTGATTTAAAAGTAAGAGTAACTATAGGTAAAAATAATCACAATACCAAGCCCGATAATGGGTTGCAGCTTTTGAATTAGCTAATGTGGAAATATTAATTTTAAATTAAGAGTTTTGAGAAAGGGCATTTACGAAAGATTCAAGGACTACCCTACTCTTTTTATTTTGTGTTTCTTTTTGATTTAGAAAATCCCTAGGCATAAGTGCCTCTCCATTTAGTAAAAAGAATTCAGATGTAATTTCCCAATGTTTGTTTTTAGGGTTTTTAACTACTTTTTTCTTTACTAGTAGTTTGATGAAATAGTAAAGAGAAGATTTTCTATCTATCCAGTTTATTTTATTCTCTAATTGCTTTGCTTCAAACAGAGATTTAAAAGTGTTGAAATTTGTTAGCGTAGAAATGAACCCCCTATCTGTTAAATATTTATGATATAGAATTTCTAGCCTTTTATCTTCGGGGTATGTATTAAAGCGGAAAGAAATAATAGCTTTTTTTAAATAGAACCATTTAGACAAAACCTCTCTATTGGAATTGTTAAGTTCAAGATGATAAGAAATGAAGATTGATTGAAGAATTTCTTTAATTGAATTCAGAAGCAAAAGAATTAAGCTATCTATTGATTTATACCTTTTCAAATCTTTCTTTCTTTTTATTTGTCTCAAATCTGCTTGAACACTCAATAACCTTGATGCAATTTGATTTAGATATTTTATTCTATTCTCTTTTAGTAAATTTAATTCTAATTCAAAACAGTTGTAACCAACCTTTTGATACTCCCTTATATCATTAAATATTGCCTGTGCTTTTTCAAAAGTATTTAAGGATGGATAATCAGATAAATCATGAATATAAGTTTCAATAAAAACAAAAGGATGCTCTACCCGATTTTTTAAATCTTCTTCCTTTGCCCATGGATTATAATTGATTATATAGAACTGGCTAAAATCCTTTTGTTTTAACATAATTAACTATTTACAAATTCATTTACATTAATTTTCTCCCAATATTTTTTAAGCTTCACAGCATATTCTCTAGGAGTGATTTTAATATACTTCAAAAATTGTGATTCAGTCTTATGTCCTGTAATTTTCATGATAGTAAGGGTATCAAGTTTGCCATAATGATTAGTTGCAAAACTTCTACGACAAACGTGGCTTGAAATTAATTCATGCTTTTTATATACATCGTTTACTTTGCGGTATACTGTTTTCTTTTTTCCGTTTTTTTCAATCTCAATAGGAGACATCTTTGACCCTTTAATTTCATAGGTCAACCCCACATCCTTACAAACCACTTTTATATAATCGTTAAACTTTGGGTCAGAAATTTTTCTTGGAAACTTGCCCTTTCTTTTTTCTAATATCTTCTTAACATGATTATGCATCGGAACATAAACTGGAAAGTCTGTTTTTAAAGTATCTTTTTGAATAAAATCCCCATCAATATTAGATTTTGTCAATGTTAACAGGTCTGACACCCTAAAACCAGTCCAAACCCCTATGATTAACCAATCTCTAGCATTATCCAAATAATCCTTTTTAAATTCAAAACTATTGATTTCATGAATCTCCTTCAAGGTTAAATAAGTGTCAGTTGTTTTATTTGAAGGCAATTTAAAATCTGAACTTTTATAATTTGCATTAACTTCATACCCTTTTAACTCAGCCTTTCGACAAACTCGTTTTATTACAGACAAATAACCGCCAATCGTATTTGGGTTTAATTTCTGCTCTGTATCCAAGTACTCAATAAAAGCCTCATGAAAAAACATATCAACATCTGTCAGTTTAACCAACTTCCCTGCATGCCGTTCATAATCATTTAATTTAATCTTTGTTGTTTGATAATGCTGTATGGTTCTATAACTTATCGGATTATTTGGCTTATCTAGTCGTTTCTTTGCAGTATCAATAAAAAATTGCATAAATGAAGATAAAAACTGCTTTTCATCAATAGCTTTGTCATTAGACTTCTTATTTAAAAATCCATTGATTTTTCCACTCAACCATTTATTATCAATAATAATGCCTTCTACTGAATCAGAACCATATTGATTCTCTATATGAGTTTTTAAGTTTCTTAATTTTTTGTTTAATTTATTAAAATCTACTTCATCGGTAGGATTTATTCGCTGTAAGCTTAAGCTAAACTTTCCTTTAGGTATTTGAATACCAGTTTTAACTTCAAAATCAAACTGCCCCCCTTGTTTGAACCTTAAAAATATTGTATTTTTCTTGCTATTAGTTTTTGTTCTATATCTTACGGAAGCCATAAAAAAAGGTTTTCACAAAGTTAATGAATTCCCCCAAAACCACCCCCATATTGAATGATTTTTAATGAATATTAATTATTCATTTGAATTCACTATTTATATAACATCTCATAAAATCCCATATATAAAGGGATATAGAGTTGTATATTGAATTCATTGAAAATCATTAAAAATCAAAGGGTATAGTCTTCTCGTGCGCACTTTTAAAGACCTTGTACTCTAGTTAATGTTATTCAATTGATTGTAAAAACTTGAGTACTGGGAGTTATTAGGATATAACTGCACTAACCTAGAAGCTATATTTTTAGCTTTATCTATTTGGTTTCCTTTATTATACACATAAGCTAAAACATACAACAAACTCTCATTATTAGCATCTAGTTTTAAACCTTTTGCTGCTATGATCTCAGCTTGTTTTAGATTATTTGTTTTATCATATAGCAAACTTAAATTATAATAAAATCGAATATTCTCTGGCATGTATTTAATTGCCAAATGCATCTGTTCTATCCCTTCATCCAATCTATTTAATTCAGCCAATAAAAGTGCATAAGAATAATATGTTTGTGCATACTCAGGTTCTAACTCAATAATTTTTTTATAGGCTTCTTCTACTTTTGGATAATTTTGATCTCTGTAATATAAATTAGCAAGGTTCGTTCTTACTATATTATTAAGATTATCGAGTTCTAAAGCATTTTCATAACCTTTAATAGCGGCTTTTAAATTACCTTTCTTTAAATAATAATCAGCTCTTTTTACCCTACCACCAACAAAATCTGATGTTACATTTAATTTAGTTTCAAACTCTTTTTTAGCTTTTTTATAAACCGTTTTATAATCTTCTGGTATTTGAATATCATCTAAATAACTTATTGCGAAAAAAGCCTTAACTCTCACAGAACGCTTTTCATCTTTAAGTTTGGGTAATAAATAATTCACATAATCTTTAGTATCCACATTACCTAATACGTCAAGAGCAGTCCCCTTTACCAATGCCGAATCATCATTTAAAAAACTTATCATATTATTAATAGTATCTGCATCCAAATAATTAGACATACTACTAACCGCTGAGGCTCTTGCAATATCTGGATATATAGTATCTCTAGCCAACTCCAACAAGGCATCTAACCCATTTTCCTTTTGTAATATCCCTGGAGCTAATAATTCTGAGAAATGCTTATAATCTGGCTCTCCATAGTGTTTTTTAAAATTATCCCATGCCCACTCATTGTCTTTATCGGTATGACATTGAATACAGGCATTTGGTGTGCCATACTTTATACTCAAATCTGGTCTTGGAATTCTAAAACTATGGTCGCGTCTAAAATCATTCCCCATATAATATTTTCCCGTCATATGGCAATTAATACACTTAGCACCTTCTGAATTATTTGAATGAAAATGATGAGCGGGCGAGTTATATGTTTCAGGTACATGACATTGTAGGCATAATTTATTGCCTTCAAACTTAAGTTTTAATGAATGTGCATCATGACAATTAATACAGGTTACATCATTATGATACATCTTGCTTTGAACAAAAGAGCCATATACATAAACTTCATCTAAAATTTGACCATCTGGGTGATACGTTCTTTCATTAATTAACTCAGGAAAATAATGATCTAACATGCTGCCTTCAAAATTAAAATACTCAGAAATTTGCTCTCTTCTCATGTGGCATCTGGCACATTGATCGACCAATTCTTTAGGTGGAGTTTCAACAGTCATTTTTAAGTCTCCAGAAGGCTTATACTTTTTACCCAATACATTCACTTGACCTACATGGTTTTTACCTGGACCGTGACAAGCTTCGCAACTTACATTTATAATAGCATATTTGGTATTATAACTGTGTGTATCAAAATCATAATTCTTTCTAACATTAGTTGAGTGACAATCAGAGCACATAGTATTCCAATTTAAACCTCCTCTAGACCAATGCAACCATTCTGAATGCACCACTTTAAAATCTGGGTATAAATCAAACCACTTGCCCTTTTCGGTATCCCAAGCAGTTCTTAAACATTGATAATGGCCGTTAGGAAACCGTACAATGTATTGTTGTAATGGTTTAATTCCGAAGGCATATTCAATTTTATAATCTACGTAATCGCCTTCTGGCCCTTCAGTATTTACAAAATAATCTTTACCTTTTTTGTAAAAATGAGATGTAACCCCTTGGCTTTTAAACTTTACATTATTGAAATTGCCTATAACACTAGAATCTGAAACTACTTGCATGGCCTTATCATGGTGCGACCCTTGCCATGATTTAAATTGATCAGCATGACATGTTTTACAGGTTTCGTCTCCTAAAAAATGATTGTCTGGTATTTGTTTTGTTGAAGTAAAAACAACTTCCGTATCACTCATGGCAGATATATACTTTGATTCTTTTTCTTTACAGGACAAAAAAAGCATTACAATAAAAACAGCAGACGTTATATTTATGAATTTCAATTTAAAAAAAGAATTTTATGATTAATAATCGTCTAAAAGTAATTATTTTATAAATCTAAAAGCCTAATTAATACCATATTTTAAACAAAAAAATTCAATAAACAAAAATTTTAAAAGATTGAATACTATAGCTAATTTATTCTATAGAATAAATTAAAAATCAATAGTCATTAAGTTCATAAAATACGTAATGCATATTTAAAAATTTTGTTGTCCATTAAATTATACTTACTTTTGTTTAATATAAATTAAAAATAAATGAACAATATTAAGGTTAACTTTAGTATTAAGGATTTAGAAAACCTTACTGGCATCAAAGCTCACACCATACGAATTTGGGAAAAACGGTATAATCTACTTAGCCCAAATAGATCGGACACAAACATTAGAAACTACAGTTTATCTAGCTTTCAGAAATTATTAAATATATCATATTTAAATAACAACGGGCTAAAAATATCCAAAATTGCCAAACTAAAAGAAGAAGAAATACCAATAAAAGTTAGAGAGCTTGCCTCTAGAACTAAAGTAGAAGACCACGCTATTAATGCCTTAAAAATGGCAATGATTAATTTCGACCAAGTGCTATTTTACAGCACTTATAACAACCTATTAGAAAATAAAACATTTAGTGAAATTTTTTATTCTGTATTTTTACCATTACTAAATGAAATTGGTCTCTTATGGCAAACCAATACAATAACACCTGCTCATGAACATTTTTTGTCGATTCATATCAAACAAAAAATACTACTAAATACTGAAAGGCTTCAACTTTTAGAACCAAAACCCTCCTCAAAAACATTTGTGTTGTTTTTGCCTGAAAACGAAATTCATGACATTGGACTACTTTTTATAAATTACCAACTTAGAAGTAAAGGCTACCATACTATCTTTTTAGGAGAAAGTGTTCCTATGGAAAGCTTAACTGATTTACTTGAGTTTTTTGATGATATTACATTTATCTCTTACTTTACTGTTTATCCAATACCTCAAGAAATTCCAAATTACATCCATAAATTCAACGAATTACTGTTAAAAAAAGATAACACAAAACTACTTCTACTAGGAAAGCAACTTTTTGATTTACAAGTAGATAACCTTCCAAAAAAAGTAAATACATTTAATTCAATTGAAAAATTAATAGAACAGTTATAAAAATATTTTATTTTTGTTTAGCTTTTTTGTATATTTATTGAACAATATGAAAACAACTGTTAATATAATAGGATCTGGTTTTTCTTCCCTAGCTGCATCATGCTACTTAGCTCAAGCTGGTTTTGATGTCACAATGTTTGAAAAAAACAAGACCATCGGTGGTCGTGCTAGGCAATTAGTGAAAGACGGATTTACTTTTGATATAGGTCCAACCTGGTACTGGATGCCAGATGTATTTGAACGCTTTTTTTCAGACTTCAATAAAAAGCCCTCCGACTATTACATATTAGAAAAATTAAATCCAGCCTATAGTGTTTACTTCGGAAAAGATGATTTCATTACTATAGAAGACACTTTAGAAAAAATAATATTAGCTTTTGAAAAAGAAGAACCGGGTAGTTCTAAAAAACTCAATAAATTCATAAAAATAGCTAAAAGCAATTATGATATTGCCATTAAAGATTTGGTTTATAATCCCGGTGTTTCTCCTTTAGAATTAATTACCCCAACTACTATAAAAAAGATTAATCAGTTTTTTAGCACTATTAAAAAAGATGTTAGAAAAGAATTCAAGAATGAAAGATTGGTAAAAATCCTTGAATTCCCAGTATTGTTTTTAGGTGCCAAACCTAGTGACACACCATCTTTTTATAGTTTTATGAATTATGCCGATTTTGGTTTGGGCACCTTTCACCCCAAAAAAGGCATGTACCAAGTAATTCTAGCTATGGAACGTTTAGCCTTAGAATTAGGAGTAACCATAAAAACAGAAAAACCTGTTGATGAAATTATAGTAGAAAGCGGAAAAGCAACAGGTATTATTTCAAAAGGAAAAACATATAAAAGTGACATTGTAGTAAGTGGTGCCGATTATCATCATACAGAAACGCTTTTAGAAAAACCATACCGGCAATACTCGGAAAACTATTGGACTAAAAAAACATTCGCACCCTCCTCGCTCCTATTTTATGTTGGTTTCGATAAAAAATTAATTAATGTTAACCACCATACCTTATTTTTTGATGTTGATTTTGATGTACATGCTGAAGCTATTTATGACACCCCTAAATGGCCAGAAAACCCTTTGTTTTATGCAAGTTTTCCAAGTAAAACAGATGTTAATTCTGCTCCAAAAGGAAAAGAAGCTGGTATATTTTTAATTCCGCTAGCTCCAGGATTAGATGACACCCCTGAACTAAGAGCTACCTATTTTGAAAAAATTATAACACGATTTGAAAATTTAACATCGCAAAGTGTAAAAAACAACATTATATTAGAAGAAAGTTTTTGCATAAACGATTTTATAAAAGACTATAATTCCTACAAAGGTAATGCTTACGGAATGGCTAATACCCTGATGCAAACCGCTTTTTTAAGACCAAAATTAAAAAGCAAGCTTGTGGATAGTTTATTTTTCACTGGACAGTTAACCGTTCCAGGGCCAGGTGTACCGCCTTCATTAATATCAGGGAAATTAGCAGCCAACTTAGTAATAAAACACCATAGTATTTTAGTATGAAAGCATTATTCGATACCGTGTCTTACAATAGCAGCAAGCTAGTAACCAAAACGTACAGTACATCTTTTTCACTGGCTACTAAAATGTTGTACAAATCTATACGTAGCGATATTTACAATATTTATGGTTTTGTTCGTTTTGCTGATGAAATTGTAGATTCCTTTCATGATTATGATAAAGAATCACTTTTTAACAGGTTTTCTGAAGATTTAGAATTCGCACTGAAAAATAAAATCAGTTTAAACCCTATTTTAAATTCATTTCAACATACATATCATAAATACAGATTAGATAAAAATTTGGTAGATGCCTTTATGAAAAGCATGCGCTTGGATTTACACAAAACCGATTATCTTACTGAAGAAGAATATAAAGCTTACATTTATGGATCTGCAGATGTTGTTGGCCTCATGTGCTTAAAAGTTTTTGTAAAAGGTGATAAAACAAAGTACGAAGAGCTTAAAGAAACAGCTATGTCCTTAGGTTCAGCATTTCAAAAAGTGAATTTTTTAAGAGATTTAAAAGCAGATTTCGAAGGTTTAGATAGAACATATTTCCCGAATACGGATTTAAATAATTTAAATGAATCTTCAAAACAAGCTATTATTGATGATATTGAAAAAGATTTTGAAAAGGGTTTAAGTGGTATAAAAAAACTACCTATTGAAGCCAAGTTTGGAGTTTTTATGGCATATAGATACTACAGTCAATTACTTAAGAAACTCAAAAAAACACCCGCTTTAAAAATAAAAGATTCTAGAATACGCGTTTCTAATCCTAAAAAAATTGAACTTTTAATGCGTAGTTATGTAAAATATCAATTAAATTTAATCTAAAATTTTAGTGATGCACACCTTACTTTGGATACTCGTTTTTTTAGGCACCTATTGTATTATGGAATTTATGGCGTGGTTTACTCACAAATACGTCATGCATGGTTTTTTATGGAACGTGCACAAAGACCACCATCACAAAGACCATGACAGTTGGTTTGAGCGGAATGATGCTTTTTTTATTTTTTATGCCGTAGTTAGCATAGGCTTCTTTTTGCTTTGGAAACATACTAGTTTTTGGCAGGGCTTACCTATTGGCCTGGGTATTTTCGCCTATGGACTATCCTATTTTATAGTACATGATATTTTTATACATCAGCGTTTTAAATTGTTCAGAAATGCCAATAATTGGTATGCCAAAGGTGTAAGACGAGCTCATAAAATGCATCATAAGCATTTAGGCAAAGAACACGGCGAATGCTTCGGCATGTTATTTGTCCCTTTTAAATACTTCAAAAGTAACAGATGAATTATTTATATCTGACACTAAACTTAGGGTCTTTATTAGTTCCTTTTATTTTCACTTTCCATCCTAAATTAAAATTCTACAAACTTTGGAAACCCTTATTGATAGGGATAATAGTGAGTATGCTAATTTTTATTCCTTGGGATGTTATTTTTACAATGAAAGGGATATGGGGTTTTAATAAAGGCTACTTTTTGGGGATTACACTATTTTCTCTTCCTATAGAAGAATGGCTGTTTTTTATATGTATTCCATACGCCTGTGTATTTACACATTATGCGCTACTTTATTATTTTCCTAATTTAAAATTGTCTATTGGACTAACCAAAACCATGAGTTACTTATTTGTTTTAATATTAATTATAATTTCATTTTATAATTATTACAAATGGTACACCCTCATAAACTTCTCGCTAGCGGCATTGTTACTAACTATTGTAATCAATAAAAATATAGCGTTATTACGCCATTTTTATCTAACTTTTTTAGTGATGCTCATTCCATTTTTTATTGTGAATGGTATATTAACAGGAAGCTTTATTGAAAATGAAGTGGTTTGGTATAATAATTTAGAAAATTTAAACATTAGAATATTTACCATTCCTATTGAAGATATTGTATATGCATTTACACTTATTCTTCTAAATTTAGTTATTATGACTTTATTAGAAACGAATACCAAACAAACTTCAAAATAACCGATTAAATTCATTTCTATTTCCTTTATATTTCAATATAAAATAGAACCATAACTAAGGCTATGCTTATATTTTCTAATTCATCTAAAGAAAGTATAATTAAAATTTATTATCAATCATTTTAAAATTCGTTTGGTATAAAAGAAACTACTGCAATAAATTATCTATAGTATTTCTAACAGATTCACTATTCCAATTAGCTGCTCCATTTTTATCGATTACAATATTGCCAGATTTATCTATTAAAAAAGTTCTTGGAATACTCGTCACATTAAAAGATTCAGGATAATTGGTTATTGGACTATACACTTTAAATGAATAATTGTTTTCATTTAAAAATTTATTAATCTTTGAGTGTGCTTCATTAGAAACAAAAACAAATGCTATTTCGCCTTGGTAATCGTTATAAAGTGATTGCATACTTGGCATTTCAGCTATGCATGGCGGACACCAGGTTGCCCAAAAATTCACCAAAACAACTTTTCCCTTGGTGTCCTCAAAATTTATAGTAGTGCCACCTTCACCTTCTAATCTCCAATTATAATCACTTAAAATAACTTGTTTTGATTCATTTATAATTGAAGGACTAAAAAGCGCTAATCCTTTATGCAACAGTACTTGTATAGGTTGACGCGTTTGTGGAATGAGCAATAATCCAATAACTATTAAAAAAATGATATTCTTTATTCTAGGCTTTGAAATTTTCATATAACTGTAAATATAAAAGGCACAGTTTCTATGTCGAAACCATGCCTTAAATCTAACAAAAAATAGTCTTAAATATTACCTAGTAACTTCACCCCAAGGTAAAGACCCTAAGTTTTGTCCAAAACTATGAGTTGCAGGTGCGGTATCTTGCCCAGCTGTTCCTACTAACGGTTTCATTACGAAAGGTGCCGGTGAATCATCTGGTACAGGCTCTACCGACACAACAACAGTGCGTCCTCTAACATCTAAAGGAAATGTTTCTCCTGCTGGTTGATTCAAGAAAAAATCTTCACCAGGAATCGGAGGTCCCGGTTGTTCTGTTTCGCTAAAATCATCAAAACTATCACGCATATCAAAAGCTGTAAAAGTTCCTGTTGTAATTGGTCCGCTCTCTCCTACGACCCAACCTTCATAAGCCCAACCTGCTGGCAATGTTGGCAACATAAAATTCGGTACTGGAGGCATTCCAGGTGTGCCAAACCAAACACCATAATGGTCATTTCCATTATTTACCCCTATCTCATCTGTTGGAGATCTTAAAAAGAAAGCTCCTGATGCAATACTAAAATCTCCAACAATATCTGTATTTACATCAGCTTTATTTCCTGAAAAATCTCCAACTAAAACTTTAGTGTCTGCTGGGGCTGGGTCAGGGTCGTTTGCTGGCTCAATAGAAAGCACAAATCTAGTCGCACTAGCTAATTGCGCCGCATCAATTGAAAAAGATTGAGGAAATGTGATGGAAGAAAAAGTCCCTGTTGAAACCGGTATTCCATCTACAATAACCCATCCTTCATAAACATACTCAGAACCTAAAGTTTCTAAACCGTTTAAGTCTAAAGTCAAACTTGCTGTTGTAGATCCATTTTCGTCATCATTACTGCATGAAGTAGCAAAAATTCCTATTGCTAATACTGCTAAAAACATTTTTTTAATCATGGTATTTTTTTTAATACTTCAAAAGTATACCAAGCCAATGTTTATAAATGTTAGCTATCTAACACTATGCGATATTTTTATAAATTCTTATCTCTTTTCTAGTAAATTCAATGACTTTTTCTGCTTTTAATTCGTTTAACAGAATATTTAATGTTGGTCTTGATGTACCAATTAAGCATGCTATATCTTTTTGTGTATATGGATGGCGAATAACCTTATCTCCTGTTTTATCGCAATCATAGCCGTAATCCGAACATAATTCGTCCAAAAACTCTAAAAGTCTTGTTTTAGCATCTTTGAATAACAATAATTGTAAACGTCTTTCTAACTTTTTTAATTTGAAACCAATAACCTTATAAATCTTAAAACTAAAAGATTGATTATCTCTCATTAAATTATGCATAGTTTCAACACCTACAGGACAAATACTGGTACTATTATCTATGGATTGTGCAAATTCTTCGCGTACTGATTCTCCCAAAATAGCGGTTTCTCCAAACAACTCACCTCGTGTTAAAATAGCTTTAACTACCTCTTCACCACCTTCACTGTAATAGCCAATCTTAACTTTTCCTTTTTCTATAAGATATACTTTGTTTGATGAGTCTTCTTCGAAATAGATATAATCCTTCTTTTTGTAGGCATCAAAATCATGTTCAACTTTAAAAGCTTTAAACTTATGAGGACAGAGGACCTTGAGAAGATTGACGTCGTCAAAAAACCAAATTGATTTCATTTTATTGGATTATTTTAGTGAATATAAAGTCGAAAAAAACAAGTATTGCTTACATAAAAGCATAAAAAAAGCCTCCATATTCAGGAGGCTTAACATTACTATTTTTCTATTATTTATTCTTCTTCATCAGATGGTTTATTGACGTCATCATCAGAATCTAATTTATCTAACATGTTGTGTTTTTGCAGTAGATTATACCATTGCAAGACCTTTTTAATATCGCTAGCGTATACTCTATCTTCATCATAATCAGGTAAAACATCAAAGAAATATTCTTCTAACTTATCTTTACTGTCTTTAGGTTTTACACTAGTTGGCTCACCGTTTTCTTTCTCCTTAATACTTTTAAGCACTTGTTTTAAAGGGACTTCTTCAGTTAATGTATAAATAGCTATTTCACTTAAAACACTAACGTTATTTTGTACACTTACAGATATGCGTTTGTTGTCAATCAACGATTCAGCAACAAAACCACCACGCGTTTGTGCTATTAACTTGTATAATCCTGGTTTTCCTGATATTGATAATACTTTTTCTAAACTCATAAATTATTTTTTGAAAAGGGCAAATATCAACTGTTTATTGATGTCTTGCAAATATTATCGTCTCTTTTTTTGATCTGGAAAACGCATTCTATAATCTACATCTATCTTTCCTTTGGAAATATTTGCTAGCCTTCCTTTTATGAGTCGCTTTTTTAAACTAGACAGTTTATCGGTAAACAAAACACCTTCAATATGATCGTATTCATGCTGGATAACTCTAGCTATCAAGCCATCAAAAGTTTCTTTATGAGGTTTGAAGTTTTCATCAACATATTCAATAGTAATATTTGGTTTTCTAAAAACATCTTCTCTAACATCTGGGATACTTAAACATCCTTCGTTAAAAGCCCATTCATTGCCCTCTTCAAGTGTTATTCTAGCATTTATAAAAACACGCTTAAAATCTTTTAAAGTGTCTTGCTCTTCCCTATTTAAATCCTCATCATCAGCAAAAGGCGCGGTATCTACTAAAAACAATCGGATAGGCAACCCTATTTGTGGTGCTGCTAAACCTATTCCGTAAGCATTATACATGGTTTCGAACATATTTTCTAAAAGCACATCAAAATTAGGGTAATCTTTAGAAATGTCTTTTGCTTTTTTCTTTAAAACGGGGTCGCCGTAAGCTATAATTGGTAAAATCATTATGTATTATTCGTTAGGAATCACAAAAATACTAACTTATAATGTATTGATAGTATTTATAGAATTATTCTTTTAATGAATCATCTATTTAGAATATAAATAGCTTTGCAAAATAAGCGTAGCGCTAATCTCATCTATAAGTGCTTTATTTTTTCGTTGGTTCTTTTTTAAGCCACTATCGATCATAGTTTGAAACGCCATTTTTGACGTAAAACGTTCATCTACTCTTAGGATAGGAATGTTAGGAAATTGTTTTTCTAACTTAGCGATAAATGGTTTAATATGCACTTCGCTCTCTGATGCGGTATTATCCATCTGCTTAGGCTCTCCTACTAATAACAATTCTACCGATTCATTTTTAGTATAGTCTTTCAAGAATTGCAGCAACTCTTTAGTATTGACTGTAGTAAGTCCAGAAGCTATAATTTGCAACTCATCTGTTACTGCTATACCTGTTCTTTTGGTACCAAAATCCATTGCTAAAATACGTGCCATTTTATCTTTTTTGCAAAAATAATAAAGAATTGGTTAAAACTCTTTATTTAGATTCCCGATTTAATGGGCAAAAGCATATTAAAATCAATATTCTTATTCTTAGTCATATTGGCTTTCAACAAAAACAAGAAAGGCTATCTTTTAAGACAGCCTTTCTCAATTGAATAACCTTAATATTTATATTTGAACAATATCGTTTAAGCCTTAGTAGCTTTATTTATTTTAGGAAATAATAAATTAATATTACTAACTTTTCTTTTACGGTTTAAGTAAATTCTAATATCACTCGCAGCACGAGCAATAGACGCTTTAAATGTATTAACATCAATCAATAATGAATCGTTTTCTTTTACTGTATTAATTTCAGTACCAACAGTTATGTTTACATCTTCATTAGAAACAGAAATCGTATTACTAGTTTCAACTTCTAAAGCTAACTCAGTACCTTGAGCATTTCCGAAAGAGAAAGAAAGTAATAAAATTAATAAAATGTAAATATTTGTTTTCATCTGTTTATCATTGTTTGATACGTCAAATATATACCCACATGAACCCTCACGCACAAAAAATTAGTTATAAGCCTTGAATTTTCGATTATAAGGGGAGCGTAATATTTTTATCGATTAATAGTTAAAAAGCATTTTTAATCGTCGAAATACATGTTTTTATGTATTTCATCCCCTGTTCAACTAGTTAAAAAGATAAAATGCACATTTCGATGCATAAAAAACCATTAATAAAAATGAAAAATTCTTATATAAACCTGTTTATTATTATCTCTAATTCATTCCCTGTTTAAATGATACCTATTATATTTGCTGAAAATTAAATATCAATGACAGAATTACAACAAATCATAGAGAAAGCTTGGGATAATAGAGAGCTCTTAAAAGAAGAATCCACTACTTCGGCCATAAGAAACGTAATAGATTTATTGGATAAAGGCGAATTAAGAGTTGCTGAACCTACTACCGGAGGTTGGCAGGTTAACGAATGGGTAAAAAAAGCAGTTGTTTTATACTTTCCTATTCAGAAGATGGAAACTATTGAATGTGGTCCTTTAGAGTTCCATGATAAAATTCCATTAAAAAAAGGATATGCTGAAAAAGGAATTCGTGTCGTGCCTCATGCTGTTGCAAGACATGGCGCTTATATTTCTGCTGGCACCATTTTAATGCCTAGTTATGTAAATATTGGTGCTTATGTAGATGAAGGTACCATGGTTGATACTTGGGCTACCGTTGGAAGTTGTGCGCAAATTGGTAAAAATGTGCATTTATCTGGTGGTGTTGGTATTGGTGGGGTTTTAGAACCTCTACAAGCTGCTCCGGTAATTATCGAGGATAATGCCTTTATAGGCTCTCGTTGTATTGTTGTTGAAGGTGTACGTGTTGAGTCTGAAGCTGTTTTAGGAGCAGGTGTAACACTTACAATGAGTACAAAAATTATTGATGTAACTGGGGATGAACCTGTTCAATATAGAGGTAGAGTTCCTGCGCGTTCTGTGGTTATACCTGGGAGTTATGCTAAAGAATTTCCTTCTGGAAGTTATAATGTGCCTTGTGCGCTAATAATAGGTAAGCGTAAAGAGAGTACCAATAAAAAAACATCGCTTAACGATGCACTTCGTGAGCATGATGTAGCGGTTTAAAAAAAGCTGACAGTGTTCAGTCCGCAGTAAGCAGTCTTACCCGGGTGTGGAAAAAGTTGGCAGTAGGCAGTCTTACTCGGGTGTTAAAAAGACTAGCTTTGCTTGTAAGTTTCAAAAAAGTAAATTCTAAATTCCAATTGAAAATTGTTAACATTGGAATTTAGTATTTGGAATTTAAAATATGAAAATTTTAGTAATACAACAGAAAATGATTGGCGATGTGCTAACAAGCAGCATATTGTTTGAAGCACTTCGCCAAAAATTTCCTGATGCTCAGTTAGACTATTTAGTTAATACCCATACCTATCCTGTTGTAGAAAACAATCCCTTCATAGACAATTTCATCTTTTTTACCAAAGAAGAAGAAACTAATAAAAAGGCACTTTTCAAACTTGCTAAATCTACTAAAAATAGACAATATGATACTGTCATAGATGTCTATTCCAAATTTTCAAGTAATCTTATATGTTTGTATTCTGGAGCCAAAACAAAGGTTTCTAAGTATAAGTGGTATACATCTTTTATATATTCTGAAACATTTAAAGAAGAAAAAGCAGCTAAAACAAATGCAGGTCTGGCTATTGAAAACAGATTACAGCTATTAGAACCTATTTTAAATGAAGTGCCACAAATACTTCTACCAAAAATCTATTTAACACCTAAAGAAATTGAGGATTCAAAACAATTCTTGATAAATCATAACGTTGATTTGAATGCGCCTTTGTTTATGATTAGTGTTTTAGGAAGTGCCGATAATAAAACGTATCCATTGCCCTATATGGCAAAACTTATTGATGCCATTGTTGAAAACACTAAAGCTCAAATTTTATTTAATTACATACCAAAACAAGAGGCTCAAGCCAAAGCGCTTTTCAATTTATGCCAAAATACTACACAAAAGCGCATCTTTTTTAATGCCTTTGGAAAAAATTTAAGAGATTTTTTGGCTATTACCAAACACTGCAATGCACTTATTGGTAATGAAGGAGGCGCGGTAAATATGGCTAAAGCTTTAAACATTCCAACGTTTACTGTTTTTTCCCCGTGGATTCAAAAAGATGCTTGGAACATGTTTGAAGATGGGAAAACCCACGTTTCTATTCATCTAAAAGATGTAAAAACAGAACTTTATAAAGGTAAAACTTCTAAAGACCTAAAAAAGAGTGCCTTTATGCTTTATGATACATTCATTCCAGGTATTATCATTCCTAAGATGAAAGATTTTTTAAAAAATCTATAAATTAATCTTTCTCAATCCCGAAAGCTGTTCGTGTCACTTTTTCCTTTTTTGTGACTGCTCTTATTCTTTTATTTTTTTCAATCATTTCAGGTTTCACATAACCTCTAGCATGATCTAAATGCAAACAAATAGCAGAATATCTAATTTGCTTGGCTTTAACACCCATATTAAAAAGGCGCTCTCCTAACTCCCTGTCCTCGCCTCCATACTGCATACGTTCATCATAACCATTAGCTTTAATTATATCTACTTTCCAACCAGAAGCATTATGTCCATTCCATGTGGCTGTTGTTGGTGTAAACTTATTTAGCAATCGTTCTTTAAGCCCTTTGGATGTTATCTTATTATTTTTAAAAGACGACTTTAAACCATGCTCTGTTAACCAATAAATATCAAAACAATGTTGTTGTTCAATATCCTTTTTAGTTATTAACTTGCTAACAGTCATTGGTAATTTAAAATAACCGCCAGATAAAAAATAGCCTTGTTCTCTAAAATCTATATGGGTTTGAAGAAAATCTTTTCGAGCCAAACAATCTCCATCTGTATAAACTAGGTAATCGCTTTTAGTGGCAACAGTAGCCTTATTAAGAATTATTGTTTTTTGAAAACCATTATCTTCATGCCATATATGTTGGATGGGATAAGTAACTTCTTTTTGAATACGCTGAATGAGTTTTTTGGTTTTATCATCAGAGCCATCATCTGCAATAACGACTTCAAAATTTTTGAAACTTTGAAACTCAAAACTCCATAAAACCTTCTCTAACCATTCTGGGTGGTTATAGGTGCTAATAATTACTGATAAATCGAATGTGCTCATTGCAACAAAAATAACTATTTTTACCAAACCATACATGAAATATGATTAAACTATCAGGTGTCATTATTACTTATAATGAATCACGAAATATTGAAAAATGCTTGCAATCCTTAATTTCAGTTGTTGATGAAATTGTGATTGTAGATTCGTTTTCAACTGACAATACTAAATCTATTTGTGCCAAATACAATGTAAAATTTATTGAACAAGAGTTTCTAGGTTATATAGAACAAAAAAACTTTGCGCTTACCCAAGCTTCAAACGATTATATTGTATCTCTTGATGGCGATGAAGCACTTTCTGAAACGCTACAAAAATCTATTATTTCATTAAAAACCAATTGGATTCATAATGGGTATTACTGCAATAGATTTAATAATTTTTGTGGACAATGGATTAAATATTCTGATTGGTATCCGAATAAAAAATTACGTGTTTTTGACAGACGACAATCTAAATGGGAAGGTATAAACCCACATGATAATGTCGTTTTACAAAACCCAAAAGAAAAGGCAGGCTACTTAAAAGGCGATATTTTACATTGGACGTATCAAACGTATTCTGAATTTAATTTAAAGACAGAAAATTTTTCAACCATTTCCGCTAAAGCATACTACGATTTAGGAAAAACAGCACCTTTTTGGAAAATATTATTCAACCCTACTTGGGCATTCTTTAAAGCCTATTTTATACGATTAGGGGTTCTTGATGGTTTAAACGGATTTGTAATTTGTGCTCAAACAGCCAATATTACATTTTTAAAATACACGAAGCTGCGTGAATTGATAAAGAACTCATCTTGATTTTTTCTAAAACTTAAGTTTCTTTTTAAGTCTGCGTTTACGATGGTATTTCTCTTGAAAATCTTCGGTTTCTTGCCACATTAATTTGAATATCCTAGTATAATCTTCGCCCGAACATTTTGCATATTCATCACTCATAACTTCAATCATAGATTTATGAATAGTAAGTTTTGAAAAGTTTTTAATGCGAGTTTCAAAATCTAAAGGTTTAAACTCCATTCGATTTAAATCAACCAAATAAAATTTATAGTTATCATTATTAACTTCAATTAATGTATTGCCAGGCGAATGATCCAAGAAATGCACCTTTTTTTCGTGCAATTGAAACGTAAATCGTGTAAAAGCCCTTAGTATAGCCTCATGATCTGGATAATTAAAATCTGTGGTTAATTCTCTATAGGTTAAATCACAATCTATTTGCTCGCTTATATAATAACTGCTTTTGAATAAAAAAGGTGTCGTAAACTCATAATACCCTATGGGTTGCGGCGTTCCAATATTTAAATCCACTAACCTATTTGCATATTCAAAAGAGCGTTGCGCCTTACTTTTTCTGAAGAATTTATATGCTATTTGATTAATTACATTAGGAACTCGGAACGACTTTACATTTATAGTCAATCCTTCTAAGTCAAATAGTTTAAGAGAATTCCTGTCTTGATTACCAAAAGGAATCCCTGTAGTATCGAAATGGCTTATTATATGGTCTAATAATTGTTTTCGATTAGGGGTTTGTTTTTGAATACGACTGATCTTCCTCATTTTTCAAAAATATAACATTAAAAAAATATAGTCTTACTTTTTATGATTTTTAGTTTTTTAGTTTTTTAGTTTTTTAGTTTTTTAAAAATAAAAATTACATTAATTTGCAGATTAAATAATATCTATGTCGTCTTATCCTAGTTGCTCTTTAATTACTCCAACATATAATTGGCCAGAGGCTTTAGAACTTTTGCTTTTAAGTATAAAAAAGCAATCTCATTTCCCTAATGAAGTTATTATAGCAGATGATGGCTCTAGAAAAGAAACCCAACAACTAATTAAAAAATTTCAAAAAGATTTCCCTGTTCCGTTACATCATGTTTGGCATGAAGACAATAAAAATCAAAAGCCAGCCATAATGAACAAGGCTATTGCCAAAGCCAAATACGACTATATTATTGAAATTGACGGCGATATTATAATGCATAAGAACTTTGTTAAAGACCATCTAAAAATGGCAACAAAAAACACCTTTTTATATGGTAGCAGAGTAAATATTCAAGAAAATTATTTGAACGATTTATTCAAAAAAAAGCAAACTTCTTTTCATTTTTTATCTAAAGGCATCAAAAAACGAGGCAGAACACTTCGCATTCCATTATTGGCAAACTTATATAAAGAAGAAACTACAAGGTCTTCAAAATTAAGAGGCTGTAACATGTCTTTTTGGAGAGACGACTTTATAAAGATTAATGGTTTTAATGAAAATCTTGTAGGTTGGGGCATTGATGATAGCGAGATGATTCAAAGACTATTAAACATTGGCGTGAAAGGAAAACGATTAAAATTCGCAGGTCTTGTTTATCATATTTACCATAAAGAACAAAATAAAAGCCATATTTCTATCAATGAAATTATTGAAAAAGAAACAACCGATAAAAAAATCACTTTTATAGAAAAAGGAATTAATCAATACTTAGACTAATGCAATTTGATGTTTCAATCATATTAATTTAATCATCTTTATTCCACCTTGAAATTCACAATAAATGAAATTAAAAAAAGCTATAGGTAAAATTTTTCCAGTTTTAGACAGTGATAAACGTAAAAAAACAGTTGTCAGAAGTGTATTGGCAAAAAACCAAACGAATAAGGGTGTTGTAAATATTCATCGACATGACAAAAATAATATTGGCGACTACTTCTGTGCTCCACATTTATATTTTGAACAATTACAAAATACAGCTTTAGATATTTCTGATTTCAGATTAAAAAACAAAAGTAAAGTTGCCAATTGGATTGATAAAGTTTCAGATAATAGTTTGATTATTGGCGGTGGTGGTTTATTGAATATAAGATATTTTGAAATGCAGCTTAATTTATTTCAGGAATTAAATAACAAAGGAAAAAAAACAGTTATTTGGGGAGCTGGACATAACGCTATAGATTACAAAAATTTCAATTTGAACCCTAAGTATAATGTTGACATCACAAAATTTGGGTTAGTAGGAACTAGAGATTATAACATGCCAAATGAATGGGTGCCATGTGTAAGTTGCTTACACCCTATATTTGACCAAAAATTTACTGAGGATAAAGAAATCGGGGTTTTATTAGGAAAAAAATCTACTAAAAACAAGATTCTTTTAAATAAAATTAGCTCATATCCTAATACATCAAATATGTCTAGCTTAGAAGAAATGGTTAATTTTATTGGATCGACTAACACATTAGTAACAGATAGTTACCATGCAATGTATTGGGCAATGTTACTAAACAAAAAAGTAATTGTTGTGCCGACTACTTCCAAATTTTTTGACTTTAAATATCAACCTGTGATTTCAAGTTTTGAAAACTTTGAGAATGATTTAAACAAAACACAATCATATTCAGGCATTTTGGAAGAATGTAGAGAAGTAAACCTTAAATTTGCTGATAAAGTTTTTGATTACTTAAATTTATAATGCAAACCGAAATAAATAACGCCCTTAATGTTTTAAAACAAGGAGGGCTCATCCTCTACCACACAGATACCGTTTGGGGAATTGGTTGTGATGCCACAAACCCAGAAGCAGTTAAAAAAATTTATTCTTTAAAACAACGTGAAGACTCCAAAGCATTAATCTGTCTAGTTGCCGATGATCGAATGCTTAAAAAATATGTTAAAAACATTCCCGAAGCTGCTTTAGATATCATTGAAATTAGCGACAAACCAACCACAATTGTTTATGATGATGCTCAAAATTTAGCTTCAAATTTAATTGCTGAAGACAATACAATTGCTATTAGAATCCCTGATGATGAATTTTGCTACCAATTATCAAGAAAACTAAATGGAGCTATTGTATCTACATCCGCGAATATAAGTGGTCAACCCTCTCCTAAATCATTTAAAGAAATAGCCCCAGCCATTTTAAAAGGTGTGGACTATGTTGTAAATTTGCAACGCGAAAAAATCTGTGATAAACCGTCATCTATTATTAAATTAAGTAATAGTGGTATTGTTAAGATTATACGTAAATAGTTTTTAGCCACGAATACACGAATTTATATGTCTAACATAATTTATAAAGATGAAAGTTATGCAATACTTGGAGTTTTGTTTGATGTTTATAATAATCTTGGAAGTGGTTTTTTCTGAAATAGTATATAAAGATGCTTTAGAATATGAGTTTAAATTACTCAATATCCCTTTTAAAAGAGAGAAAGAATTTAGTGTAAAATATAAAGACACTATACTAAAACATAAATTCTATGCAGATTTTGTCTTATTTGATAAAATAATTTTAGAAATAAAATCAGTAGAAAACTTACATGATAAGCATATTTCCCAATGCATAAATTATTTAAAAGTATCTAACTATAAATTATCAATTTTAGCTAATTTTCACAAAGATTTATTAGACCACAAAAGAATCGTTTTATAGAAAATTCGTGAGCTATCGTAGATAGCTATTGGCAATATTTTAAAGAGTGGGTAAGAAAAATTCGTGAATTCGTGGCAATTAAAACACAACATTAAAAAAACATAATCATTCGTGAATTCGTGGCAGCAAAAAAGATGAATTACAAAGAAGCATTACAACATCCCATTTTTAAAATCATTTCTAAATCCGCATTAGAATTAGGGCTAGAAAGCTACGTTATTGGTGGTTTTGTTCGTGATTATATTTTAAAACGAGGCAATGCTAAAGATATAGACGTCGTTGCTATTGGAGATGGTATAAAATTAGCCAAGCAGGTAGCAAAAAATCTTCCTAACACACCTAAAGTCCAAGTTTTTAAAACGTATGGAACCGCCATGTTAAGACATGATGATATCGAAATTGAATTTGTTGGTGCGCGTAAAGAATCTTATACTGAAAATAGCAGAAACCCAGCTGTAGAGCATGGCACTTTAGAAGATGACCAAAACCGACGGGATTTTACTATAAATGCATTAGCTTTAAATTTAAGCGAGGTTGATTTCGGTAATTTAATAGACCCTTTTGATGGTGTTAAAGACTTGGAAAACAAAATCATTCGTACGCCTTTAAACCCAGATATCACATATAGTGATGACCCATTGCGTATGATGCGAGCTATAAGATTTGCAACACAGCTAAACTTTACAATAGAAGAGCAATCATTACAATCTATTACAAATAACAGCCATAGAATTGAAATTATAACTAAAGAGCGCATTGTTACAGAACTTAATAAAATTCTTGAAAGCGAAAAACCATCCATTGGATTTTTATTATTAGAAAAAACAGGTTTATTAGAATATATTTTACCAGAGTTAACCGCTTTAAAAGGTATTGATGAAGTTGAAGGACAACGCCATAAAGACAACTTTTACCATACCTTGGAAGTAGTCGATAACATCTCTAAGAACACAGATGATATTTGGTTACGCTGGGCGGCTTTACTGCATGACATTGGCAAAGCACCAACAAAAAAGTTTAGTAAAAAAGTAGGCTGGACCTTCCATGGGCATGAGTTTGAAGGCTCTAAAATGGTATACCATTTATTTAAAAGGTTAAAAATGCCATTAAATGACAAAATGAAATTCGTGCAAAAAATGGTATTTATGAGTTCTCGTCCTATTGTTTTAGCAGAAGACGTTACAGATTCCGCAGTACGTCGTTTAGTTTTTGATGCTGGTGATTATGTAGATGATTTAATGACGCTCTGTGAAGCAGATATCACTACAAAAAACCCTAAAAAATTCAACAAATACCATAACAATTTTAAAATAGTTCGTGATAAGATTATTGAAGTTGAAGCACGTGATCATGTTCGGAATTTTCAACCACCCATTTCTGGGGAAGAGATCATTGCGACGTTCAATTTAAAACCATCACGTGAAATTGGTATCATTAAAGAAGCTATAAAAGAAGCTATTCTAGAAGGCGATATTCCAAATGAGTATGAAGCAGCATATAAATTGATGTTAGAAAAAGGAAAAAAATTGGGATTGGAACGTGTTAGGAGTTAGGAGTTAGGAGTTAGGAGTTAGGAGTTAGGAGTTAGGAGTTAGGAGTTAGGAGTTAGGAAAGTTAAAAACATCTATTAAATCGGTGTCTAAAAAACCCTGATTTTAAATAAAAGTCAAAAATAAAATTCGTGTTCCCGATAGCTATCGGGACGGGGCAAATAAAATAGATTCCCACCTTCACGGGAATGACAAATATGAAAAAGGATAATAAAAAAGTTATTTATTGGCTACTAACAGGATGCTTCCTCATTTTTATAATGGTTATTATTGGTGGTATTACAAGGTTAACAGATTCTGGTTTGTCTATTTCAAACTATAAACTAATCACTGGAACTATTCCTCCTATTGGCGACCAAGAATGGCAGGAAGCTTTCGATTTATACAAACAACACCCCGAATTTCAAGCCTATAACAATCATTTCAATATTGAAGATTTTAAAAGTATTTATTTCTGGGAGTGGCTTCACCGTGTTATTGGGCGTTCCATTGGCTTAGTATTTATCATTCCTTTTATTTACTTTCTGATTAGAAAACAACTCACAAAAAAAACCATCAAAAAATGTATCCTGCTATTAGTACTTGGAGGCTTCCAAGGGTTTTTAGGCTGGTATATGGTAAAAAGTGGTTTGATAGATGTGCCAGATGTGAGCCATTATCGGTTAGCCGCGCATTTAACAACGGCTTTCATCACCTTTGCAGCAACACTTTGGGTGGCTTTAGATTTACGATATCCTAATAAAAAGTCAATTCAAATTAAATTTAGAAATCTTATTATTTGGAGTTATTTAATCTTAATTATTCAAATAATCTACGGTGCTTTTATTGCGGGGTTAAAAGCAGGTTTGGTTCATAACCACTGGCCCTTAATGAACGAAAGCAAATTTATGCACCATACTGTTTATGTGCTAGAACCATTTTACAAAAACCTTATCGAAAACCCTAGTGGCATCCAGTTTATCCATAGAACACTAGCCTATATAGTTGTTGTTTTCATTCTCATAATTTGGTTTAAAGCACGTAAAATGTCGCTTACAGCCCTACAATCAAAAAGTATTAATGCTTTATTGATTTTGGTTGGTCTTCAGTTTGTTTTAGGTGTATTTACAATAATATACGCAGTTCCTTTGTGGTTGGGTGTTGCGCATCAAATAGCTGCTTTTTTCTTATTAAGCGCTATGACATTTACATTACATCGATTTTCTAAATAATTCAAAAAAAGTCTACCTTTGTAGCATAATATATTACTGATGATTTACAGATTTAGAGTTATACTTGATAATGATACCGAAGATGATGTTTTTCGTGATTTAGAAATCCGAGAAACAGACACACTTGAAGATTTGCATAATATCATCACGCAATCCTTTGGGTTTGATGGCACCGAAATGGCTTCGTTTTATTTAAGTGATGATCAATGGAATCAAGGTGAAGAAATTTCATTGTTCGATATAAGTGACGGATCACCGGCGCGCTTAATGAACGAAACTGCTATAAATGATGTGGCTCATGAAATGAAGCCAAAACTCATTTATGTTTATGACTTTTTAAGCATGTGGACCTTTTATGTTGAATTGGCTGAAATTGTTGATGAAGCCGAAGGTCATGACTACCCCAACCTCATGTTCGTGCAAGGCCAAGTACCTGACACGGCTCCAGAAAAACTATTTGAAGCTGATACCGATGACCTTTTTGATGAGTTTGAAGATAGCATTGACGTAGATGATTACGACAATTTAGATTTTGACGAAAACTGGAATTAATATATTCTAACGATTTAAGTTCAATAAATTTACATTCTCATAGTTACGTGTTATGAATTCTAAAGAATATTTTAGGATATCCCCCATGTTTTTACTGCGCTTAAAATTCACATCATGTGTATAATCAAAAATGGTCATTTTTAATAAATCTATATGTTCTTTTTTAGAAATGTTATCTTGCTCCATACTATCCATTAGTCTACCAACTCTTTTCTGAAAACTTTTTAATCGTTTTACTAAAACAGACCGCTCTTCCGTTTTGTATTGATCTATAGATAATTTCTGAATATTGTTTGACACGAGCTTTACCATTTCAAAGTTTTCTTTAAAAAACTGAGGCCTGTAAATGTTAAACTTCCCTTCATAAGACTGCTGATCAAAATCAATAGCTCTGATTTTATAAACTACCTTATCAAAATCATGAGTTGGAACAATAACATAATTATAAGAGCGCATATCACCCAAAAGCCTAATCATACAACGCTCATTGAACTTAACAAACTCTTTAGCTATTTGAGATTTTTCAGTCTTACTACATCCCGGAAGCATATTTTTTATAAATTCATCTCCTGGTATACCTGCTATATGCTCTTCAATTAAGGTGTTTTCATGTACCAAAAAATTCAAATTATATGGAGATAACATATGTTCAAGTTCTAAACCATAAACCCGGGAAGCATCTGCAACTTTTACATAGAAATACGTAGTATTATCATTTAAAATATTTCTAATTTTAATCCTAAAAGGCTTTGAATTTCCAAAAGTGCAATAATCAATAGCATCAACATTTAAAAACGGTAGTATATTCTCATTTCCATCAGAGTGAAAAATAGTATATACCTTCTTTAAAGATAAATCAATCTCTTCCCTTTCATATTCATTATAATAAACCCGAATCCAAAGTGTATCGTTATCGTCTTTATCATAAACAACAATAGACCCCTGAAAACGCAATAAGTCTTCATAGAAAATAGGAATCTGTACAATTCTATTATACCTTGATAGATAGTTACTTAATTTTGGTGTTATTGGAAACGAAGGTTTTCGTTTAGATATTTTTAAATCTTGCATAGGTGTAAAGTTAATCAAAGTAAAGAAAATTTCTTCGATTTAATTCCCGCTTTCGCGAGAAAGACAATTTCAACGGAAACCTCAACATTACTATTGAGGATTTTTTTTCATTTTAATGCTTTTATTGAAAAGGTTGTAACAAAAATTAAAGACAATCGTCATACTTTAATAACTAACCCTGTTAATATCTATAATTAGCATTTAAAACCAATACCGTTTGGAACCTATACTTACAATTAATAACCTTACTAAAAAATTTGGGTACTTAACCGCTGTAAAAGACTTATCGTTTACTATAAACAAAGGTAATGTTTATGGTATTTTAGGGCCAAACGGAAGTGGGAAATCTACAACTCTTGGCATTGTTTTAAATGTTGTAAATAAAACTGAAGGTAATTTTCATTGGTTTGATGGCAACACCTCAACCCATGATGCCTTAAAAAAAGTAGGCGCTATTATTGAGCGTCCTAATTTTTACCCTTATATGACGGCTACACAAAACCTAAAATTGGTTTGTAAAATTAAAGGTGTAGATTATAGTAAAATAGATGAAAAGCTTGAAATCGTTGGTTTACATGAACGGAAAGATAGTAAATTCAGAACCTATTCTTTAGGGATGAAACAGCGCTTAGCCATTGCCTCTGCCCTATTAAACGACCCGGAAATATTAATTCTTGATGAACCCACAAACGGCTTAGACCCACAAGGTATCCATCAAATTAGAGAGATTATTAAGCAAATAGCTGCTAAAGGCACAACTATTTTATTAGCATCACATTTGCTAGATGAAGTTGAAAAAGTTTGCTCGCATGTGGTAGTACTTCGTAAAGGTGTGAAACTATATTCTGGTAGAGTTGATGAAATGATTTCTAGCCATGGGTTTTTCGAATTAAAATCGGATAATGAATCTGAATTGATCCAATTACTGGAAAATCATAAATCCTTCGGGAAAATCAACGTTAAAGATAATTTGGTAACCGCGTTTTTAAATGAGCCTATGAAATCTAGTAATCTTAATAAATTCTTATTCGAAAAAGGTATTATCCTGACCCATTTGGTACAACGTAAAGAAAGTTTAGAAGAACAGTTTTTACAACTAACCAATAACAATCAAAACTAGCCACATGTTACGACTTTTAAATTTAGAATTACAAAAATTATTACTAAACAGAACTAGTAAAATACTCATTTTTGTATCGTTTATTTTACCTTTTTTCGTAATCCTCCTATCGTCTTTAAAAATTAATGTTTTTGGTTTTTTTACTTTAGAATTAGGCGAGCTAGGCATTTTTAACTTTCCTATAATATGGCATTTAACCACCTTTTTTGCATCACAATTCAAATTCTTTTTTGCTATAGTTGTGGTGAGTATGATTGGTAATGAATACAGCAACAAAACCATTAAACAAAACCTTATTGATGGGTTAAGCAAAAAAGAGTTTATTTTATCAAAGTTTTATACTATTATATTCTTTTCACTAGTATCAACTATACTGATTAGCTTGATTTCTTTTTGTATAGGCTTATATTATTCTAGCTACACTGAGGCATCCATAATTTTTAGAGAAACCGAGTTTTTAATGGCTTACTTCATTAAATTAATCGCCTTTTTTAGTTTGTGTTTGTTTTTTGGAATGTTAGTTAAGCGTTCCGCATTTGCCTTGGCATTCTTATTTATTCTTTACATATTAGAATGGATTATTTTTGGTTTACTGGCATGGAAATTAGATACTGGTTTAGCTGAAAAAATTCAAAATTTCTTTCCACTCAAATCTATGTATAAATTAATAGACCAACCATTTCAGCGTATAGCCATGACCAAGTTCCCTGATAAAGCGGATTTAATATACGACTACGGCGTACATTGGCATGAATTTGTTATAGTAATTGGCTGGACTGCCCTATTTATCTTTTTATCGTATAGATTATTAAAAAAGCGAGATTTGTGATATCTTTGTTAGCTTTTGCTAATGAAAAATGAAAAAGACTTTAATATTCATAATATTCTGTATTATTGGGTTACATACTTTTTCCCAAAATGAAGCCTCAAATTGGTATTTTGGTGAAAATGCCGGTATAAAGTTTAACGTTTTTACTGGTGGGGTCACGTTTCTTGCCGATGGTAAAATAAATACTCGCGAAGGTTGCGCTTCAATTTCAGATTCAAATGGCCAGTTGCTATTTTATACAGACGGCACAACGGTTTACAACTCGCTTCATGAAGTTATGCCCAATGGAACTGGTTTGTTAGGTGATGAGTCTAGTACTCAATCAGCAATAGTTGTCCCTAAGCCAAATGAACCAAATATTTACTACATTTTTACTGTTGGCTCAAACCAAACCAATACTGGTCTTAACTATTCTATTGTCGATGTTTTAGCAAACTCAGGAAATGGGGAAGTAAAAAACAAAAACACTAATTTAATTACAAATTGTGCAGAAAAAATATCTGCAGTAGTTAAAGATTGTGATACAAAGTCCATATGGGTCATCACCCTCTCAACTGCATCAGGTATTATAAACCGTAGCTCTTTATTAAATACATTTTACGCTTATGAAATTAATGGGACAGGTGTTAATTCCGTTCCTGTAAAAAGTACATTGCCTATCGATATTTTTGATTCTCGTGGATATTTAAAACTATCACCTAGTGGTACAAAATTAGCCTGTGCCAATGTTACTTCTGGGTTGTATTTATTTGATTTTGATTCTGATACTGGCATAGTTAGCAAACCCCAACTTCTCAACATAAACAACATTAATGATAAACCTTATGGAATTGAATTTTCACCAAATAGTGAGTTGTTATATGTTACCTCTACAAATGATTTTTTTGATAGAACAGAACCTTCAAACAATAACATTCCTTCAAACCATAATTCAATTCTATTACAATATAATTTAAAAGCAACAGATATTGTAAACAGTCAAGTTATCTTAGATAGTAGAGATTTATATCGTAGCGCATTACAACTTGGTCCTAATGGAAAAATATATAGGTCCTTAAGCACAACCTATGACATAGGCTTTAATGGGTTAGGTGCTATTAATAACCCAAATTTATTAGGAACTGTTGCTTCTTACCAACATAACGCCATAAATTTAGGAACAAACAACTCTACTCAAGGACTCCCGCCCTTTATAGCTTCCTTTTTTAATGAACAAATAGACATCATAAAAAATGGGAATTCAACATCCTACTTGCCATTATGCGAAAATGATACTTATACATTAGTTGCAGATATTATTCCTGGTTCAAAATATATTTGGACACGTGATAATATCCTGCTACCTGAATCTGACTTTGATCTAGTTGTTACTGAAAGTGGAGCTTATAAAGTTGTAATAGAACCGTTAGGAAACGTTATCACTAATTCATGTGGGCTTCCTCAAGGTCAAGCAAAAATAGAGTTCTTCGAATATCCACAGGCACTAGATGCTACATTGTTGCAATGCGATTTAGATTTAAGTTCAGTAGGTATAACAACTTTCAATTTAACAGAAGCTAATGAAATGACAACCAATCCATCTGATGATATAACGGTAACATTTCACAATACTCCAGATGATGCTATAAGTGGTATTAATGCCATTCTAAATCCAGAAACATACGAAAACAAGCAACCAAATGAAGTATTGTATACTCGTGTAACTCATGATCTGAGTGGATGTTTTGAAACCGCCACCCTCATTTTAGGTGTTAGCAATACTCAAGTACCCACATATACAGCAAAACCTATTTGTGATGAAATAGATTCTCCTGATGGAATCAATTTAATTCAGCTTGAACCTTATGTAACTGAAATAGCAAACACCTTACTTATTCCTATTAGTGATATTAGAGTTAAATTTTATGCGAATCTTAATGATGCGCTGTTAGAAGAAAATAAAATTCAAGAATACCGAAATACAACACCATATTCTCAATTTCTATATTATAGAGTGGAAACGATAAGTAATAATGAATGTTATGGTATTAACGAAATAGAATTAATCATTGATAAATTACCAGAAATCATTGAAAACCAGACTATATATTACTGTTTGAATAAATTTCCCGAAACCATTTCCATTGATGCTGGGCTTATAAGCGACTCTACTAATAACTATACTTATAATTGGCTACATGGAGAAAGAGATTATGAGATTCAAATAAACCAACCTGGAACGTATACAGTAGCTGTTACAAATACTAATGGCTGCTCTAAAACAAGAACGGTTATTGTTGAACCCTTAAACACAGCTACGTTTAGCACCCCTCCTTATGATATAAATGATTTTTCTTCAAACAACTCGATTACCGTTTTTATTAATGAAGACAGTCAAGACGTCTTCCAGTTTGCTTTATTAGATGAAGATAACCTAATATATAGGGATTTTCAAGACAGTAATGTATTTGAAAATATTTCTGCTGGAATATATACAATTAATGTGAAAGAAATCAAAAACGATTGTGGCATTACTCCATTACCCGTCTCCGTTGTTGGTTTCCCAAAGTTCTTTACTCCTAATAATGATGGCATACATGACACTTGGCAGATATTAGGTGTTTCTAGCATGTTTCAACCCAATACTAAAATTCAAATTTTTAATCGTTATGGTAAATTAATAAAGGAGCTAGCCCCTTTAGGTGAAGGATGGAACGGTTTAATGAATGGCAATAAACTGCCTGCTGATGATTATTGGTTTTCAATAAGACTACAAGATGGCAGAATTTTTAAAAATCATTTTACTTTAAAATATTAAAGCCAAAAAACTAAATAAAATGCATTTAATCTAATATTTTTGCATTTCATCTGAAAAACATTTACTTTTCGCCTGAAATTAAACCAAACTATCGGTAAAATTTTTGCCAAAAAGAATCTAAAGAAAAACACCTACGAATTATGAGATTTATTTACTATATCTTATTCCTATTTTTTTGCAGCAGCAATTTTGTGTTTTCGCAGCAAATATCTGTAGATGATACTATTGGTTTACAGCCCCTTATAGAAAACAATCTAGTTAAAGGTTGTGTAGACGTTACTAATATAACCTCCGTAATTAACGGAAATTCATTTGGTTTTCCAAGTTATGCCTATTTTGAAAGAGGCAATTCAAATTTTCCTTTTGAGAATGGTATTATGCTTTCAACAGGTGGAGCTGCTTCTGGAGGAAATGCTATAAGAACACCTACACTTAGCGAAGGATCTACAACCTGGGGTTCTGACCTCGATTTAGAAGCTGCTTTGGGCACAACAAATGCTTATATTAATGCAACCTCTATAGAATTTGACTTTGTATCGATTTCAAATCAATTCCAATTTAATTACTTATTAGCTTCTGAAGAATATTTTGGTATTAACCCATGCCAGTTTTCAGATGGCTTTGCCTTTCTTATAAAAGAAGCTGGAAGTCCGGCACCTTATCAGAATATCGCATTGATTCCAGGTACTTCAACTCCTGTTAACACAAGTACCATACATGATGTTAGCGCAAACACCATCAATTGCGAACCACAAAACAGTGAGTTTTTTGACGGATATAATGTTGGAGATACAAATTACAATGGTAGAACAACTGTTTTAACAGCTTCAGGAAATATTCTACCTAATGTAACCTATCATATTAAATTAGTTATTGCGGATCAAACGGATAACACTTTTGACAGTGCCGTATTTATTGAAGGTGATAGTTTCAAAATTTTAGATTTAGGGCAAGATATTACAACCTGTGCCAGTTCTGTAACTCTAAATGCAGATATACAAAACCCTTTAGCATCTTATGCTTGGTATTTTAATAATACCTTAATTGGTGGAGCCGTTGGTGCTACACATGATGCGCTACAAGATGGTACTTATAGAGTTGAAGTATCAGTACCTATAAATGGCACCAACTGTGTTGAAGAAGATGACATTGTTGTGGTTCTAAACACAGAAGAGCCTATTGCACCTATAACAAATTACGAATTATGTGATGATACATCTGGCGATGGCATAGAACTATTTGACCTATCAACTAAAGATGCAGAACTCATAGTCAACATAGAAAATATACCTTTTACAAATTACACCTTTAGTTATCACCTATCCGATAATGAAGCTCGGAATAATTTAAACCCTATAACCACACCTATACCTAATACAACAAATCCACGCCCAATTTTTGTTAGAGTAACCGATTTGGATGGTAATTGTTTTGCCTACACAAGTTTTGATTTAATAGTTAATCCAATTCCAAATATAGTAACACCAACGCCTATGGAAATTTGCGATGGCGATGATAATCCTGATGGTTTTGCCATAATTGACTTAACACAAAAAGATGATGAAATAACATCGGGTGATAGCAACCTATTTGTAACCTATCATTACAACCCATTAGATGTTAGCACAGGGAACAACCCCATACCAACGCCATATATCAATACCAATACACCAGATGAATTAGTATATGTTAGAATTGTTGATACCACTACTGGATGTGTTAACACAACAACCTTAGACGTTAATATAACGGTTAGCCCTATAGTTAATAGAGATACACAATATATTGATGCCTGTGATACAGACCTAGATGGTAATGCTAATTTTGATTTAACCCAAGTAATTGGGGACATCCTAAATGGTTTAACAGGTGTTAATACAACCTTCCACACCACCTTTGATGATGCAGAAATGGATATTAACGCCATTGCAGACGAAACAAATTATCAATATACCAATGCCGTTATAGAACCAGGTTCAGCAACCGTATATTTAAGAGTTGAAGACAACACCACAGGATGTGCTACCATTGCTCCTTTTGAAATACACACTAATTTATTACTAACGGGAACAGATACTGGTGATTTTGCACTGTGTGATGATAATGATAACGGTACTGATACTTTAGACTTTAATTTAAATACTGTTGAAACCTATATTGCAAACGATTTACCCAACACCATAACAGTAACATTTTATGAAACTGAGGACGATAGAAATAATAGCAATAACCCTTTAGATAAATCTCAAGTTTACTCAGCAGTAAGCCCTCAAACTTTATTTGTAAGTATTAATGATGGCAATTGTAGTGAAGATACAGAAATCACTTTATTAGTAAACCCCGTACTTTTATTTGGTAATGTTGTTCTACCCTATTGTGATGATGATGACGATGGTATTGCCAGTATTGATTTAGCTTCTTTAGATGATACCATAACAGCTGGAAATCCAAATTTCACAGTAACTTATTTTGATGATCTTACGGAGGCACAAAACAATAATACGGCAAATCAACTACCTCCATTTTATAACAATACCAATGCTATTGAAACATTGTATGCGCGTATAGAAAGTATAAACTCGGGGTGCTCTACAGTTAACCCTTTTCAAATTGAAGTACTCACAGCCCCAACAACCACGCAACCTATAAATGAGGTGATATGTGACAATTTTGATGGAAACCCTGATGGATTTTCAATTATTAATCTTGAAACTAAAATTGATGAGGCTGTATCAAATAACAGAACAGGTTTTAATATTGATGTATTTACATCATTTAATGATGCCGATGCCAATATAAACCCCATTCCTGCAGCAGATAGACCGGATTACAACACTGACACTCAAACACTGTTTATACGTATAGAAGATAACATTAGCGGAACAGGATGCTACTCAATAGTTGCTTTTGAAGCCATTATAAATACTGTTCCAATTATACCAACAGACATTATATTTCAAATTTGTGAAGATGATGGTGATAGTTTTGCTGACTTTTTACTAGTCGATACAGATGATGACATTTTAAACGGACAAACAGGTAAAGAAGTATTTTATTTTGAAGATGAAATTGATGCTACCAGTGGAAACTTAGCAAACGCTATAGATAAAAATAATGTTTACAGAAATACCTCTGGGACACAACTTATATTTGTACGCGTCCATAATATTACAGATACAGATTGTTTTGATACTGCTGAAATTACATTACAAGTATCCCCAGACCCCATTTACGACCCAATAATGGATTTTCTGGTATGCGACGATGCTACTAACGATGGTCTTAATGAATTCAATTTAGAAGAAAAAGCTAATGAAATTAAAGCAACCTCGCCAGACGTACTTAATATTTCATTTCATCTATCAACTCAAGAAGCTGAGGATAATACAAATCCTTTAGGAACAACATATACAAATATCACTAATCCACAATCACTTTATATTAGAATTGAAAGTGATTTTTCTTTTTGTTATGTGGTAGAAGAAATAGGCATTAACATTGTTTCTGCACCAGATATTACTGATGTATCGGCGCCTTTAACAAATTGCGATGCGGATTATGATGGTATAACGTCTTTTGATTTAACTACAGCCGATTTTCAAATCCTTGATAGAGTTCAAAGTAATCTGTCTACAAATTATTTTGAAAACATGACGGATATTAATCCAGATGATGGTTTAGATAATATAAATGAAATTACAGACCCAACAAACTTCCTTTCAAATACACAAACTGTTTATATAAAAGTAGCAAACAGCTTAACAGGATGTTTTAGTATCATTCCATTAGAACTCATAGTCAATCTACCTCCAGTAATTAACACTATTGCCACAATTGCTATTTGTGATAATGGTACGGATACTTACGACCTATCATTGGTAAACAACATGATTGTTAATGACACATCTTTAGTGAACATATCGTATCATAATAACGCAAATGATGCAGAAAATAATCTTTCACTATTAAATAATATATACAATTACACTGCTAGTAGTCACATTATTTATATAAGAGTTTCAGATACTACCACAGGTTGTTATATAGTGTCGCCATTTACGCTTCAAATAAACCCAAATCCAGTAGCAACAACACCGCAAGATTTAACAAATTGTGATGACGATTTTGATGGCGTTTTTGCATTTACTCTGTCTGATAACACGAATGCCATTTTAGGCGCAGAAGACCCTAGTCAGTTTACCGTAACCTACTATAATGATTTAAGAGAGGCTGAAGCAAAAACAAACCCACTGAATAATTTACATTCTGCTGAAGATGGAGATACCGTGTATGCCAGACTAGAAAATAATAATACAGGATGTTATGACACCACACAGTTTAACACAATTGTATACCCACTACCTATAATTCCGATTAATGATATTGTGCCCCTATGTCTTGATGATTTACCACTATTCGTAAATGCTGATACAGGTGTTTCTGGCGAAACCTATTTATGGTCTACAACTATAAACCCTCGCGAAAATAATAGTACAAATTCTCTAATACAAATTAACCCAACAGAATTAGGAGAATATACTGTAACAGTTACATCACCTGATGGTTGTCCTGTCCAAAAAACATTTGAAGTTAGAGAATCAGAACAGGCAGAAATAACATTCACATCAGTAGTCAATTTTACAGACCCAAATAGAATCACAGTAGATATTAACTCAAGCAGAATAGGAAACTATGTCTATATCTTAGATGGTGGAGAACCACAAATATCTAACATTTTTGATAATGTAACTTTTGGCAGACATACCGTAACCGTTAGAGATTTAAATGGATGTTTGGATGAAACAAAAGATGTTTTTGTTTTCGACATTCCTAAATTTGTAACACCAAATGATGATAGCTATTATGATACTTGGCACATTATTGGGGCAAATCAATTAGCAGGAACCATAGTGTATATTTATAACAGACATGGTAAACTTTTAAAAACCTTAGCACATACATCTATTGGTTGGGATGGCACTTTTAATGGACAAAACATGCCTTCTGACGATTATTGGTTTGTTGCAAAAATTGTAGATTTAGAAGGTAATGCATTTGATATCAAAGGGCATTTTGCTTTAAAACGATAATTCCTTTCAACACATCAACAGAAGTTTAAATCATTTCATCTTAAAAAAATAAACCTTTTTCAATTTCCGAAGTCTAACTTAATTAAATGTCATATTTTCGTAATTGGCTCCAGATTGAGACCAATTGAAGTGTAAACTTTTAATTGATAAAATGTATATTCAGTTCCAAAAAAAATACTTATATCTCGTTCTATTTATCCTTATTGGAAATTTAGGTTTTTCTCAATTAAGTAAAACACATTATATCCCACCTTTAACTGCTGCGGAATTTGGTAATGCTAATCCAGAAGATCAATACCTATACATTTCCACGCCGAGTAATTCAATGGTGCCTTACACAATAATTCCAGTAGGACAAACGGTTGCAAATTACATAACTGGTACTGTATCTAACACAACGCCTCAAACTCAGTCTATTGGTACAGGGGCAACACAATTATTTGTTAATTCTAATACTACAAGCACTGTATTTAACAATAAAGGGTACATTATTGAGGCTGAAGCTCCTATTTACGTTTCAGTTAGAATGAATGCAGGTGGTGGTGCCCAAGCAGGTGCTTTAGTTAGCAAAGGACTTTCTGCCTTAGATACATCTTTTAGAATTGGAACGTTTACAAGTGAAAACCCTCAAAGCAACTATTTAAGCTTTGTATCCGTTATGGCTACTGAAGATGATACACAAGTAACTTTTGATAATTTACCTTCAGGATTTAACATAAAAAATTTTTCTGGTACAACACCAATAATCATTACTCTTAATGAAGGTGAAAGTTATATTGTTGCAGCAAATATTTTAGACAACGGGCCATCAGTTAATAACTTAATGGACGGTTTAATAGGGAGCTCTGTAACATCTACCAAACCTATTGTTGTTAATTGTGGTTCTGCCAATGGTAGTTTTGGCAACGGTGGGGCAAGAGATTATGGTATTGATCAAATTGTAGGTAGTTCAAAAATAGGCAATGAGTATATTTTTGTAAGAGGTAACGGAAATGATGATTGGGAAAACATTTTAGTAATTCCCTCTAGTTATCCTGCTAACGTATTTGTAAATGGTAGTTTAACTCCTATTACAATTACAGCAACTGACAAGTATAGAGTTTTTGAGGGCGACAATTATAATGCCAATGGAAATATGTATATTGAAACAAGTGTTGACGCATTTGTATACCAAGGTATTGGTTCGTCATCTGAAGCCAATCAAGGTATGTTTTTCGTACCTCCCTTGAGCTGTGAAACCAGAGGGAATATAGATAATATTCCTATTATTGATTTTATTGGAGCAACAGATTACTCACAAGAAAGTGGCGTTTCAATTGTAACAAAACAAGGCGCAATAATTACTATTAATAATACAGCGTTAGCATCCTTGCCTTCTAACGTAAATGTAACTGGTCCAACTTTAGTTAACGGTAAAAGCGACTATGTAACCTATAGAGTAACAGGATTAACAGGAAACGTTTCTGTTCAAGGAGATGATGAGCTTTACGTGGCCTATTTTAATGTTAATGGTTCAGCGACCTCAGGAAGTTTTTATTCTGGCTTTCCTTCTGCGCCAGAAATTAATTTTGATGCCCAATTTGCAACCTTAGGGAATTGTATTCCAAATGTAACACTAGAAGCTGCAAATGCTCAAAATTTTGATACTTATGAATGGTCTTATGATGATGGGTCAGGGTTTCAATCTTTAGCAACAAACATCCCTTCTATAACCCCTACAATTCCCGCAAGATATAAGTTAATTGGCACTATAACTTGTACGGGAGAAACCTTGGAATCTGTTGAAATACCAGTAAGCCTATGCCCTGATGACATTGATAATGATGGTATCATTGACAATATAGATATAGACAATGATAATGATGGTATACTAAATTGTACTGAATCCAGAGGTGATGTTACCTTAGATATTTCAAATGAAACCAATCCTATTTTAGTATTCCAGGATAATTCTACAAACAGCCTAATTGCAAGTGGTGCATATACAGAGTCAAGTAGCTCAGGTAATTCTAATAGTTTAACTGGCGACAACTTAGGAAATTTTACAAGTACCGTTGGTAATGCTGCTTCTGCCGAAGGTAATTACACTGTTAATTTTACAGAACCTGTTAATGTTAAACTTACAGAACATCCATCTATAACTAATACCGCTGTAAACGGTGATGTATTTATTGTTAGAATTGCTCCTGCAAATAAAAACATTACACTAGTTGACCCTGACAATAGACTATTAATAGACTCCAATTTTGATGGTTTATTTGAAACAGGAGTTACTCAAATGTCAGGTTCAGAAATTCAATTTAGAATTAACCCTTCCCCAAATGGAAATACTCCTTTTCAATTTTTAGCCAACTCTGTCGAAGGGTTCTCCTTTGTACATACGCTCCAAAATATTACTGAATCATCAACATTTTCTGCTAACTTATCGCTTACATGCTTCAAACAGGACAACGATACTGATGGCACAAAAGACGAACTTGATTTTGATAGCGATAATGATGGAATCCCAGATTTTATTGAAAATCAAGGGGTATTAACAATACTATCAAATATAGATACCGATCTAAACGGACTAGATGATGTTTATGATATTACAGTAAGCCCTATTGATTCAGATAACGATGGTGTTTTAGATTTTTACGATTTAGATAGCGATAATGATGGCATTTATGATTTAATTGAAACTGGACAATTAGGTACATTATCAGACATCGATTTAGACGGTATAGAAGATGGTCCAACTTACGGTATGAATGGGTGGGCAGATGCTGCTGAAACTTCTCCAGATAGTAATATAATTGGATATACTCTGAATGACTTAGATAATGATACTATTTTTACTTATTTAGATGCTGATAGTGATGGTGACGGTTGTAGCGATGTTATTGAGGCAGGTTTCTCTGACGCTAATGGCGATGATTTTTTAGGCGATAATATTGTAACTACTAATACTTTAGGGCTAGTTACAAATGCAACTGATGGTTACTCCCTACCAAATAGTGATTATTTAGATTTTGCTCCTCTAACCATTGCTACTCAACCCATAGATACAGAAGTTTGTGAGTCTTCAACTGGAACAATTGCTGTAATATCACCTGATGCCGAAACCTATCAATGGGAGGTCAGTACAGATGGCATTAATTGGAATATGATTGTTGATGACGCTACCTATAATGGTTCGCAAACAACAAATCTAAATATAACGAGTATCCCTTTATCATTCAACACGTATCAGTACAGAGTCAAAATAGATAGAATTGGCAATACTTGTGGATTATATTCTGATGAAATTGATTTAACTGTCAACCCTTTACCTATTGTTACCTCACCTGTTATTTTAATACAATGTGATGATAATGACCTAACCACACTTGGGTACAGTCCTTTTAATTTAACAGAGGTAAACAGTGAAATTTCAACAAATTCAGTCAACGAAACCTTTACCTATTTTTTAACCCAGCCAGCTGCAATTTCAGGAGATGTTGCAAGTCCCGATTATATTAGTGACCCTACAATATTTGAAAACAGAACCATTAGCTCGGACGCTATTTGGGCAAGAATAGAATCGCAATTTGGTTGTGCATCCACTTCACAAATTCAATTAAATGTGTCAACCACAGTGGTCCCTCCAACATTTGTAGTCACTTTTAACCAATGTGATGATTTTTTAGATATTGATGGTAATGATACTGTAAATAATAATGATGATAGAGATGGTATAGCAACATTTGATTTTAGCAGCGTAACGGCTACCATTTTAGGTTTTATTCCATCAGGACAAAACCCTTTACCGCCTCGCTATTACAGAAATGAAGCTGATGCTTTAGCAGAAATAAACGAAATAACAAACACGTCCAATTACAGAAATATTGGCTATCCAAATTCTCAATTTATTTATATAAGAGTAGATAGCGCTATAGCAAACGACTGTTTAGGTCTAGGAGCCCATATATTATTAAACGTTGAAGCTTTACCTATAGCTCATACAATAAATATTGGAAGACAATGTGATGATGATGCCGATGGCGAATTTCCTTTTGACACATCTAATTTAGAAACAGATATTCTTAGCGGTCAAAATTCAGCAGATGTTAACATTTCTTATTTTGACTCTAACGGCAATACATTATTATATGCTGATGGCACACCTGTTACAAGTCCTATACAGCCTTCATTCCTAACAGCAAATCAAACCATTACCATTCGTGTTACCAATAATGCAAGTGCCGCGCCAGATGGGCCTTGTTATGATGAAACTACGTTAGAATTTATTGTAGATGAACAACCCATAACAAATCCAGTACCGGCGCAAATAGTATGCGATGGCGATTCAGGAGATATTACTGATGACGGGTTTTATCCTTTTGATACTTCAATATTTACCGAAACCATTTTAAGCACACAAACTAACATGGAAATCTATTATGATTATATAGATGAAAATGGAAATCTCATTACAGATAGTACAACCCTACCAAATCCACTTATTTCTGGAAACCAAACGATTACTGTTGAAGTTATAAACCCTATAAATACAACTTGTACAGCAAATACGAACATTCAACTTACTGTAAATCCTTTACCTGAATTTATTTTAGATGAAGAAATTCTTGTTTGTAACGCCCCTTTTGTTCCATTTGATTTAGTACCAATTCAAACAAATCCTTCCGAAGCATTTGACTATCAATGGACTTTTGAGGACGGAACTATTCTAGGGAATAATCTTATATTAGAAAACATATCTCAACCAGGGAAATACACTATAGCACTTACCAACCCTACAAGCCTATGTGTTAAATCACTTTCAGTAAATATTAGAGCAGCAGACGTCGCAAATATTACTTTAGACGATATCAAAATAGTTGATCTTTCAGAAAACAATACAGTAACTATTTTAAATCCATCTGGTCTGGGTAATAGCACTTACATGTTCTCTCTTGTTTCAGATTCAGGGGACCTTACGTTTCCTTATCAAGAAAACCCTGTTTTTAATAATGTAAGAGCAGGTTTTTACACACTATTTGTCCAAGACAATGAAGCTACTTGTGATGCAGTAGAACTAAACATTTCTGTTATAGGTCACCCAAAATTCTTTACACCAAATGGAGATGGATACAATGATTTTTGGCAAATTAAAGGTATAAGTACGACTAATCAAGTAAATAGCACTGTTTCAATTTATGACCGTTATGGCAAACTTCTTAAACAAATAAGACCTTCAGAACAGGGCTGGAATGGCACTTTTAATGGAGCTGTAATGCCAACAGACGATTATTGGTTTAAAGTATTTCTTGAAGATGGTAGAGCATTTTCAGGGCATTTTACTTTAAAACGATAAGACCTAACTATTTACTATTTAAACTTATTATCAAATAAAATAATCCATTTTACCTTATAAAGTCTGTAAAAGTTACACCTAACAATAACTAAGTTTTCTTTTAAAGGGTACTTTTATACGATGAAATAAAATAATAAAAAATGTTAATCTATTCATTTCAACATTTTATCGTAAAACCTTAATATACCTATAATTGGGTATAGTAAAACTCTTTTTAAATCTATACATTTACATTAGCTATTAACCAATTAGTTAATGTTAATCACATTGGCTAAAACCAAAAACCAAAACCTAGCATGAAGTACTTTTTTTCGCTAGCATTTTTATTGTGTTTTATATTTTCGAATAAAACACATTCTCAGCAAATCACAACAGATAGTTCAATTTCCTTAGAACAACTTATTTTAAATAATTTAGCTGAAGGTTGTGTGGAAATAACCAATATTCAATCTACCGTAAATGGAAGTACCAGTAGCTTAGAAAGCTATGGGTATTTTGAAAAAGCATCTTCTAACTTTCCTTTTGAAAATGGAATCGTGCTTTCTACAGGCAGTGTAAATTCTGCTGGAAACAGTACAAATACAAATATTTTAGCAGAAGGTAATGATAATTGGGGCACAGACACCGATTTAGAAACAGCTTTAGGCATTAGCAATACATTAAACGCTACCTCAATCGAGTTTGACTTTGTTTCTTTCTCTAACCAAGTTCAATTTAATTATCTTTTAGCTTCAGAAGAGTATTACCAAACAAACCCTTGTAATTATTCTGATGGATTTGCTTTTTTGATAAAAGAAGCTGGCACTGCAAATCCATACCAAAACATCGCCTTAATACCGGGAACAAATACACCCGTTAATACAACAACTATTCATGAAAACATTATTGACTTTTGTGCAGCGCAAAATGAAAGTTATTTTGAAGGTTTCAATATTGGAGATACCAATTTTAATGGAAGGACAACGGTTTTTACTGCAAATGCAACAATTACTCCCAATGTAAAGTACCATATAAAATTAGTTATTGCAGATCAAACAGATTATAAATTCGATTCTGCAGTTTTTATTGAAGGAAACAGTTTTAATGCCTCGGTAGATTTAGGTCCAGATGTATCAACTTGTGCCAATACTGTAGAATTGAATGCCAATATTAATAATAATTTAGCCACTTACTCATGGTTTTTAAACGACACCTTAATTCCAGGTGAAAATAACGCCAATTATACGGCAGCAACATCCGGAACTTACAAAGTTGAAATAACACTACAAGTAAATAATACCTCTTGTCTTATTGATAATGACATTGAAGTTATCCTAAATGGCGAACAAATTTCCGGTAACATTACAGATTTTATTCTTTGTGACACGGCTGGCAATGATGGTATAGAAAGTTTTGATTTGAATTCAAAATATTACGAAATTCTTTATTCAGTGCCTTCTGGAAACTATAATATCTCATATCACCCCTCTGACGATGATGCAAAAAACAATAATAACCCAATTACATCCGCATATTCAAATACCAGTAACCCTCAAACTATTCATGTAAGAATTGAAGATACCAATAACGGTTGCTTAGCGTATCCAACATTCAATTTAATAGTAAATGAAGTGCCCGTAATTAATAATCCAGACCCTATTGTTGTTTGTGATGACCAAGACGATGAAGGCAATGATGGATTTAGGGTAATAGATTTAACCCAAGCTAATTATGGCATTACAGGAGGAGACACCTCATTACAAGTTACCTATCACTATTCGCAACAAGATGCAGATAAAGGTTATTACCAAATATACCCACCATACACAAATACAAATCCAACAGACACTTTATTTGTTAGGGTTTACAGCTCTTTTACGGGCTGCTATTCCACCACAACTATTGATGTTACTGTACAACCAAACCCAGATATTAATTTAAAAGACAGGCATTACATTAATGCTTGTGAAATGAATTCTGATGGTTTTTCAGACTTTGATTTAACCTCCGTTTTAACTAGTGTTTTAAATGGCGTAACCAATGCAACAACCACGTTTCACCTCAACGAAACTGATGCTCAAAACGGTACAAATGAAATAGGTAACGCAACCAATTACCAAAACATAGACCCTTATTTTCAACTCATATACATTCGAGTTGTTGATGACACAACTGGATGTTTCTCAATTACAACCGTAGAATTACAAACCAATTTAGTCGAATTTGGCATTGATTTTAATCAATATATTATTTGCGACGATTTTTCCAATGATGGTATTGAAGGTTTTGATTTGGCTAGTATTGAAGAAGATATAATATCAGAATATGGCAATTTAAACGTGGTTTTCTATAGAAGTCAAGATGATCTAGATAACCAAACCAACCCGATAAACGAAAACGCACCGTTTACAGTGACCTCAAGTCCAACAATACTTTACACAACAGTTGTTGACGATTTGTGTAAAGTAAACCTATTGGTAGATTTAGTGATTAATCCTGCTTTAGAATTACCAGATGTTAGTAGTTTGGATTATTGCGATACGGATACTGATGGCTATACTTCCATTGTATTGAGCACTTTTGATAGAGAATTAACTGCAGGGATATCGCCAGTGAGCATAAGTTATTATTACAATGAAATAGATGCCCAAAACGACGAGAACAGATTACCTCCCACAATTTACAATTCAGCAAATCCACAAAAATTACTTATCAGGGTTTTTAATCCAGATATTGGGTGTGTTGCAATAAAACCTATTGAAATTAATATTATAACCGCACCGGTAGTTAACTACCCCGACAATATTATTATTTGCGATGATGATCAAGATGCCTACTCCGTAGTTGATTTAACCCATGTTGTCCCTGATGTTGTTTCAAACACTTCAAACTTAGAAATTAGCTATTTTGATAATTATTGGGCTGCCTATAATGATGAAAACGCAATCTCAGATCCTGAAAATTTTAATGCAACAAATCAATACATATATTTTAGAGTTAAGAGCACCACAACCTCATGTTTTAATATCTCTTACATTTATATAAACGTAAATACCTTACCCATATTCACAAGTATTAGCACCTTTGAAAACTGTGAATCTGGCTTTAGCGATATTGCAGATTTTTATTTCTATGTTAAAGATGCTGAAATTTTAAATAACCAATACGGCAAACAAGTCCTCTATTTTGAAACCGAACAAGATGCCATAGATCGCACCAATGAGATTGATAAATACAACATATACAACAACACCTCGAACCCACAAACAATTTATGTAAGGGTCGAAAGTATTACAGATCCTGATTGTTATAACACTTCTTCTTTTGGTGTGGAGGTAGGCTCTATTCCTTTATTTAACGAACCTGATGATATTAAAGTTTGTGATGATATTTCTAATGACGCTGTTGAAATATTCGACCTTACATCAACCATTGAGGATATAAAAGATGGCATAAGTGACAATCTAACCGTTACCCTTCACACGAGCCGTTATGATGCTGAAAATGGTTATTCTGAAATCGACCCAAACTTCACAAACTATTATAATCCACAAACTATTTTCGCTCGAATTACCAATGGCACCTATTGTCATGGGATAGCAGATTTTACGCTTAGTATCGTACAAGTACCTATAACAACCGAACCAGAACCACTTATAATATGTGATGTAGATTATGATGGTTTTGTAACCTTCGATTTAAAACAATCCGAAGTACAAATTTTAGGGCTCAGGCAAGATAATTTAGTGATATCATATCATACTTCGCAAGATGGTGTTGATAATGATACAGATATTATTACCGATCCTGAAAACTTCAATAATACCAGTAACCCAGAAACGGTATTTATAAAAATAAATAACACCATCTCAAATTGTTCGGTTAGTTTACCTTTAGAACTAGCGGTAGACTTACCTCCTGCTATTGTAAAATTCGAAACCTATGAAATTTGCGATAACCCTGCTAGTTATTTCAACTTAAATGAAATTAATTCTGAAATTGTAGAAAATAATGCTGATGCTATAATTACATATTATTTAACTGCTACAGATGCCGAAATTGGTAACACACCAATTAGTACCGATTACACCTATACCAGTGCGAACGACACCATTTATATTCGAGTAGAATCAGCAATTAGAGGTTGCCATTATGTCTATCCGTTTCAACTTGTTGTTAACCCTTTGCCGGTTGCCAACCAACCTTTAGATATGGAATCTTGTGATGATGTTAGCGCAGATGGTTTCGAGGTCTTCGACCTATCAACACAAAACAATAGCATTTTAGGAGGACAAAATCCAAGTGCATTTACCATCACATATCATGATAATGATGCCTCTGCCAACAATAACGATTCGCCTTTAACAGATAATTACAATGCCGCTAATGGTCAAATTATCTACATCCGTATAGAAAATAATGTTACGGGATGTTATAGTACGACCCAGTTTAATACGATTGTACATTTATATCCCAATGAAGTTACGCCTCTTGTTCAATGTGATGTGGATTATGACGAAACAGTAGTTTTCGATATATCTACAAATGAAGGCAACTTATTCACAACACCTTCAAGCAATATCATCGTGTCTTATTTTGATGATTTAACGTTAATTGATGATGATGCTTCAGCCATTTCGGACCCAGTTAATTACACAAACTTATCAAATCCTCAGACCATTTATATCAAAGTTTATAATGTTTCAGCAGATTGTTACAACGTTATTAATCAGGAACTAATCATAACCTCTCCGCCAGCGATCAACACATTTAATACCTATGAAATTTGTGATAACCCAACACGCTATTTTGACTTAAACACCATTAATTCAGTAATAGTAGCTAATGACCCCGATGCCTTAATTTCTTATTATTTGAATGATACAGATGCCGAAGCCAACATGGCTCCAATAAGTACCGATTACACCTACGCAACTACAAACGATACCATTTATATAAGAATAGAATCAGACAACAGAGGTTGCCATTACGTTTATCCGTTTCAGCTTATTATAAATCCATTACCAATTGCTAATAAACCTAATGATATTGAATCTTGTGATGACGATTATGATAATATTTATGGGTTTAACTTAGCTGCCTTACAAGACAATCACATTTTAGGCAGCCAAAATGCTTCCGACTATACTATAAATTATTATTTAAGTGAAAACGATGCTAATTTGAATACCAATGCTTTAAGCCCTATCCACAATGTAGATACAGAACGTGTAATACACGCCAGAATTGAAAACAAAAAAACAGGTTGTTTTAGCACAACAAACTTCTCGGCTTTTGTTAGAAGAAAACCAATAAACAATATTGAAGACCAAGTGATATGTTTAGAAAATTTCCCGCTTCGAGTATCTGGAGAAACAGGATATTTTACCGATTCGTACTTATGGATGCCTTACGGCGAAACTAACGCAACTATCGATATTTCTGTAATAGGTGAGTATAATTTAACCATTACATCACGTTATGGTTGTATTACAACAAAAACCTTTAACGTAATAGAATCCGAACAAGCCACCATAGAATTTGAAGAAACCGTAGATTTTTCAGACCCAAATAACATTACCATTACGGTTAGCGGTATTGGCGATTATTTATATCAATTGGATGATGGCGAGCCACAACGTTCCAATTTTTTTACCTATGTTCCTATTGGTGAACGCACAATAACTGTTATAGATGTTAATGGTTGTCTTTCTGTATCTAAAAAAGTAATGATTTTTGATATTCCTAAATTTGTAACACCAAACAATGATGGATACTTTGATACTTGGCACATTACTGGAGTCAATCAATTAACAGGAACCATTATCTACATCTACAACCGCTATGGAAAACTAATGAAAACCCTAACTCACACCTCTTACGGCTGGGATGGCAACTATAATGGAAAAAATATGCCTGCTGATGATTATTGGTATAATGCCAATATTTTTTATAAAGGTGATCAATTTGAATTAAAAGGGCATTTTACTTTAAAGCGATAAATACTAAATTTTCAATTCTAAAATTCCAAATTCCAACTACTTTAAGTAATTTAGACACTTTAACTAGTTTAGGTATTTAAAGGAACATGCAGTTTAAAATTGAATCAGAATTTAAGCCCACAGGGGATCAGCCACAAGCCATAAAACAACTTGTTAGCGGTATTAATTCTAATGAAAAATATCAAACCCTACTTGGTGTTACAGGCTCTGGAAAAACATTTACAGTAGCCAATGTTATTGAAGAGGTGCAACGCCCTACACTGGTTTTAGCACACAATAAAACCTTAGCAGCCCAATTATATTCTGAATTTAAACAGTTTTTTCCTAATAATGCAGTTGAGTATTTTGTATCCTATTACGATTATTATCAGCCAGAAGCTTACATTCCTGTTTCTGGTGTTTACATAGAGAAAGATTTATCAATAAATGAGGAAATAGAGAAAATGCGTTTAAGCGCAACATCTTCACTACTCTCTGGGCGCAGAGATGTATTAGTAGTAGCTTCCGTGTCTTGTATATATGGTATTGGAAATCCAGTAGAATTTCAAAAAAATGTAATTTTGCTAAAACGAGATCAGGTTATTTCTCGAACTAAATTATTACATCAATTGGTGCAAAGTCTGTACTCAAGGACTGAAGCAGATTTTAAACATGGTAATTTCAGAATAAAAGGTGATACGGTCGATATTTTTCCGAGTTATGCAGATGATGCCTTTAGAATTCATTTTTTTGGTGATGAAATTGAAGATATTGAAGCCTTTAATATCCAGACCAATAAAGTTACAGAAAAGTACGATCAGCTAACTATTTATCCGGCAAACATGTTTGTAACATCTCCAGATGTACTGCAAAATGCTATCAAAGACATTCAGGATGATTTAGTAAAACAACATGATTATTTTAAAGAAATCGGTAAACACTTAGAAGCAAAACGCCTGAAAGAGCGTACTGAATTTGACCTAGAAATGATACGTGAATTAGGCTATTGTTCTGGCATAGAAAATTATTCTCGTTATTTAGACCAAAGACTTCCAGGCACGAGGCCTTTCTGTTTATTGGATTATTTTCCAGATGATTATTTAATGGTTGTAGATGAAAGCCATGTTACCATTTCACAAGTTCATGCTATGTATGGCGGTGACCGGAGCAGAAAAGAAAACTTGGTTGATTATGGTTTCAGGCTACCAGCGGCTATGGATAACAGACCTTTGAAGTTTGAAGAATTTGAAGCCATTCAAAATCAGGTTATTTATGTAAGTGCCACGCCAGCTGATTATGAATTACAAAAAACAGGCGGTGTTTATGTGGAGCAAGTTATACGTCCAACGGGACTGTTGGATCCTATAATAGAGGTGCGTCCTAGTTTAAATCAAATTGATGATTTAATTGAAGAAATCCAACAACGCATTGAAAAAGACGAACGTACATTGGTTACCACACTAACAAAACGTATGGCTGAAGAACTCACTAAATATTTAGATAGAATTCAAATTCGTTGCCGGTATATTCATAGCGATGTGGACACTTTAGAGCGTGTTGAAATCATGCAAGATTTGCGTAAAGGTTTGTTTGATGTTTTGGTTGGCGTAAACTTACTACGAGAAGGTTTAGATTTACCAGAAGTATCCTTAGTTGCCATTCTAGATGCCGATAAAGAAGGTTTTTTACGTTCTGCGCGTTCATTAACACAAACGGTAGGTCGAGCAGCAAGACACTTAAATGGTAAAGCTATTATGTATGCTGATAAGATTACAAAAAGCATGCAAAAAACCATTGATGAAACTGAATACAGACGCCAAAAACAAATAACATACAATACTGAAAACAATATTACCCCTAAGGCATTAAATAAAAGTTTAGATAATGCGCTTTCAAAAAACTCGGTGAGTACCTATAGTTATGAATTAGAAGCTGTAAAAGCAGCTGAACCAGAAAATGAATACTTAAGTAAGCCTGAGCTTGAAAAGAAAATTCGTGAAAAACGCAAACTTATGGAAGAAGCTGCTAAAGCCTTAGATTTTATTGTAGCAGCAAAATTACGTGACGATATAAAAAAGTACCAAAATAAATTAGAAAAGCTAAAAGTTTAACCTTTTAGCTTTTCTGTAACTTACTCTAGGTAAATCGTAATCAACACTTATTTTTTTGACTTTAATTGTACTGCGTTTTAAAAATATCTATTAAAACATCTGGCGGTACTATTTTATTTGGAAAACTTTCCATTAAATACAGTACTTTAGTTATAGATTCATGGCTCAAGCCCATTCTAAGACCAAAATTATATAGTTTTATAACGCCTGCGGAATTGTTTTCTTCTCCGTATTCTTGCTCAATATTCATTAACAAAACCAATCTATGAAACTGAACGATACGCTCACTATGAGATTTTAAATGCGTGTAAGTAACAGGGTGCTCTATTAAATACTCAAAATCTTCACGTGAGATATCAAGCTGTTTTGCTACTCCAAGCAAAAAATTATACTCTATGTTTTTTATGTCCTTATCGTATTTTGCAAAGGCAATCATTTCTGATAAAAGACTTAATTTCTCTACTCTATTAACCATATTCTGAGGGATTAATTTAACTTCATTATAAAGTTACACAGAACAGCCCTTTAATAATCGTGTATATGGTGTATCTTATCGAAAAATAGGACGCCGTTAATCGTGAATTTTATTTACTTCATCAATAATCGCCTTTTATTCAACTAAAAAAATTGCACTTCATCATTTTAGCACATCACATTGCACTAAAACAAAAACAATCACAACCATCTGAAAAACAATGTGTTATATATATTTATTTCACTTAAAATTGTTATACTAATAATCAATTTTTAAATTATCTTTACAAAAACTAAAAAAACGCTAGAAAAGCATACACTTATAAGTGAAATCGATGAAATGCAATGGCTAAAAGTGTCTAAAATTATGGATATGACAAACAATGATATTTTAAAAAAATTAAGAGTAGCACTAAAACTTAGAGATGATGATATAGTGAAAATTTTAGAACTGGTAGACTTTAGAATTTCCAAAAGTGAATTAGGTGCTTTTTTCAGAAGAGAAGATCATCCTAAATATATGGAATGTGGAGATCAAATTTTGCGTAATTTCTTGAATGGCTTAGTCATTCACCTCCGTGGACCAATGCCAAAGAAGGGTGAAAATAAAACACAAAAAAAGAGCAACAATTAAATTGTTGCTCTTTTTTTATAGGGTATAATAAAACAACCCCGAAAATTATCGGGACAGTATGACAAAATATCTTAAGATAATACCTGTTGTACTTTATCAGCAGCTTCCTGAAACTCGGTAGCACTCATAACATCCAATCCAGAATTATCAATTAATTCTTTTGCTATATCGGCATTGGTTCCTTGTAAACGTACAATAATTGGTACATTAATAGTCCCCATGTTTTTATAAGCATCAATAACGCCTTGAGCTACACGATCGCATCGCACAATACCTCCAAAAATATTAATTAAAATAGCTTTAACCGCTGGGTCTTTCAATATGATTTTAAATGCAGCCTCTACACGAGCAGCATCAGCAGTACCTCCAACATCTAAAAAGTTAGCTGGTTCTCCTCCTGCTTGTTTAATTAAATCCATTGTTGCCATAGCCAAACCAGCTCCATTAACCATACAACCAACGTTTCCGTCTAGGTCAACATAATTCAAACCAAGTTCTCCAGCTTCAACTTCAATAGCACTTTCTTCACGTACATCACGCAAATCAACATAATTTTTATGTCTATAAAGTGCATTATCGTCAATAGTTACTTTAGCATCAACCGCCATTATTAAATTATCGCTTGTTTTTAAAACAGGATTAATTTCAAATAAAGATGAATCAGATTTTACATAAGCCGTATAAAGATTAGCAACAAACTTTGTCATTTCTTTAAACGCCAAACCAGACAAGCCTAAATTAAAAGCAACACGTCTAGCTTGAAAAGGCAATAAACCAACCGTTGGGTCAATTTCTTCTGTAAATATTAAATGAGGTGTTTCTTCTGCAACCGTTTCAATGTCCATGCCGCCTTCAGTAGAGTACATAATCATATTACGTCCGGTACCTCTATTTAACAATACAGACATATAGAACTCACTAGTTTCAGTTTCTCCTGGGTAGTACACATCCTCAGCAACTAAAACTTGATGTACTCGCTTACCTTGAGCAGAAGTTTGAGGTGTTACTAAATCCATTCCTATAATTTGCCCAGCAATGGTTTCTACCTCTTTAAGGTTTTTAGCAAGTTTTACACCACCTCCTTTTCCACGGCCACCTGCATGAACTTGTGCCTTAATAACATGCCAACTTGTTCCCGTTTCGCTTGTTAGTTGTTTTGCAGCAGCAACTGCTTCTTGAGCATTTTGGGCAACTATACCACGCTGTATACGTACTCCAAAACTGTTTAATATTTCTTTACCTTGATATTCGTGTAAATTCATAGTTTGCTTAATATTTTAAGAAACACAAATGTATATAATAGCGTTTACTTACCCTAATATTTGATTATGAAAACTTTTAACAATTATAGAGCAAAAACAATTGTTAAATAATTAACATTTTGTTTAATATGTATAAATTTTTTATTTATTAATTTTTTATATGATTTAAAAAAATATCTTTGACAAAAAATTAAAGATTATGACAGAAAATCAATTGCTGAAAATTGCACAGGATTTTGGAAGCCCCGTTTATGTATATGATGCAGAAAAAATAGAAGGGCAATATAAACGACTTACTGATGCGTTTAAAAACGTTAAGAAGTTAAAGCTTAATTATGCAGTTAAAGCATTGTCTAACATATCTATACTTAAACTTTTCAAATCTTTAGGTTCTGGAATTGACACAGTGTCTATTCAAGAAGTCCAATTGGGCTTAGCGGCAGGTTTTTCTCCGGATCAAATTATTTACACACCCAACGGAGTCTCTTTACTAGAAATTGAAGAAGCTGCAAAATTAGGGGTTAAAATAAATATTGATAATTTATCTATCCTAGAACAATTTGGAACTAAACATCCAAAAACACCAGTATGTATTCGTATTAACCCACATGTTATGGCTGGTGGAAATGCAAATATATCTGTAGGTCATATTGATTCTAAATTTGGAATTTCAATTCATCAAATACCTCATATTCTTCGTATTGTAGAAAATACTAAAATGACAATAAATGGAATTCACATGCATACCGGTAGTGATATTTTAGATATTGAAGTGTTTTTATATGCTAGTGAAATATTATTTGAAACAGCGAAACAATTTAAAAACTTAGATTTCATAGATTTTGGATCTGGTTTTAAAGTGCCTTACAAGCAAGGTGATATTGAAACTAATATTGAAGAATTAGGAAAAAAACTATCTGCTAGATTTAATGAATTCTGTGCAGAATACGGTAAAGATTTAACCTTAGCCTTTGAACCAGGCAAGTTTTTGGTAAGTGAGTCTGGTAATTTTTTAACTAAAGTAAATGCTGTAAAGCAAACCACATCAACAGTTTTTGCTCAAGTAGATTCTGGTTTTAATCATTTAATACGTCCTATGTTTTATGGGTCTCATCATGATATTATTAATATTTCAAACCTAAAAGGGCGTGAGCGTTTTTATACCGTTGTAGGTTATATATGCGAAACGGATACATTTGGAAATAACCGACGTATCAATGAAATTAATGAAGGTGATATTTTATGTTTTAAAAATGCTGGAGCATATTGCTTCTCAATGGCTAGTAATTACAACTCTCGTTTTCGCCCAGCTGAGGTGTTATGGTATAATAACAAAGCCCATTTAATTAGAAAGAGAGAAACTTTTGAAGACATTATAAAAAATCAAATTGAAGTTGATTTTTCAACTAAAAAAGAAAAAGCAGTTTCTGTTTAAAATTTTAAATTTATAAATCGAAAAAGGTGTTTCTTCATTTACATAGAAGAAACGCTTTTTTTATTTAAAAATAAAGGGTATACTATTCCTTAACAAATTTAAAAGGCAATATGCCTTTATTTGTTGTAACAATTGCTAAATAAAGTCCTGCATTTAATTCTTCAACCTACAAACTATTTGTGCTTGTATTCGGTTTTATAATTTGTCTACCACTAATATCAGAAATAGTTATCGAACTAATAACTACATCTTTACTTAATTTAAAATTCAAATCACTTCTAACTAAAGCAGTAAAAATGCTTAATGCTACCTTAAAAATTTCATTCTCAGAAATACCTAAAGTAATTTTTGAGAACGAAATTTTATCTGGCTAAATTATAAAAAACGAGGTCTTTAACCCATATTTGTAGCCATACAAGGAGCTTAATATAGGATTTACTTTCATTTATGTTTAAAAAATGAAATTTATCAAGGTTTACTCTAAAAATCCATCTATTTTTGAGAAATAACAAAAATTTTTAATGAATTTCACAAACCCATTAGTATATGGTGTTCCTTGTTTTCTTGGTCTCATCTTACTTGAATTAGTTTATAGCAAACACAATAAAAGAAAAAAAGATTTATATAAATGGAAAGATTTAGCGGCTAGCCTTACCATGGGTATAGGCTCAACCATTCTTGCTCCGCTTACTAAAACTATAGCAGCCATTGTACTTTTTAATTTTGTTTACGAAGTTTTTAATCCAGAAATTGATGGTATTCGTACTAATATTATGGGATGGAAATCTTTTGGCTATGCTTGGTATATATGGTTGATTTGTCAATTATTAGACGATTTTAGCTATTATTGGTTTCATAGGCAAAACCACAATGTCCGGTTTCTTTGGGCAGCTCATATTGTACACCATTCATCAGATAATTTTAATTTAGGAACTGCTGTAAGAAACGGTTGGTTTACTATTTTTTACAAGCCTTTTTTCTACATGTGGATTCCTGCACTTGGTTTCCCTCCAGAAATGCTCGTGGTCTGTTTAGGTATTGAGGCGCTGTGGCAATTCCAGTTGCATTCGGTATATGTTCCTAAAATGGGTATTATCGAAAAAATATTCAATACACACACCATGCACCAGGTACACCATGCTCAGAACATTGAATATATGGATAAAAACCATGGTGGTTTTTTAAATATTTTTGATAAGCTTTTTGGGACATGGAAAGAACTAGATGAAACTATTGATATTAAATATGGTGTTACTAAAGCACCAAATTCATATAACCCTTTAGTTATTCTAACGCATGAATATAAAGATATATGGAGTGATATGAAGAAAACTAAAAACTGGTATCATAAATTCATGTATGCTTTTGGGGCTCCTGGCTGGAGCCATGATGGTAGCACACTAACTATCAAACAGCAACAAAATCTCCAAAAAAGTAAATAATAAAAATGCTTAACATATGTTAAGCATTTTTTGATTTAACAGCTTATTTTATGAATATTTTCACAAAATATTTGTTATGTTTTAAAAAATATCTTAATATTATTAAATAATCCCCCCTAGTCTTTTTAATTAATAGCTTTAAATAAAAGACTTTATGAAAAAATCCTCTTGTAGTTGTTTCAACAAGAAACAAAATTTATCCTTTAGTATTCTCATCCCTTTTTTATTTCATTCTAATAGCAGACCTTATTATTGATTAAACATACAGTTTAATCAATAAACGCGTACATATTAACAAACCAAAAACCAATCATAATGAAAAATTTATTCACGCTTTTTATTTTTTCACTCCTATTTTGTACAACATCTTGTAATAATTCTAAAGTTGAAAACAACATTAAAATGTATTCAAATGTCTGGGATGAAATCATTAATAATGGTAAACTAGATCTAATTAATGACACAAATTTTGATAAAGACATTACACTTATCTATAATCCAGAAAACGTAGTAGGTATTGAAAACTTTAAAGACTATTACAACAATTTTATCACAGGTTTTTCTGATGTCAAATTCACAATTGTAGATGTCTTTGGTCAAGGCGATAAACTTGTAAAGCATTGGCATTATAAAGGTACACATTCTGGAGATTTCTTTGGAATACCAGCAACGGGAAAAACAGTAGATCTTAAGGGAGTCACATTGGTTAAGATGAAAGATGGCAAAATTGCTCAAGAACAAGATTTTATGGACAATATGCTGTTTATGCAACAATTGGGAATTGTGTCTTCGCCAGAAAATATTAAAGTTATTGATGGACTATATAAAGCTTTTGGAATTGGAGATATTCCAACGGTACTTACGGTCCTCGACCCTAAAGTGGTGTGGAATGAAGCCGAAGGAAATGCTTATGCAGATGGTAATCCATACATAGGACCCGATGCTGTTTTAAATGGCATTTTCGCTAGAGTGGGAGAAGACTATGAGTTTTTTAAAGTTGCAGACTTAAAACTTCTAGATATGTCAAACAACCAAGTTCTTGCTACTCTACGTTACAATGGAAAACTAAAAAAGAATGGTGCTGTTATCGATGCTCAAGTCGCACATCTTTGGTCATTAAATGACGGGAAAGTTATTGCATTTCAGCAATATGTTGATACCAAACATCTTAATGATGCCATAAACAAATAATATTGAAATGGGAAACGAAACCAACCAAGCCCATTTCGAACCTACAAAACAAAAATCACGAATAAACGCTTTAGATGTTATTAGAGGAATAGCGCTTTTAGGTATCCTTTTAATGAATATAAATGGTATGGGACTTCCATACGCTTATTCGGACCCTAGCGTTTCTGGTGGTTCAGAAGGACTAAATTTACAAGTTTGGATCGTAAATGAAATGTTATTTGAAGGCACTATGCGCGGTTTATTCACCTTATTATTTGGTGCTGGAGTTATCTTATTAACAAAAAGACTTGAAAACGGTGGCGCAGGAATATCTACCGCAGATATTTATTATCGCAGAATTTTGTGGCTTTTAATTTTCGGTTTAATCAACGTATGGGTTTTACTATGGCATGGCGACATTTTATTTCCATATGCCATTTTTGGTCTAATGCTATTTCCTTTTAGAAATACAAGTGTTAAAAACCTAATCATAGCAGGTTGTTTATTAATTTGTATTGGAGTTTTATGGGATATTAGTGATTATAATACCGATTTACAAACTCAAAAAGTTGGATTAGAAGCACAAGTACTTAAAGACCAAGGCACGGAATTATCAGAAGTACAAGAAAAAGACCTGAAGAATTGGGGAAAACTCAACACAAAGAAAACCCCTGAAGAGGTTAATGAATACATCGAAAAAATGCATCAAGGGTATTGGGCAATTGCTACCGAAAAGGTAAAAATGAATCAATTCATGCAAACTTGGTTTCCTTACAGAATTTGGAGTTGGGATATTTTAAGCTTTATGTTATTAGGTATGGCATTTTTTAAACTTCAAATTTTTCATGGTGAACGCTCTAATACATATTACCTCATCATGTTAATTACGGGTTACCTAATAGGTTTAACAATAAACTATCTAGAAACCTCAGCGATTTTAGATAGTAATTTTGACAAACTAACGATGCACAAAGCAGGCATGACCTATCAAATCGGACGCTTATTTACAACCATTGGGCATATTGGTTTGTTTATGTTATTTATTAAATCTGGAATATTAGATTTTCTTCAAAAAGCTCTGGCCGCAGTTGGAAGAATGGCACTAACCAATTATTTGATGCATAGTGTTATCACTACCACATTATTTTATGGATTCGGGTTCTCGCTATTTGGTGATTTACAACGATTTGAACTGTATTACATCGTTGGGGGTATTTGGGTTCTTCAATTAATTTTTAGCCCTATATGGTTAAAACACTTTCATTATGGCCCTGTGGAATGGCTTTGGCGCTCTTTAACATATAACAAGAAACAGGCATTTAAAATTTAAAACAAAACTCTTCTATGCAAAAAAACAAAAATTATTTCATAAAATTTAACAATCGTTTTTTATCTGAAAACCCTGTTTTAAGATATCTAAATTTTTCTTTACTTTATTTAGCCCAAGGTGCCCCCGAAGGAATTACATTTTACGCCATTCCGGCATGGTTGGCAATGAATAATAAAACACCGATGGAAATTGCAAGTTTTGTTGCTGTTATTAGTATTCCATGGAGTTTTAAAATTCTTATTGCTCCTATTATGGATCGTTACACTATTTTATCAATGGGTCGTAAAAGACCATGGGTTATTATCGGGCAATTAGGCCTAATAATCAGTTTTTTGTCCATTGGATTTGTACAAGACCCTTTAAATAATTTGGATGGTTTGATGATAGCAGGTTTTTTTATTAGTTTTTTTGGTGCATTCCAAGATGTGGCAACAGATGGCATGGCGGTAGAAGTTATACCAGAAAACGAACAAGCACGTGCTAATGGTCTTATGTGGGGCTCTAAAGCTATTGGCGTTTCCTTAACACTTGTTATAGGAACAGCATTAATTAATGCTCTAGGTTTTTCTACTGCTATCCCATTTATGTCTGTTGCTTTTGCTTTTTTTATTTTAGTTCCCTTGCTTATTAGAGAAAGACCAGGAGAAAAATTGATGCCTTGGACAAATGGTAAGTCTTCGGCATATGCAAAATCTATTCAACTTGGTAGTTGGAAAAAAATATTTAAAGGGCTTTTAAAAGTAGTAATTCTTCCATCTAGTATATTTATGGCCATCGCTATATGTTTTAATGGTATGCTAAATGGATTAATTGACACACTATTACCAATTTATACTATTCAAGAATTAGGATGGACTAATACGTCCTATTCACAAATATACTCCATAACATCTTTGATAAGTGGTTTGTTTGGAATGTTTGCAGGCGGTGCTTTAGTAGACTTTTTTGGAGAAAAAAAAATGCTTACTATTTATCTTTTATCAACGATAACTTTGCTTTTTGCAATTGGTCTAACATCGGCTCTTTGGGGGTTTAACCAATATGTTTTTGGGTTTATTCTATTATCAACTTTATTGGCAACTTTTATAAGTATTGCATTTTTTGCAACAGCAATGAAATTAAGTTATAAAACCGTTGCAGCGACTCAGTTTACGCTTTATATGGCTATATCAAATTCAGGGAGAGCCTATGGATCAGGTCTTGTCGGTACTTTATCAGAGCTTTTTAGCTGGGAACATATTTTTTTACTAATTGCTATTGCTCCATTAATAACTATTATAATGATTCAATTTATAAATTTTATTAAACATAAAAATTCTATTAAAAATTTTTCAAAACCTATTTTAATTAAACCATAAATAAAAGAATCAACCAAAAACCAACCAAAATGAATTTAAAACAATCACTCCTCATAGCTTTTACTATTAGCTTATTAAGCCTAGGCGTCTGGGAAGTTTATTGGCGAACCCAAGGTTATTATCCAAATCTGGATGATAACGATGCGCTTTGGGCAGTAGAACGTGCTAAAGTTGATGAATTATCTAAAGATGATGTGGTTCTCATTGGCTCATCAAGAGTTCATTTTGATATTCAATTAGACATATGGCAAGAAAAAACTGGCAAAAAACCTATTCAGTTAGCAAGTGGAGGTTGTTCTCCGTTACCTATTTTTCATGACATTGTTAACACTTCAAAATTTAACGGAACTATTTTAGTTGGTGTAACTCCGCCTCTATTTTTTTCAACCACATTTCCCGAAGCAAACCCTTGGGCGTGGCCGTTGGCAAGAGTAAATCATTTTCATGATAGAACTTATACACAACGTTTAAATCATAAACTATCCATACCACTTCAAAATAGTTTTGCTTTTATAAGCGAAGTTCAAGGTGTTGATGGTCTTAAATTAAAAGAGCTTATCGGTAAAGTAAAAATAGGAGATAGAGCTGCAGATCCAATGCCGCCTTTTCATGAGTTTTCTGACATCAGACTAGACAGAAATGTTAGAATGTGGAAGCGAATGGAAACAGACACCGCCTATGCTAATACTGTAATACGGGTATGGCAGTTCTTTATGAACAGTGACGGGCCACCTCCAGACAAAAAATCAACCATGGCGTTTTTTCTAAAAGACCTGAAAACGTTTAAAGAAAAAGGAGGTCGTGTTATTTTACTTAGATGCCCGTCTTCTGATGATTTTAGAGAAATAGAAAAAAAGATCACTCCTAGAGATACGGTCTGGGATGATTTAGTGGCAAAATCAAATGTGAGAGCATACCACTTTGAAGATTACCCACAGCTACAAAATTTAGAACTCCCTGAATATTCTCATTTAAAAGCAGACCATGCTGATTACTTTACTGTAGAACTAATAAAAATTTTAAAACAAGACAACGCAATTCCTAACCAAAAATGAAATTAAAACAATCATTAATAATTGCCATTATTTTAGCCATTATAGGGACAATTTTCTGGGAGCTCTACTGGCGTTCTCAAGGACTACATCCAACCCTAAATGATGAAAAAGCACTTTGGGCAATGACCAGAGCCAAGGTGGAAACAGCCACTAAAGAAGATGTTATTATACTAGGATCCTCTAGGGCTTATTTCGACATTCAGGTAGATCAATGGAAAAAATCTACTGGAAGGGAACCCTTACAATTAGCTTCTACAGGGTCTTCTCCTCTACCAACCTTTCATGACATTGTAAACAACACAGACTTTAACGGAACCGTTATAGTGGGAGTCACCCCAGGGTTACTATTTTCAACCACCTTTCCCAAGGCATTTCCTTGGAAAAGACCACAATCTAAAGTGGACTTTTACTTTGATAGAACCTATGCGCAACGACTTAATTTCTTATTGTCCGTTCCGCTGCAACAAAATTTAGTCTTGATGTCTGCCGATGAAGAAGAATGGGATGATGATATTGATTTAAAAGCCTTATTAAAACGTGTGGATTGGGGTAAGCGGGATACAATCCCCCCTGCTCCTCCGTTCTTTAATTTTGGAGATACTTCTATACCAAGAAATATGAGCATGACGCCCAGAACGGTAAAAGATACTGTTTTTGCTAACTCCATTATTGACGTATGGCACTACTTCGGTAAAGGAGCTCCACCACCAGACAAGGATGCCACCACCAAATTTTTCATGAAAGATATAGAAAAATTCAAAGAAAAAGGAGGCAACCTTATTTTAGTAAGACCACCATCCAGTGGTGGTGTAAGAATGGGAGAAAAGATGGGGCTTCCAAGACAGAAGTTTTGGGATTCATTAGTTAAAGTAGCTAAAGTAAAAAGTTACCATTTTGAGGATTATGAGCAATTAAAAGATCTAGTATGTCCAGAAGAATCACATTTATCATTAGATGATGCCAATTTTTTTACTACTGAACTTGTAAAAATCATGAAAGCCGATGGCGCATTGTCCAACTAAAAAAAAGCAATATATGAACTTAAAAAAATCATTAATTATTGGAATATTGTTAAGCCTTATCGGGCTGGTACTATGGGAGTCCTTTTGGCTACAACAAGGAAAATATGCTGATTTTGATCGCAACAAAGCCCTTTGGGCTGTACAAAGAGCAAAAGTAGAAAATGCAAACCCTAACGATGTTGTTCTTATTGGCTCATCTAGGGTTCTCTTTGATATTCAATTGAATGAATGGGAAAAAGAAACAGGTATTCGTCCTATTCAGTTGGCAATTCCAGGCTCAACACCTCTACCTGTTTTTCATGATTTAGTAAACAACTCAGATTTTAAAGGTACTATTTTAGTAGGCGTAACACCTAGCTTGTTTTTTTCAACGGTATCAGACAAAAAGGGGTCATGGAAATCATCTCAATCTAAAGTTGACTATTATTATGAACAAACTTATGCACAACGTATTAATCATCAATTATCAATACCACTGCAAAAAAACTTAGCCTTTATAAGTGAAAAAAAAGGTATAGATGGTATAAACCTAAAAGCACTATTAAATCATATTAAAATTGGCAAGCGGGTTAAGAATGATAAACCGTCTTTTCCATCATTTTCTGATATAGACATTGATAGAAATGTAAAAATGACCATTAAAACTTCTCAAGACACTGCCTTTGCCAATATTATTAAACGTAAATGGAGTTATAAAAGCACAGATACTACACCTCCAAAAAACATAGATAAAAAAGGTGTATTAGAATTCTTTAGGAAAGATGCTAAAAAATTTAAGAAAAAAGGGGGTAATTTAATTTTATTGAGAAGTCCTTCAACAGGATACTATAGAAATAAAGAAAACAATTTTTATTCTAGACCAGAATTCTGGGACATATTATTAAAGAAAAACGATGCCAAAGGCTATCATTTTGAAGATTATAAGGCATTTAAGTACCTAGATTGCCCAGAATGGTCTCATCTATCAGCCAAAGATGCTCAGTTTTTCACTACTGAACTTGTAAAAATCATGAAAGCAGATGGGGAATTGTCTAACTAAAAAAGCCAGTATATGAACTTAAAAAAATCAATAATAACTGGAATATTGTTAAGCCTTATCGGGCTGGTACTATGGGAATCATATTGGAGAACTCAGACAGACTACTATACGGCCTATCTTGAGGATGATAGAAATTTATGGGCAGAACATAGAGCCCAAGTTGAAACCGCTACGTCCAATGATATCATTTTATTAGGCGCTTCAAGAACAGGGTATGATTTTAACACCCATGTTTGGGAAGAAACACAAGGCATAAAACCCATAAATTTATCTGCCAATGGTAAACCTTTTACACCATTTTTTGAAGACATTGTTAATAATACAGACTTTAATGGCACCCTAGTCATTGGCGTAGTACCTATAGCCATTTTTGGGAATTTTAGAATAAAAGCAGCTAAACAATGGGTAGATCATTATTATGAAAGAACGTATGCACAAAGATTGGGCTTTAAACTTTCAAAGCCCTTAAAACGACATTTAGTCATGCTATCTGCTTCGGAAATGAATGCCTATAATAATTTAGACTTAAAATCTCTCATTAATACTATTTCTATTGATGATGGCAGAATAACAACTAGCGGTTTTAAGTTAGTTAACATTGGTTATAATGATGAAGACAGAAACTTAATCATGTTTCCGCGATTGACTAACAATCCTTATTATCAAAAAGAAATCACAGATCAATGGGATAAAGTTATCCCTACGTTACCAGACTACTCTGACAAGGTGGAAAAAGAAGCTTACTCCATAATTACTGAACTTTCAGCGCTTATCAATACATTTAAAGCTAGAGGAGGACAGGTTATCTTTATTCGCCATAAGGCAGAAGCAGGCTGGAACAAACATGCTACCCGTATGATGCCCGAGATAAAGTCTGGGACAAATTCATTCAAACTGTGAATTGCCCTGGATACCATTTTGAAGACTACGAATTCATGTCAAAGTATACCTTACCCGAATGGTCACACATGAATGCAGAAGATGCTAAAACCTATACCAAAGACATGGTCAACAAACTAATAAGTGATGGCCATTTAATAAAATATCAACCAACCAAAAACCAATAATCATGCTATTCAATTCATTAAGTTTCGTCGTATTTTTAGTTATTGTTTTAACCCTATATTACACCAAATTATTCAATTGGACAGGTAAAAAAAGGATGCTTTTACTATCTAGTTATGTTTTCTATGGATTGTGGAATCCGCCATTAGTTATTTTACTATGGATTTCTACTATGATTGACTGGACAGCCGGTAAAAGATTAGCTGTTGAAGACAACCAGAAAAAAAGAAAAATGTGGCTAGTGTTAAGTATGTTTGTAAACTTAGGCTTTCTTGGATTCTTCAAATACGGAGATTTCTTACTTGAAAATTTTGTTACAATTGTCAATAGTATAGGTATTGATTTTCAGGCACAACCCATGGATATTATTCTACCTATGGGTATTTCATTCTACACCTTCCAAACCATGTCGTATACCATTGATATGTATAAAAGAAAGACGGAACGTGCTAGAACATTTCTTGATTTTGCCTTATATGTTACATTCTTTCCGCAATTAGTCGCAGGGCCAATTGTTAGAGCTAAAGACTTAATCACACAATTTTATGAAGAGAAAAAAGCGACAACAGAACAATTTATTTGGGGATTATTTTTATTGACTATCGGTTTATTCCAAAAAGTGGTTATGGCAGATACCTTGCTATCTGAAACCGCGGATAAAGTATTTGGTTCTAAAGAATTACTACATGGCGTAGATGCGTGGGTAGGCACCATTGCCTTTTCTGGACAAATATTTTTTGATTTTGCTGGCTATTCTACCTGTGCTATAGGTATTGCACTCATGCTGGGTATTATATTACCTGATAACTTTAGGTATCCTTATGCGTCTTTAGGCTTTTCAGATTTATGGAAACGCTGGCACATATCATTATCTAGTTGGTTAAAAGATTATTTATACATTCCTTTAGGTGGAAACCGTCATGGAATTACCAGATTGTATGTAGCACTTATGCTTACCATGCTAATAGGTGGTCTTTGGCATGGAGCCGCTTGGACATTTATGGTTTGGGGAGGCTTACATGGTACATATTTAATTTTAGAACGCTTACAAAGACGCTATTTACCTTTTGAAATAACCAAATGGAATGGCATGTTTTTGGCTTTTATCACGTTTAGCTGTGTTAATATTACATGGGTGTTTTTTAGAGCCAGATCTTTTAAAACAGCTTGGAACATGATAAAATCCATGTTTTATGCACAAACTGAAACGGTCAAAATACTAGATACTTTTAGCATCATAAAAGTAACCGTTGTAATTGCTATTCTATTTTTAAGCCATTGGATTATGCGAAACACGTCCATGAAAGAAGTATCTTTAAAAACTTCACCATGGGTTTTGGGAGTTGTTTGGGCTATCATGACTTTTTTAATCATTATTGCTCAAGGTAGTGGAGAACAGTTTATTTATTTTCAATTTTAAACACTTTAATGAGTTTGGTAAAATCAACTAGAATAGAGTCCATAGACATTTTAAGAGGCGTCGTTATGGTGATTATGGCATTGGACCATACTAGAGATTATTTTCATTACGGTTCTTTTTTTTCCAACCCAACAGACTTAGAAACAACGACTCCATTTTTATTTTTTACACGCTTTATAACGCATTACTGTGCTCCAGTTTTTGTGTTTTTAGCAGGTACTTCAGCTTTTTTGTATGGAAGCAAAAAAACTAAACCAGAATTATTTAAGTTTTTAATCACACGAGGTATATGGTTAATAGCATTAGAAATTATAGTTAATAACCTAATTTGGAAATTCGATATTACCTATAGCAGAACCGTTTTACAAGTTATTTGGGCCATTGGGTTTAGCATGATCTGCTTATCTCTTCTTATATATTTGCGGACATATTTAATTTTAATTATTGGGCTGGTATTTGTCGCTGGTCACAATCTACTAGATGGCATACTTATGCAAGGCACAAGTACTAAATCTTATGTATGGTATTTACTACACCAAGGGGGTAAGATCCAAATAGGAGAAGACCATGCTATTCTTGTATTTTACCCTGCTTTACCTTGGATTGGACTCATGGCTTTAGGATATTGTTTTGGACAACTCTACAGAAAAGATTTTGACGTAACCATTAGAAAAAAAATGCTACTTACAATTGGTCTATCTTGTATTGTACTATTTCTTATTATTAGAGGAATAAATATCTACGGCGATTTAGTGCCTTGGGCGACTCAAAAGAACACCACTTACACAATCCTTTCTTTCTTTAACGTGACTAAATACCCACCATCTTTGGCTTATTTATTAATCACCATGGGACCATCACTTCTATTCCTTTATGCCATTGAAACCATAAAAAACAAGCTTACTGATTTCTTTTTAGTATTTGGGCGTGTACCATTATTTTATTACTTTTTACACGTCTTGGCTATACATTTACTTGCCGTTATAGGTCTTCTGATTTTTGGAGGCAATTGGCGCGATATGATCCTCACAGCCAAAGTCTTCCAAAATGCAAAGCTTTTAGATTACGGTTATTCCCTTTTTGTTGTTTATATGGTATGGATTGGCGTTATAACACTACTCTACTTTCCAAGTAAAACATACATGGTTTATAAAGCAAATAATAAAGATAAATGGTGGTTGAGTTATTTGTAAACTACTCTCTCAACTTCCCTTGAAAAACACTCACCTTAGAATTAAACGGATTTCCTGAAGCACGTCTCAACATAACCACTTGCCCACAGTGCCATAAAGCATCAGAAATTGGTCCATTAATAATATTCCAAAAAGGAAATCTATCATTATCAAACTGAGAAATATCATCTTTTTTTCTTAAAATCTCTGAAGCTTTTTTAATATTCAATAAGGTTTGTTTACGTTTTTCTTCAAAAGTTAGTGCTTTATCTGTATCACTCCTTTTTTCTGTTGAGATACTATTGAGTATAAAATTAGAAAGCCCAAATAAATGGTCGATGGTTTCAGCACTTGTTCGTCCAGATTCACTTGGTTTATACTCTAAATCTTCAACTCTTAAACCTTCAGTAGCCCAATAATAACGAAACCCTAAACCATCCAACATTCTGGAGGCTACAGTCCCCGCGGTATAGGTTTCTGGATGTTCTGGAATTTCATAATATGGTAATGTTTCTTCACTTTGTGCTATAGCGACTGATGTACATATTAAAACTAATACTATAATTGATTTTTTCATCCTCCTATTTTGGTTCTAATGACATGACGTAATCATAACTTTTATTTAAATATTTTGCAACAAGATCTAAATCTTCCAGCATAGCGTCTGGTATCAACACATAGCCTTTTATAACCGCTCCATACGATTTGTATATAGAAGATTGAAATTTTTTTATATACTTTTCTTGAACGTCTTTTGAGAACCGAATCCCGATTTCGCCAGCTTTATTCTACAGCGAAAACATATAACCATTTGCCGAAGTATAAATCATTGATTTTCCTTTTCTTTCAAATCTCGGACACTTATCGACTAATGCATCATAGATTTTTAGTTTCTCATGCCATTCCATCAATAATCGATTTTTCAATTTAATTAATACCATACTTGTCAAATAAATATACTAATGCCGTCATAGTTGCCGCCCCCAGTTCTAACTCTCTTTTATTAATGGCATCAAACGTATCATTACTGGCATGATGGTGGTCAAAATAGCGTTGGGAATCTGGTCGTAAACCAGCCAAAACATTTGTTTCTGTTTTCAGTGGACCAACATCTGCTCCACTTCTACCCTTTTCAAAATAATGAATTAAATACGGTTTAAATAAGGGTTGCCAACTCAATACTTGATTAAAACTAGCATTATTACAATCGAAACTAAAGCCACGAGGTGTAAACCCGCCTGCATCGCTTTCTAAAGCAAATACATGGTTTTCACCTTTTTGCTTGGCTTCTTCTGCGTATTTTTTACCCCCTCGTAATCCATTTTCTTTATTCATAAATAACACCACTCTAATACTCCGTTTAGGTTTAATTCCTGATTCCTTTAATAATCTTAAAACATCCATAGATTGTACTACACCTGCTCCATCATCATGCGAGCCATCTCCTAAATCCCAAGAATCTAAATGCCCACCAACAATCATATACTCATCAGGGAATTCACTTCCTGTTATTTCTCCAATCACGTTATAAGACTGTACGTCTTTTAACTGCTTACAACTTTGTTTAAAATAGAATTTTATATTATTATCAAGTTGTAGCATGGTGCTTAATAGATTGGCATCATTAGTACTAATAGCTGCTGAAGGAATTCGGTTTTCAACTGATACACCTTCATAAGTCATACTGCCTGTGTGTGGCAAGTCGTCCAATCTTAAATTCATGGAACGTACAATAACACCAACGGCTCCATATTTTGAAGCCTCCACTGCGCCTTGGTAACGCTGATCTACACAGCCTCCATAAGCATTAAACGTTTCAATTAAATCGGCTTGCATCGGGCGGTTATAAAACACTATTTTACCTGCTATTTGTTCTCTGCCAAGTGATTCTAACTCTTTAAAGTTTTTAACTTCAACAACATGGGCTTTTAAACCTAATGCAGGTGTCGCTACCGAACCACCTAAGGCACATATATTTACGCTATTGGTTTTTCCTGGAACAGTTTCAATAAATGCAAACTCTCTTGCACCACGTACCCATCTTGGCACCATAACAGGTTGTAACCAAACTTTATCTAAACCTAATTTGCCAAGTTCCTCTTTGGTGTAAGCAACGGCTTTTTCCGCACCTAAAGACCCTGACAACCTGCTTCCTATTTGGTTTGATAAATGGTTTAGCCAATCGTAACTTTTACCATTGGTTAGCGACTGTGCGTATATTTTTTTTAGACTGGCTTCATCGGTTTGAGAAATGACATTTAAACATGTAAATAATGAAAATAAAAGACACGCTGATTTTAAAACTTTCATAGATTATTTTTAAAGATAAATATAGTATTTCTGTTAATTCTCATGCACTACTGATGCATAAAGTTGTGTTAATACCGCATCCAAAATCTATTCGTTATTAAGCTGTTGTCTATATAATTGAAGATTTGATTTTACATCATCGTCCAGCTCTGGTTCCTGAATATCGCTGTATTTGCTTAGTGTGTCGTACATGATTTTGGCAACCAGATAGCGCGCCGTTGGCTTATCGTCGGCAGGAATGTTAAACCATGGCGCGTGTGGCTTAGAAGTTCTGTTTAAAACATCTTCATAACATGCTTGGTAATTATCCCAAAGTTTACGCTCTTTTAAATCGCCTGGCGAGAATTTCCAATGTTTTTCTTGCTTTTCTAAACGACGTAACAACCTGTTTTTTTGTTCTTCTTTTGAAAGGTTTAAAAAGAATTTAAAAATGATAGTGCCGTTTTCTGAAATATGTTTTTCAAAGTTATTTATTTGCTCAAAACGCTTATCCCAAAAGGATTCATCTATATCTTCAACGGTATTGACTGTTGGTATATTTTCGCCTAAAATATATCCAGGATGCACACGGGTTACCAATACATTCTCATAATGCGTTCTGTTAAAAACACCAAATTTTCCACGCTGTGGAAGTACGATATAATGACGCCATAAATAGTCATGGCTTAATTCTAAATCTGTAGGGACTTTAAAGCTATGTACCACAACGCCTCTTGCATTAAAATATTTAAACACTTCTCGTACCAAACTGTCTTTACCTGAAGTATCCATACCTTGTAAACATACCAAAACGGCATACTTGTCATGCGCATACATGGTGTTTTGTAAATTGCTCAGTTTTTTACTTACGGATTTCAATGCGCCTTCAAGTTCTTTTTTATCGGCTTGTATATCTATTTTTGTTGGCTGGTTTGATATCTTAATATTAGAAGTGATTTTAAAGTCTTTTAGATCTATCTTTTTCATAAGTTAATTTCAATTAATAATATTCCATAAATATAGTAAATCCATAATTTCGACGAACGGCACACCAAACTGTTTTGTTATTATTACATTAGCCCTACCAAATCTATGTTCTTAACCCACAAATTTTATGAAAAACTACTACCTATTATGCTTTTTCATGGCTACTGTAGCCATGAATGCACAAACCAATTGTGATGATGCCAACTCGTACCTTGTAAATGCATATTCGCATGTTAAAGATGCTTATGATTCAAATAATATCAGCCATTTAAAATATTACGCCAATAGATCTGTTGAATCATTCAAACTTTCTAAAAAGACATTAATTTCTTGTGGTTGCAAAACGGCATTAGATTTAGCCAACAAAGGTATCTATTTACTTGCCAAGATTGAACATGTTGAAACTTTTGAAGATGGCCGTTTTTATGTTAAACGCGCTAGAGATATTAGTAAAGAAAGTGTTATAGAAATTGACAAATGTGCCTTAGTAATCTATCACGATAGTGATAGCACTGCTGGTAACGAAGTACTTTCCGATTTAGAAAATGAACAGTTGCTATTAAAAAAGCAACAAGAAGCTCTAAAACTTAAAGAAAAACAAATAAAAAGTAAATTAGCGGAACAAAAGGAAAAGGAATTAAAGCTTAAAAAGGAACAATTAATTCTTTCTTATAATAGTGCCATCACATCAAACATTAAAACCTATAACGACGTTTTAAAAATTTGCAACTGTAAGCATGAAGCCATAGAAAATATTGAATCTTCTGTAGATGTTTCAACAAAAAGTGTTGAGGACATTAGGAACTTTTACACAAACAATCTTAAAAAATTGGCTTCAAATTATTTATCTGAATTAAATTCTTGTCATTAAGAACATGATTTAATAAAGGCTGTTTGACAAAACTATGTTTTTGTAAAACAGCCTTTTCTTTTTTATTTACTAGCAAACAATTTAACGTCTTGCTCGCTAACCTCATTTCCTCCTAGTATAATTAAGCGTTCAATAACATTGCGTAATTCTCGAATATTACCAGTCCAATCGTACTCTTGAAGCAGTTTTATGGCTTTATCAGAAAATGTTTTTTTTGCTGTGCCTTGTTCGCTTGCTATTTTTTCTGAAAAATGCTTTACTAATAAAGGAATATCATCACGCCTTTCGTTTAAAGCAGGCACTTTAACCAAAATAACGGCAAGTCGGTGATATAAATCTTCACGGAACCTACCTTCAGCTATTTCTTTCTTTAAATCTTTATTTGTTGCTGCAATAACGCGAACATCTACTTTAATATCTCTATCGCTACCAACACGTTGAATTCTACTTTCTTGTAAAGCACGAAGTACTTTAGCTTGAGCCGACAGACTCATATCGCCTATTTCATCTAGAAAAATAGTACCACCATTGGCTGCTTCAAATTTTCCTGCTCTGTCCTTTGCTGCACTTGTAAATGCGCCTTTTACATGACCGAACAACTCACTTTCAATTAACTCTGATGGAATTGCAGCACAGTTCACTTCAATCATACTTCCTTTTGCACGTGCGCTTTTTTCATGTAACCAATGCGCAACAAGTTCTTTTCCAGTTCCGTTTGGTCCAGTTATTAGCACACGGGCATCCGTTGGCGCTACTTTGTCTATGATATCTTTAATTTGAGAAATAGCGTCACTATCGCCAATCATTTCGTATTTCTTACTTACTTTTCTCTTGAGTATTTTGTTTTCTACAACCAATTCTTTTCGGTCTAATGCATTTCTAACGGTATTCAACAAACGATTTAAATCTGGTGGTTTTGAAATATAATCAAACGCACCTAATCGCATGGTATTTACAGCAGTATCTAAATCGCCATGTCCCGAAATCATAACCATTGGTATTTCTGGTTTTATCTTTTTTGTAGCTTCCAAGACTTCAACACCATCCATTTTTGGCATTTTAATATCGCAAAGAATCAAATCGAAATCTTCGTTTTTAATTTTTTCAATTCCCAATAACCCATCTTCTGCTTCATCAACTTTATAGGCTTCATTTTCTTCTGAAAGAATTTTAACAAGCACACGTCTAATAGCGGCTTCATCTTCTATTACTAATATTTTTGACATATTTTTTTTTAGATTTTAGAACATAGATAACAAAAACTATACTCTTCTTTTTTTCTTTATAATTATTTCCCAGATTTAATATGAATATCTCTTTGTGGGAAAGGGATACTGATATTATTTTCTCTAAATAATCTATCTATTTCAAAACGAATTTCACTTTTAGGAATGGCACCTTGAAAACTATCATTTAATGTAAACACCAATTTAAATTCTAAAGCGCTGTCGCCAAAATTTGTAAAAAACACATATGGCACTGGGTGTTTCATAACTAATTCGTTACTTACCGCTGCCTGTAACAATAATTTCTTAACCAGCTGTACATCGCTTCCATAAGCTACTCCAACCAAAACCGATTCGCGAGTTGTTGAACCATTTTGTGTCCAGTTATACAAACTATTTGTTAAGTATAAATGATGTGGAAGGATAAGGACCCTGTTATCTATAGTTACGGCTCTAGTAGTGCGTAATTTTATTTCGTCTACTCGCCCTACTTTCCCATCAATTTCAATAATGTCTCCCACATGAATAGTTTGATCAACAAGTATTAAAACACCAGCAATAATATCTTGAAACAAGGTTTGTAATGCCAAACCAACACCTATTAATAAGGCTGCGGAGGCTGCGAATACGGCGGTTACATTAACGCCAATAGCATTAAACGTAATTAACAATATAATTAAGTAAACAATCCATTTGCCATAACCAAATAATATCTTAAATTTAGTTTTATCCTCATCTGGTAAGTGCCTAGTGAGTACTCTTCTAAATACGTTAAGAATAATTGAAGTGAAAAATATAACAACAGCTACCAACAAAAGCCCCCTAACAGAAATACTTATATCCTCTGATAACTTAAAGGTATGATTAAGAATATTTTTTAAATCTTCCATTCTAGTATTTTATCCATTTAATGAGTTCTTTATAACTCGGTTTTTTACCGTACATTAAAATACCAACTCTATATATTTTTGCGGCAAACCAAACCGTACACATAAATGTACCAATTAATAATAATAACGACAACACTTGTTGCCATATGGGGACTCCGAAAGGAATACGCATGAGCATAACCACTGGCGATGTTAACGGTATAAACGAAAATACGGTTGAAACTGTTCCATGAGGATCTTCAATTACTGTAAAGATACCAATATAAACCGCTAAAATTAAAGGCATTAAAATGGGCAGCATAAACTGTTGCGTATCCGTTTCATTATCTACTGCTGCTCCAATAGCGGCATATAGAGAGCTATACAATAAATAGCCGCCTATAAAAAACATGATGAATGCCGCCATTAAATTAGCTAATGGTAAATTATAAAAAGCAGTCATAACATCTTGCACTTTCATGCTCAACTCTGGATTTTCCATAGCTTGTTGCATCATTTGTTGCTGTGGTGTCTGCATTTGAGTCATATCAATCCCTAAAATTAGCGATGTAACGGACATTAAAACACCGCCAAGTATTAACCAAATAACAAATTGAGTTATACCTGCCAATGATGTCCCAATAATCTTGCCAAGCATTAATTGTACCGGTTTTACAGAAGATATAATAACCTCTATAATTCGGCTTGTTTTTTCTTCAATAACACTACGCATAATCATGTTGCCATAAATAATAATAAACATGAACAGCAAATACCCCGCAGCACCTCCAAAAATGAGTTTAACAATACTATCTATTTTAGAAGTCTTCTCCCCTTCAAAGCTTTCTTGTGCAATATCCACCCATACCTTGGATGCATTAATCATAGCCACATCCACTCCGTTTTGCTGGAGTTTTGTATCCGTAAGTTTCTTTTCTATTTGACCTTCTAAATCTGAAATTAAAGACAAGGATGGCGACTCTTCTGAATAAAACTTAATATGATTTGAAACAGCATCGATATCCTCTAATTTATCAACATGTAATACCCCATAGGCTGATGTTTCTTTTGTTAATAATTTAGCATCTTCTAAAGACATGCCTTCTAAAATATTGTAGGTTGTATTATCTGAATTTTCAAATACACCATGTAAAAAACCTGATTCATCTAAAATAGAAATCGTTCGAATCTTATCCTTATTCAGTTGTGATAAATACGCAACAACAGATATCAGTACAATTACAATAATTGGACTTAAAAACGTCATGACTATAAACGATTTATTTTTAACCTTAGTTAAATATTCGCGTTTTATAATGAGTGGTAAATGGTTCATAAAGCTTAATTATTCTTTACTGTTTGAATAAAAATGTCGTTCACACTAGGTATGAGTTCTACAAAATGAGACACTTCCCCTTTTGAGGTTAAATAACTTAGTAAATCGTTTGGTTTATCGTCTTGTTGAAGTTTAATATTTAGTTTCAATTCGTCTTCCAAAGTTTTAAAATTAGCATCTGAAACATTAAATTTTTGCGACAATTCTTGTTTTAAAATGTCTTTGTTATGCGTTCTAACACCAACCTCATAAGTGTTTATTTTGTATTGGCGTTTTACATCTACCAATTTACCATCTAATATTTTATTTGATTTATGTATTAGTGCAATATCATCACACAACTCTTCAACAGATTCCATTCTATGTGTTGAAAAAATAACGGTTGCACCTTCTTCGCGCAAGCGTAAAATTTCATCTTTAATTAAATTCGCATTTATCGGGTCGAAGCCTGAAAAGGGTTCATCAAAAATCAAGAGTTTAGGTTGATGCAATACGGTTACAACAAACTGGATTTTCTGAGCCATCCCTTTTGAAAGCTCCTGGATTTTCTTGTTCCACCAATCTCCAATTTCCAGACGTTCAAACCAATATTTTAAACGCGCTTTAGCTTCTGCTTTGCTCAAACCTTTTAATTGTGCTAAATACAAAGCTTGCTCGCCAACTTTCATAGATTTATATAAACCACGTTCTTCTGGTAAATAACCTATATCTCTAATGTGGTTTTCATTTAGTGATTCGCCATCCAATAGTACTGTACCAGAATCTGGCATGGTAATTTGATTAACAACCCGTATTAGTGTTGTTTTTCCTGCACCGTTTGGCCCAAGCAAACCAAAAATACTGCCTTTAGGTACCGCAATTGACACCTTATTTAGGGCTTTAAAATCTCCAAAATTTTTAGAAACATTATTGACTTCTAGTAAGTTACTCATTGACTTTTTTTCTATGTAGTGTCTTGTAATTGGTAAATATATTAAATGTTGTGCGAGAAGTTTAGTTCTTTAGAGATAAATATAATACAAAAAAGACACCACAATACATTCTGGATTTAATGTGACCCCGCATTTCTGCGGGGTTAGTTCAACCAACTAATTTGACTGCGCATTTCATGATCGTAACTTTCATTCAAGTTACGAAAACTTAGTATGTATCTGCTTTCGATTATGAGACCCCGCATTTCTGCGGGGTTAGTTCAACCAACTAATTTGACTGCGCATTTCATGCTTGTCAAATTAGGGTTTCACTAAAAACAAAACCCACCCTCAATAAATTAAGGATGGGAAAAAAATTGCTATGAAAAAGAAAAATTATCACTAAATTAATTTAGTGATAGTCAAATATAGTTTTTTTTTTAATACTAATAGCAAAACTATTAAATATCTTCACCTGTAAATAAAAAAAATCCGCTTTTTAAAGCGGATTTTATAATTTCATAAGTAACAAAGCTAAGCTCGTCCTTTAGTTGGGATTATCCCGATAGCTATCGGGACAACTTACAATTTTGAATGCGCCTAAAAGGCTTCTCAAAATTGAGTTTCACTAAGAGAACATATCTTTTACCTTTTCAAAAAATGACTTATCTGAACTTTCTGGTTTAGGCAAAAAATGCTCATCGTCTTGCATAGACTCAAAGAATTCCTTTTGTTGTTTGTTTAATGTTTTTGGTGTCCATACATTAACATGTACTAAAAGGTCACCTTTACCATAACCATTGATACTTGGGATTCCTTTTCCGCGTAAGCGTAAAATTTTACCAGACTGTACACCTGCTTCAACTTTAATACGCACTTTACCTGTTACAGTATCAATTTCTTTAGAAGTTCCTAAAACAGCATCTGGGAAACTTACATACAAATCGTAATGTAAATTATCGCCTTCACGCTGTAATCTATCGTGTGTTTCTTCTTCGATAACCACTATCAAATCTCCTGAAATACCATTTCCTGGGGCTTCATTACCTTTACCTGATACTTTAAGTTGCATACCATCTACAACACCGGCAGGTATTTTAATGGATACGGTTTCTTCAGCAACTTTTAAACCTTGAGCATCTGCATCACTTGGTTTTTTATCGATAGTTTGTCCTGCACCTCCACACACATTACATGGTGCAGACGTTTGCATTCTTCCTAAAATAGTATTTGCAATACGTGTTACTTGACCGCTACCATGACAAGTAGAACAAGTTTTATAAGTGGTTCCTGGCGCTTGAACTTTACGTTTAACTTTCACTTTTTTCTCAACGCCATTGGCTATTTCTTCTAAAGTTAGTTTTACGCGAATACGAAGGTTGCTCCCTTTTACACGACGTTGACCACCGCCACCTCCAAAACCAGAGAATCCGCCGCCACCAAAGCCGCCACCTCCAAAGATATCGCCAAACTGACTGAATATGTCGTCCATATTCATACCGCCGCCACCAAAGCCGCCACCGCCGCCATTCTCGAAGGCTTGATGTCCATATTGGTCGTAACGGGCTTTTTTATTGTCGTCGCTTAATACTTCATAAGCTTCCGCTGCTTCTTTAAATTTAGCTTCCGCTTCTTTATCATCAGGGTTTTTATCTGGGTGAAATTCAATAGCTTTTTTTCTATATGCCTTTTTAACTTCTGCGGCACTAGCGCCTTTGCCAATTCCTAATATTTCGTAATAATCTCTTTTAGCCATCCCTTTTCAACCCTTCCACTTTAACTGCACTGAGCACAAACTCGGAAGGACTTTTTTAATTAATATTTATGCTATTTAATCTTTCTATTGCCCTATAACTACTTTTGGAAAACGAATAACTTTATCGCCTAAAAGGTATCCTTTTTCAACAATATCAATTATTTTTCCTTTTAAATCGTCTGTAGGTGCCGGTATTTGAGTAATAGCCTCATGGTTATCAGCGTTAAAAACATCTCCTTTTTCAACCTTCATTGCCTTTAAACCTTTTTGCTCTAAAGTAGATACCAATTTATTGTAAATCAATAATACGCCTTTACGCAACTCCTCTGCTTCTTTATCATCGTCGATATGACTTAATGCGCGCTCAAAATCATCAAGTACTGGCAATAAGGTTTTCATAACCCCTTCACTGGCCGTAGAGAATAATTCAATACGCTCTTTAGATGTTCGTCTTTTATAGTTTTCAAACTCTGCAAACAAGCGTAAAAACTTATCCTTTTCTTGTTTTAATTCCGTCTCAAGTTTTTCCTCAATCGTTTGTTCTTCAATAACTTGCTCATCAACCTCAACAGTTTCAGTTTGTGCAGCTTCTACTTGCTCGTTTTCTATATCTTTCTTATCTTTTTTACCCATCAAAATTCAATTTTATCAAACACTAAAATTAGTTGACAAAAGTACTGCCAATATTATAAAAATGTCATAATGTCATTAAAATAATTTTACTTTTTTTTTTGATATCGAATCCCTAATTTTACTGGATAACACTAAAATATTTTAAAATGAAAAAGAATTTTGCAACTATTTTATTTATTTCGGCTTTAATAATTTCTGTTACGGCATGTAAAGACAAAGCGAAAGAAGCCACTACAACTGAAGCTGAAACACCTGCTACAACTGAAACAACCATAGATCATGAAGCTTATTTAGTAAACACAGCGGAGTCTACTATTGAATGGAAAGGTTTTAAACCAACAGGCTCACATCATGGAACTATTACTCTTGAGCGTGGCTCATTTAATGTTGCTAACGGAAAAATTGTTGGAGGCTCATTTATTATTGATATGACTTCTATTGTTGTTAGCGATATCCCTGCTGATGACAAAGACAATGCCAAGCTCCAAGGTCATTTATCGAGTGCTGACTTTTTTGATGTTGAAAAATATCCAAATGCTAGTTTTACTATTACTGGCTTAAAAGAAGTTGATGGAAAATTGATGCTTTCTGGAAATTTATCGCTTAAAGAAACGAAGAACAATATTACCTTTCCCGTAACTGTTAGCAATATAGATGGTGCACTTACACTTACTAGTGATGCTTTTACTATTGATAGAAGTAAATGGAATGTGAAATATGGTTCTAAATCCTTCTTTGATAATTTAGGGGATAAATTTATTAATGATGATATTGAATTAAAAATTATGGTTAAGGCTGCTAAGTCTTAATTGATAAAGCACATGATTTTATTTAAAAACCACTTCAAATGAGGTGGTTTTTTGTTTTAATTGAAACTTAACGTTGTGAAAAATTTCAACTACCTTCGTTTACATGTGCTGAACTTGTTTCAGTAATGTTGAACATAAATCATTAAAACGGATTCATATTCCAAAACACATTAAACGAACTTCTGACCCGTCCTGAATAAAGGCTACATAATTTTAAACATTATGTTTAAAATTGGCAAAGTAATTAGACATTACAGCGAACCTTTCAAACTGAAAATTTTAGCTAAATTTATAGAAGAAAAACTAAAAATAATTAAAAAAAGCCCTTATTTTATTAAAAACCCCGAAAAACAAAAAACAAAAAACAAAAATTGAAAAAGGAAAGTGGAAAATAAATTTCAATTAGAACCAACTAGCTATTAACGCTGGATTTGAAGAAAATTACTTTAAAAATTTTTATTCATACTCAAGTAACTATGCTCACACAGCAAGATTAAGTTCTTTACAAACAATGCAAGCAACTGAATACAAACAACAGAAAGATAATGCTGAATATTTCTCAATACATTCCTTAATAATTTTATCAAAATATATTTATGATTATACGAACTTACAATTTTAATTACTTCTTTATAATTTTATTTTTAAGCCCACTGTTTTCTTTTGGGCAATCAGGAGAAAAAGAAAGCATAAAGTTATTTGTAGAATGTAACTGCGATAAAAATTACATAAGACAAGAAATTAAGAATATCAGTCACGTTCGAGACCAAGGCTTGGCTAACATACAGATATTTATATATGATATTGCTAATGGTAGCGGAGGGAAAACATACAAGCTAGAGTTTACAGGCACTTCTTCTTTTGAAGGTATAACCAATACACTAACTTTTGATTCTAATGCTAACATGACAGCAGATGATGTCCGCAAACGATTAGTCTGGCGTATAAAAAAGGGGCTACTCAAATATATTCTTGAATCCGATTTAGCTAATAGAGTTACTTATAGGATAAAAGGAAAAACAGAGACTAAAGAATCTGATTTTTATGACCCCTGGCGCAACTGGATATTCGAAGTTTTCGGACAAGCAAAATTCAATAAAGAGTCTAGTCGTAAAAAATTCGAATACAAAATAGGTCTAGAAAGCGATCGTGTTACCGATAAATGGCGTGTAAGAGCAGATTTTCAGCTGAGTCAATTACATAGTGAGTTTGTCCGTAATGACGAAACTTTTACAAGTGAAAGAAAACGCTATTGGGGAGCAGCCAGTGTTGTGCGCAGCGTGTCCGACCATTGGTCTACAGGTATATTTACTCATTTTAGATATGACACCTTTGCCAATATAGATTTTTCTACAGGTGTTTCTCCAGCCATAGAGTACAATATTTTTCCTTATAGCGAAGTACTGAAAAGAGAAATAGTATTTGCTTACAAAATTGGATTTAACTATAACGACTATATTGAAACTACAATTTTCAATGAGAATTCTGAACTTATCCTTAACCACTCTTTTGAAATGCAAGTAAGATACAGGCAACCATGGGGAAATGTGTATTCCAGAATTAGAGCCTCTACTTTTTTAGAAAACTTTTCTAAGAATAGACTGCAAGTTAATAGTAGTTTATCAATTCGTGTATTAAAGGGATTTTCAGTTCGATTTTCTGGTGACTTACAATTTATCAGAGACCAAATTAATTTACCTGCCGGCAATGCATCCTTAGAAGATGTCCTGCTTCAACAAAAACAAATAGCCACAGATTTTGATTTAGGTTTCACTGTTGGGCTTACTTACACCTTTGGCTCAGCTTATAATAATATTATAAATACAAGACTTTAGCTACTATTTCAGGATATTTTAACCGTTATTTAGAAATTTAAAAAGTAAAGTTGAGTTCAATTCTAAAGAAAATAAAATTGTAAATTAGTCAAACATTTATGTATTCCTGGATAAAGAATCGGGACAGGCTATGGCAAAAAAAACTAAATCGGCTTTAGAAGAAAAGAAAGGTATTTCTATTTCAGAAATCACTAATTCAGCTTCAATTAAATCTATTAAGGCTAAACGCAAGGCTGAAGTTGATATAGACACACTAATAGCATCTATTTTAAATAAGGATATTACAGCATTAAGTCGTGCTATCACCCTTATTGAAAGCAAAAACCCCAAACATCTAGAAAAAGCAAACACCATTATAAAGGCATGCCTACCCTATGCTAACAATGCTATTCGTATTGGGATTACAGGTGTTCCCGGGGTTGGAAAAAGCACCTTTATAGAAGCATTTGGGAAGCATTTAACAACTCTAGGAAAACGAGTTGCCGTACTTGCCATAGACCCTAGTAGTACTATTACTAAAGGTAGTATTCTAGGCGATAAAACTAGAATGGAAGATTTGGTAAAAGATGATAATGCTTTTATTCGTCCGTCGGCTTCGGGCGATTCTTTAGGTGGTGTAGCCAGAAAAACCAGAGAAACTATCATTTTATGTGAAGCTGCAGGTTTTGATGTGATTATTATAGAAACGGTTGGTGTAGGTCAAAGTGAAACCACGGTACACAGTATGGTCGATTTCTTTTTACTGTTGAAGTTAGCTGGAGCTGGCGACGAACTACAAGGCATAAAACGCGGTATTATTGAAATGGCAGATGCTATAGCTATTAATAAAGCAGACGGCGACAATTTAAAAAAAGCAAAACTTGCCAAAGCAGAATTCAGTAGAGCGCTTCACCTCTACCCTAAAAAATCGTCAAATTGGCAACCTAAAGTAACGCTTTGCAGCGCAATACAAAATGAAGGCATTGATGCCATTTGGGATATTATTTTGGAGTATGTTGAAGTCACTTCTAAAAATAATTATTTCAATACAAAACGAAACGAACAGAATAAATTTTGGCTCATTCAAACTATAGAAGAACAATTGAAATCGGATTTTTTCAACACACCTAAAATCAAAAAAGAACTAAAAAAACAATTACGACTTATTGAAACCAATCAAACCACACCTTTTGCTGCTGCTGATTATTTATTGAAATTAAAGCATACCATTACTTAGTCACAAATCGCTTTAACAAATAGTGACTTAATTTATAAAACAAAAATCCTGAAATTGCACCAAAAGTTAATCCGCTAACAATATCTATAGGATAATGTACGCCAACATAAATCCTACTATAAGCTACGACTAAGCTCCAAAACAATAATACAAATATTAAGTTTTTATAATACGGTTTTAGCATTAAACCAGCAAAAACGGCTGCCGCCATTGAGTTTGAAGAATGCCCCGAGAAAAACCCATATTTACCACAACGTACTGCTATAAAACGCATCTGATCTATTAAGTCAGCTTCACCACACGGTCTTGGTCTTTGAAAACCGCGCTTAAATACATTTGTTATCTGGTCTGTAAATGTTATCATTAGAGCAACAACCACAACAAAAACCAATAATGATTTTAAGCCGTATTTTTTGTAAAGCAAAAATAACAACAAAGCATATAAAGGAATGAAAGTGAGTTTATGGGTTATAATTAGCCATAAGTTATCCCACGTTTCAGAACCTGAGCTATTCAAAAAAAGGAATAATTCAGTATCGCTTTGCAAAAGTTTTTCAATCATGTGCTAATCATATTAATCTTCGTATTTAGCTACTTCGCTATCATAAAAGTCAGTAGCGTCTTTTATGGCATTTTCTGTTTCTTTTTCTAATTCTTTTTGGTCTTCAGCATCAAAATCCTCAAACCATTCTACTTCATCATTTTCAAGATTTATAATAAACCTCGGAAATTCCGTATGGATTACATAAATAGCATTTGGATATTCAGTGTTATCACCTAGTATAAATTTTGGAAGACTCATTAATTATAGTTTTAAGTTATAAGTGCCTAAAGTGCACTAAAGTTTATAGTTTGTTTGCTATTGAAGTGAAAATTGCTAAAAGTTCTTTTGCTTCTTTTCTTAAATCCTTTAAAGCTGTATTATTTCCCAATTTTAATTCTTCAATTATTTCTAACCAATAGTCAGACTCGCTGGCTTCACCCAAACTAATTTTAATTTTATTTAAAAAATCTCTCGGACTTCTTTACCGGTTTGCTTCCCTATAATTAGCACCAACGCAAGTTCCAGATTTAGTCAATTGATTTCTTAATACCAAAGCTTCTGTTGTATTTGGTAAACTTGTCGATAAATTTATAATTTCTATTGCAAATTTAACGGTTCTTTTTTCAAGTTTTACAGCAAATTCTTTATTTGTTATAGATTACTTTTTTAATTTTAAATACTTAAGGCACTTTAGTTCACTTTAAACTTTTTTGAATTAACCTTTTAGTTAAATAATTAAACCTAATATATAACAAAATAGCAGCAGTAGTTAATCCGGCCAATAAACCCAACCAAATACCAAAACTACCATAAGCATCTTCTTTTCCTAAAAACCAGCTTATTGGGAAGCCTATTAACCAATAAGAAATAAAAGTAATAATAGTTGGGATTTTAACATCTTGCAATCCGCGTAACGCTCCTAAAACAAGAACCTGTATACTATCGCTTATTTGAAAAATTGCAGCAGCAATTAATAATTTTGAAGCTATACTAACGACTTCGGTGTTATCCATTAAGTTTTTAGCATCATCATAATCCACATAAATTTTTGGCAAGTAATTATGGAATGCAAAGAAAATAATGGCAAAACCAATGGCAAATAGAATACCCATTAAAAATAACGAAAATGCAATACGACGCAATTCAAAATAGGCCTGTAACCCTTTTTGATTACCAACACGTATCATAGCGGCTACGCTTAACCCCATAACAACCATAAATGTCATGGAGCTTAAATTAAGAGCTATTTGATTTGCTGCCTGTGGATTTTTACCTAACAAACCACTAAGCCAAATTGCTGCTGTGAATATGGCAACCTCAAAAAACATTTGCATGGCACTAGGCGCTCCTAAATTGATAATTTTATTTAGCATCAACTTGTCTAAAACAAAGCATTTAATGTGTGTTACAAAAGCTTTCGATTTTTCTTTTCCTCTTAATAAAAACCATAAATACCAAACCATTATGATTCTTGACGCTAAAGTGCCATAAGCAGCTCCAACAATACCCATTTCAGGGAAACCAAACTTTCCAAAAATCAATAAATAATTTAAAATTATGTTTATAATATTCCCAATTAGTGTGGCGTACATGGGATATTTGGTCATGGACAACCCATCACTAAATTGCTTAAATCCTTGAAAAATAATTAAAGGAATTAAAGAAAATGCGACTAAATCCAAATATGGAATAGCTAACTCAACAACCTCAATGGGTTGTTTCATTAAATACATTAAAGGTTTTGCGAAAAACACCAATAAAAAAAGCAGCACACCTAAAATCGTACACAAAAATAGACCATGTTTAAAGGACGATTTCCCTTTAACGAAATCATTCGCTGCATCTGCTTCAGCAATTAAAGGTGTAATAGCAGTAGAAAAACCTATACCTAAAGACATGGCTATAAACATAAAACTATTACCTAAAGATACCGCAGCTAATTCTGCAGTACCTAGTTGTCCCACCATAATATTGTCCACAAAGCTAACAAAAGTATGCCCTAACATGCCTAACATCACTGGCGCAGCAAGTTGCCAATTGTATTTAAACTCTTTAGTATAGTCTCTTAATTGCATAGCGCAAAAATAAACTTTAGCCTTAGAGTCTGTTTAAAAATCCGTCAATTATTTTTTTATGCCCCTTTTTGCGCATTATTTCGTTAAAATTTTGAACCGTAACTATGGCTACGCTTAAATATTTTGCCTTATACTGCATCAAAAATAGCCTATAAAAATTCTAATCATAAATTCTTAAACAGACTCTTAGTTTATCGAGTTTTAAATAAAAAATTTCTAAAAAATAGATATTTCTAAATACTAGTAACACAAAATAAACCCATAAACATCTGTAAAGGAGATATTTATTTTGTATATTATAATCCTCAACGTTAATTAAACGTTTATCTATTATTATTAGAAATAAATTTAGCTTTTGTTTAATACCAATTATGATTTAAAATGAGATTAAAATAAAATGATTATTTTTTTCTTTATTTGATTTACAAAAAAATAAAGCATAGCCTTAGTTACGGTTTCTTTTTTTAATGAAAAAGAAAGGAAAAAAGGACGTTTTATTAAGCTTCTTTTAAGTTATAATTGGTATAATAGGGATTTTAAAAGAAATTGAAGCTTATCGTTTCTAAATTTTAAAGAGGCTATCTCAGAATTAGAGATAGCCTCTTTTTTTAGAGATTATTATCTATTTGTATTTACAATAACTATTTTGAATATTAAAACTATAAGTTTAAAATATTACGTTTAGCAATTTCAAATTCACGCATCATATCTTCAACAATTTGTGCTACTGGTTTTATATCATGAATTAACCCTGCTATTTGTCCAATTTCTAATTCGCCTTCCTCTAAATCGCCTTCAAACATCCCTTTTTTTGCACGCGCGCGCCCTAGCAATTCTTTTAATTGTTCTGGAGTTGGGGATGTTTTATAAAGTTCTTGAATAGTATTATAAAACTTATTTTTAATTAATCTTACAGGCGCTAATTCTTTTAAAGTTAATTGCGTATCGCCTTCTTTAGCATCAACTACAACTTGCTTAAAAGCTTGATGTGCTGAACTTTCTTCGCTAGCTACAAACCGGCTTCCTACTTGCACGCCATCTGCCCCTAAAACCATGGTGGCTAACATCGCTTTACCAGTCGCAATACCACCTGCGGCTATTAAAGGAATTTGAATTTGTTCTTTCACCATTGGAATAAGTGTAAGCGTTGTAGTTTCATCACGACCATTATGGCCACCAGCTTCAAAACCTTCGGCTACAATGGCATCAACACCAGCTTCTTGAGCTTTTAATGCAAACTTTACACTACTAACTACATGAACAACGGTTATATCTCTTTCTTTTAACCAATTAGTCCATGTTTTTGGATTTCCTGCGGACGTGAAAACAATCTTAACACCTTCTTCAAAGATAATATCCATAATCTCTTGGATGTTTGGATATAGCATGGGTACATTAACACCAAAAGGTTTATTGGTTGCTTTTTGACATTTTTGAATATGTTCACGCAACACCTCAGGATACATAGAACCAGCACCTATAAGACCTAATATTCCAGAATTACTAGATGCCGATGCCAATCTCCAACCACTGTTCCAAATCATTCCTGCTTGAATGATAGGGTATTTAATATTGAATAATTGAGTGATTCTATTTGGCATCAGTTTTTTATAATCTTAAATAACTTTGAAGTTTTATTTGTTTCAAATTTTAATATATATAAACCATTTGACAATCTTGACACATCAATAGAATTATTGCTATTCGAAATTATAAACGTGTTTATTTCTTCACCTAAAACATTAAAAATTTTTGCTGACAACACGGTGCTATCTGAAGGTAAGCTTATATAAATCATACCTTTTGTTGGATTAGGAAAAATATTTAAATCATTATTTTCATTATCTTCAACGGATAATCCCATATTAAGTGCCAATTGCATATCAGGAATGCCATAACCTAAAAAATAATCTGGTGCAGTATATTGAGAACCCGATTCCCTAACTAATTGCATAATTTCGGCATTGGTTTTGTTTGGTAATGCTTGCCATAAACAGACTATACCTCCAGCTAAAATTGGCGAACTGAAAGACGTTCCATTGGCTGTGGCAATAACATCATTTTCCGTAATAATATAGCTAGCCTCTCCTTGAGCAACCACATCTGGCTTATGGGAGGGCTGAGTTGCATTGCCTTTTGAACTAAAATCTGCAAGGACACCAATAGCATCAACGGCGCCAATACTCAAAACCCCGGCTGCATCTGCTGGAGCTCCTACAATCTGCCATGGATCAGTTGGTCTTCCTGAGTTTCCTGCAGAATTAACCAAGAGCATACCTTTTTCAAAAGCGATGTTTGCACCTTTGGTTATATATGCCGTATTTCCATCCATATTGGCTGGTGCATAGCTATAATTGGAATTATCATAAGTTGTATACCCCAACGATGTATTAATGACATCTACACCCAAACTATCTGCGCGTTCTGCAGCTTCCACCCAATAACTTTCTTCAACGGGGTTTTCATTAGGAGCATCCTCAGTAATAAATAAATAATACGATGCATCTGGTGCAGTACCCACAAATTCATTTTCAATATAGCCAGCCATAACACTTAAAACCCAAGTACCATGACTGCTTGTTGTGCTGGTATAAACATCAGTATCTCTATTCACAAAATCATAACTCCCCAATACATGACCAGCATCTCGTAATCTTTGAAATGATGTCATTATATGTACATTAGGGAAACCAGAATCTAAAACAGCCACTGTCATTCCTGTTCCTGTGTAATTGGCAAGGTGCAAATCATCGCCATTAAACATCTCTATTTGGTTTGCCGCACTTCCGTAGTTAAATATTGTAAAAGTGCTTTCTAATTTAGATGGTTGGCTTTGCTTGTGTTTTGCTTTTGTGGTTTTGGCGTTTAAGCTTTTGTCAGCAAAATGAATTGTATTTACAAAAGTTAAACTTGTTAATGCTTGAATATCTGTCTGACTTCCTCTAACATGCACCGCATTAAACCATTTGGATTTTGCCATGACAGTTATACCTGTACTATTTTTGAGCGCAGTAATGTACGCTTCATTTACTGGAATATCGCGTTCGTCTATAACGACACCGTGATTATTTTTTCTATTAATGGCCTTTTGAGTAAGGATGCTTATCGGGTTTGCTATTGATGCCGATACATTTTCCTTATCAGACAAATACACCCATGCATCTTCTTGAGCAAGCATCGATAGAGGTAAACTAATAAAGATGAGAACCAATACTTTTAAATTCATGATTTAACGATTTGGAACAACTAAGTTAAGAAATAACTCCCGAACCTAGTAATTCGTCACCAATATACCATGCTACAAATTGCCCTTCGGTAATTGCCGATTGCGGGTTTTCAAACTCAACATACAAGCCTGAATCTACTTTATGTAATATGGCGCTTTCCAATGCTTGACGATAACGAATCCGAGCCTTTACATTCATGGTTTCACCAACATTTAAGGCTAAGTCTTCACGAACCCAATGCAATTCTTCATTAGTAACAAATAAGGCCTTTTTATATAATCCAGGATGTTCTTTTCCTTGGCCTGTATAGATTACATTGGCCGAAACATCGGTATCTATAACAAACAAAGGCTCAATGGTACCTCCAACGGCTAGTCCTTTTCGCTGTCCTTTAGTGAAGTAATGTGCACCTTGGTGCTTACCTACGATTTTACCATAATCAATTTGGTAATCAATTTTTCGAGATAAATAAGCTAGTTTGTCTTCTTCAGAATTAAATTCTGTTTTAACTTGATTGAATATATCTTGTTCTCTTGGAATTTCGACAATAACGCCTTCTTTAGGTTTTAGCTGTTGCTGAAGAAAATCGGGCAGCTTTACCTTACCTATAAAGCAAAGGCCTTGCGAATCTTTCTTTTCCGCGGTTACTAAATCTAATTCGGAAGCAATCTCACGGACTTGTGGTTTTGTTAACTCCCCAATTGGAAATAGAGATTTTGCTAATTGTTCTTGCGATAACTGACATAAAAAATAGGATTGATCTTTATTACCATCAACACCTGATAATAATTGATAAATATCTTTTCCTTCTTTTTGAATGGTTCCTTTTCTGCAATAATGTCCAGTTGCCACAAAATCGGCACCAAGTTCTAAAGCAATTTTCATAAAAACGTCAAACTTTATTTCCCTATTGCAAAGCACATCTGGGTTTGGGGTTCTTCCTTTTTTATATTCATGGAACATATAATCTACTATACGCTCTTTATATTGTTCACTTAAATCAACGGTTTGAAACGGAATACCTAATTTTTCGGCGACCAACATAGCATCGTTACTATCATCTAACCAAGGACATTCATTAGATATAGTAACCGAATCATCATGCCAGTTTTTCATAAACAAGCCAATAACCTCGTACCCTTGTTGCTGCAAGACGTATGCTGCAACACTAGAATCAACACCACCCGAAAGCCCAATAACTACTCGTTTCATTTTTAAAAATTAGTGTACAAAGATACATATAATTGTTATATGTAATGCCCATTATCAGCTACTGGATGATCGATGAAATACACTTTTGTTTATTTTTTTTAAAAAAAGATGAAACAAAATTTGGTTTTTTGTTTAATGTTATGTTATATTTGGTGAACAAAATATTTACAAACCATTTAAAATTAAAAAAATGAAAAATTTAAAAAGTTTAAAACTGTTTTCAGCATTACTTGTATTCACATTATTAACCTTTTCATGTAGCGATGATGATAATGATATCATCGAATTTGTTCCAACTCAAAGCATTGTAGAAATTGCTTCGTCAACAAATCAATTATCTCAATTAGTTTTAGCGCTTACAAAATATCCAGACTTAGTAGATTTATTAAGTAGTGATGGGACATTTACTGTTTTTGCTCCTAACGACGATGCATTCGATGCCTTACTTAATGCAATAGGTCAAGCTTCTATTAATGACATACCTGAAGATGTTTTAAAAAGTGTTCTACAATATCATGTTTACACTGCAGCCGCATTAGAAGCAAGTCAAGTAACATCTGGAACTATTACTATGGCTAGTGGAGAAGATGCAGATGTTGTTGCTAATAGCAATAGCGTTACAATTGCAAATGCAACCGTAATTGCGATTGATGGTATTGCAACCAACGGTGTTGTACATATTATAGATAATGTGATGGTTCCACCGTCAATCCTGCCTATAGTAGGAACTATTGTGGCTCCTGCTTATTTTAATAAAAACTTTTCAACTTTAATAGATGCAGTTCAAGCTGCTGACCCAAGTATATTAGCACTTCTATTAGGCAACGGACCAACTGACGAAGGATTAACTTTGTTCGCTCCAACTAACGATGCTTTTGTAGCTGCTGGCATAACAGATTTGGCAGCCGTAGCAGATGTTGTAAATGAAGTTTTAGCTTATCACGTAGTAAATGGTACTATTCTTTCTACTGATTTACCTACTACTACTATAGCATCCGAAGGAATTCCAACTTTATTAGAAGGTTTTAGCTTTTATTTAACTAATAAAGAAGATGGTGATAGCGTTAGTATAAATGGTAAAACTCAAGTAGTTTTGGATGCAGCTAACATCCCGGCATCAAACGGTGTGGTTCACGTTATAAACAGAACCTTAATTCCACCATCTAAAGATATAGTAGAAATCGTAAGTGACTTTGCAACAGCTAGTAACCCAGAGTTTACATTACTTGCAGCTGCATTAACAAAAGCAGGATTAATTGGCGCTTTACAAGGCGATGGACCATTTACAGTATTTGCCCCTACAGATACAGCTTTCCTTGCCGCTGGAGTAAATCAAGATTATATTGATGCTGCAACTCCTGCTGAGTTACAACCTATTTTATTACACCATGTAGTAGATCCAAGTGTATACGTATTCTCTAGTGATGTGGCTGATGGTGCTGTACCAATGATGAATGGAACAAGCGTTACTATAAGTGGTTTAACTATACTAGATGGAGGAGAAAATGCACCTGCAGCAAAATTAATACCTAGCTTACTTGATGTACATGCAACTAATGGCGTTATACACGTTATTGACAAAGTACTACTTCCTTAAAAAAACAATAATTATAACAAATGTCAAACAAATGATATTTAACTATCGAAAAAGAAAAATTAGTTTGGTTTGTTGATTGTAGGCAGTCATTTAGTAAATTCCCACTAAAAATTGTCTATGAAAAAGAGGACTCCTTAAGAAATTAAGGAGTTTTTTTTATGTGCTTAGGTTTATAAGTGAAATCTTTTTCATCAACTAACTTACCGTTTTCATAGTAGTTCCAGACGCCATGTTTCTTACCATTTTTATAAGTGCCTTCGGAAATTAATTCTCCTCTAGGATTATAAAATTTTGAATAGCCATGTAATTCACCATTCACATAAATAAATTCTTTTAAAACCACATGTTTTTCAGAATACCAGAAAGAAGCACCATCTAATTTGCCAGCTTTATAGTTTTGCTTTTCCGCTATTTGACCATTAGGATAATACACAAAACGCTCTCCCGATAATTTACCTGAGTCATCATAATGTTCTAAAGCTAGAAGTTCATCAGAGTTTTTTTGATAATATTTCCAAGTACCAATATATGTTTTGCCATGCATTTGTCCCTCGCTAATAAGTTTACCGCTGGAAGCTAAAAACTTAACATCAGCAATATTATCTTTTTCGTTAAATTGTTTAGTAGCAGACAGAATTGCTTTTTTCTTATAATTTTTATAAAACTTAAATAGCCCTATTTCCTTTCCGTGAGAAAACTGACCTTCATATCTAATAAGGTTAGTCCCTTCAAAATTCTTTTTCCAGGTGCCTTGGCGCTTTCCGTTAGCATCAAATTGGTTGACTTCCTGAGCAGAAATAAACAAATTGGCCATTAAGAATAAAACCAGGCTTATTTTAAAACATTTCATAATCTAAATTTAAAAGTAGATTCCTGCTGGAGTCTATCTTGAGCGAAGACGAAAAGGCAGGAATGACAAAATTGAAACGGTAAAATCAATTTCAAATTGTAATTGTAATTAACAAAAAAGCTGCCAAATTATTTTTTGACAGCTTTAAAATTTTTATGAGATACTGAAACAAGTTCAGCATGACAAAATCTATTTACGTTTTTGTTGAGCTTGCTTTTGCTTTTCTGCCTGTTCCATCATATCTGCCATTTTCTTTTGAAAACGCCCTTGTTTTTTAGGCTTCTTTTTCTTCTCCTGCATTTCGGCATGGATTTTATCTTCATCTAGAATATAGTTCTTAATAATCAATATAATTCCAATACTAATTAGATTAGAAATGAAATAATACAAACTCAAACCAGAGGCGTAGTTATTAAAGAAAAACAACATCATTATAGGAGAGAAATACATCATGTACTTCATCATTTTCCCCATATCTGGCATACCCTCTTGCTGTGGCTGTGTTGCCATATTCTGTCCTGTAGTCAACCTCATGTAAAAGAAGATAGCAACAGACGCTAATATTGGGAACAAACTCACGTGATTACCATAAAAGGGAATATTGAAAGGTAAGTTGGCAATAACATCGTAAGATGATAAATCATCTGCCCAAAGGAACGATTTTTGTCTTAAATCGAACGCCGATGGAAAAAATTGAAACAGTGCATAAAACACAGGCAGCTGTATTAAAGCCGGTAAACAACCCGCCATGGGACTTGCTCCTGCCTTATTCTGTAACGCCATTGTTTCTTGTTGTGCTTTCATTTTATTATCCTTATGCTTCTCTCTAATGGCATCCAATTCAGGCTTTAGAATTTTCATCTTTGCTTGCGATAAAAACTGCTTGTATTGTACAAAAGACAATAAAAATTTCACCAAAATAGTCATTACCACAATAGCAATACCATAAGACATAAACCCACCTAAAAAGCCAAATAGTGGCATAAAAATATAGCGGTTTATCCATCCGAAAAGTCCCCAACCAAAGGGTACTAATTCATCTAAATTTCGATCATACTTATTAAGTACTTTAAAATCACTTGGCCCATAATACCAATCCATACTTTGATTGATTTCGCCACCTTGTAATTCTAAAGGAATTGTTGTAGCAAAACTTTTAGTATAAACCGTGTCTATTTCTTCATCTTGAACTAAATTTTCGGTTTTTACCTTAATGTTTTTAAAACGTGTGTCTGTTAATAACACTGAAGAAAAGAAATGTTGCTTATAACCTATCCAAGAAACATCCTCTATGTCATCTTCGCCATCTCTGGTATAATCGCTTTTTCCATCCTCATAATCATAATGGATATCGGTATATCTATTTTCATAAGAAATACTCTTTGCATGACGATACCCTTTAAGCTTCCAATCTAAATTAATGGCTTGAGAACTATTAATAATATGACTCAATCCTTGCGAGCGAATAGCAAAACCCATCATGTAATCACCTTGTTTCAACTCATAACGGTATTCTAAAAATTGACTTTCAGACACCTTGAGTTTCATAGAAATAACCGTTACATCACCCGTTTTAGTAACTGTAGGGATGAATGGCAAATCTTTAGTATTTAAGATTCTACTATCTGTCGTTCCAAAATTAATATTGAAGGATGCATTTTTATCCTTAATCATATAAATTGGAATGGAATCATAATCCACGAACTGCTTTAATTTAACTTCAGAAAGATACCCTCCTTTATTGCTAAACTTTAAAGCTAATAAATCGCTTTCAACAACCGTTTCTTCATTTGAAGTATGTATTGCAGAATACGCAAAAGCACCTAACTTATTTTTTAATTGAATTTGCTGAAGAGAATCAACCGATGTACCTACAGTATAATCCTCAGCAGTTGTAACAAGCGTTTGTTCTTGCGCTTTGGCTTTTTGTTCAGCTTCAACCTGCTCTTGTTTTGCTTTTTCCTGAGCTTCAAGTTCTTCTGGCGTTGGTTGGTTTTGCCAGAGCATATAAGCTAATATTCCGAATATAAGTACAAACCCTATAATCGAATTAATATCTAATTTTTTTTCTTCCATGTATTCTTTCCGTATCGGTTAAAAAGATTCCTGCTTACGCTGGAATGACAATAGCTTATCAATAAGCTATCCACTGTTTATATTATGCCATAGTGGCACTTTTCTTTTTTTTCTTATAAGTAAAAGCTGCTTTTACAAATGCCACAAACAAAGGGTGTGGATTTGCAACTGTACTTTTATATTCTGGATGATATTGCACCCCTACAAACCAAGGGTGCTCCGGAATTTCAACAATCTCTACCAAGCCAGTATCTGGGTTTAAACCTGTAGCTTTCATACCAGCAGCCTCAATTTGTGCTTTATATTTACTGTTAAATTCGTACCGGTGTCTGTGACGTTCGGTAATACTTTCAGCTTTATATATATCGCGAACTTTAGACCCTATTTTTAAATCGCATGCCCAAGCTCCCAAACGCATGGTGCCGCCTTTATCGGTAATGGTTTTTTGGTCTTCCATTAAATCAATTACAGGATTACTGGTATCTGCTTTCATTTCTGTAGAATCTGCATCAGTAAGTCCTAATACATTTCGAGAAAACTCAATAACTGCCATTTGCATACCCAAACAAATCCCTAAAAAAGGCACATTGTTTTCACGTACATACTTAACCGCATCAATCTTACCATCAATACCACGCTCTCCAAAACCTGGTGCCACCAAAACACCATCTAAATGCCCTAACTTTAATTTTGCGTTATCACAGTTTATATATTCTGAATGTACTGACTCAACATTAACTTTTACTTCATTTTCTGCACCTGCATGAATAAAAGATTCTAGAATAGATTTATAAGAATCCTGTAATTCAACATACTTACCAATTAAACCAATAGTAATTTCGGTTTTAGGGTTTTTATGACGATGTACAAACTTATTCCATATATCTATATTTGGCTTTGTACTTTTTAGGTTTAACTTTTCCAAGACCACCTTGTCTAAACCTTCTTCTAACATTAAATTAGGCACATCGTAAATGGTAGAAGCATCAATAGACTGAATTACGGCCTCTTCCTTAACATTACAAAATAAGGCTAGTTTTCGGCGTAATTCTTTAGGTAAATCATATTCCGTTCTGCAAACTAAAATATCTGCTTGTATCCCACTTTCCATAAGTGTTTTTACACTATGTTGTGTAGGCTTTGTTTTTAATTCGCCAGCAGCAGATAAATATGGTACTAAAGTTAAATGAATAACAATACCGTTGTCTTTACCTAAGTCCCAACGTAATTGACGCACGGCTTCTATATACGGTAAGGATTCTATATCGCCAACCGTTCCGCCAATCTCGGTAATCACGATATCGTAATCGCCAGATTTGCCTAAAATCTGAACGCGTTCTTTAATCTCGTCTGTAATATGAGGTACAACCTGAACCGTTTTTCCTAAAAATTCGCCACGGCGTTCTTTTTGAATCACACTTTGGTAGATACGCCCTGTGGTAACATTATTTGCTTGACTTGTTGGTCGGTTTAAAAAACGCTCGTAGTGCCCTAAATCTAAATCTGTTTCTGCACCATCTTCAGTAACATAACATTCGCCATGCTCGTAAGGATTTAAAGTTCCTGGATCGACATTGATATAAGGATCTAATTTTTGAATAGTAACTCGATAGCCCTGGGCTTGTAAAAGTTTAGCAAGAGATGCTGCTATGATGCCTTTTCCTAAGGACGATGTAACCCCACCGGTTACGAAAATGTATTTTGTTGTAGTTGTCATGTTGCGCTTATAAACGCAGGCAAATTTACAAAATTAAAATAGTCTTTTCAGAATTGTTTTTTAGTTATTTAAAAGGGAGTTGTTAACAATGATTTGAGAGAAAATACTTTGTGATATATGAGTTTTAAATATAGTTTTGTAAATAATTTCAGCTATATTCGTTTGGTAATTGATAAAACCCTCTGAATTGAAACTTTATCATTACCGGATAACGTTAACAAAAAACTTACCATATCCTTACTTATTTATGAGATATGAGTGATGAAGGTTGCTATATAATGAGTTGTAAACAATTTGAAAGAACATCCCGAAATACAAAAGCAACATAGATTATCTCAAGTTTATCTAAAAAAATTTGGACACCAACACGAGGGAGAATGGATGGTTTCCGTTATGAAATTGGGTTCTGAAAAGACCGAAAATGTGAAAGTATCAGAATTCACAGCTGAAGTAAATATTTTCGATTTACCATTCAAAGACTTTGAAACTCGACGTCATTTTGAGACATTAAGTGGAATTATCGAAAATGACTATAATCGCTTAATAAATAACATTAATAACCAAAAACAACTTACACCAAAAGACAAGGACTTGCTGAATAATTTTGTTCCAAATATTTTATGTAGAACAAGTCATTTTCGAAATTTTTTGGAATCTTTAATTCACGACCTTAAAGTCAGAAAAAAGCTTTTTGAAGAAATCACACTTTTCCAAGAGGACAATACAACTGAAACGCTATTAGAAATTTTAAAACCTGAAACTCATCTAAATGTTGTGATTGGAACATTAATGAATCATTTGGTGTATATTTTTAGAAGCTTTAAAAAAGTTATTCTTAAATGCCCAAATGACTATGGTTGGCTAACATCTGACAATCCAGTATTTATTGATTTTCAGAATAGCGAAGAAGATTGGATTTTACCAATAGAATCAGAAATATATTTGCCTTTATCTAAAGATTATTGTTTGTTTATGTTCAATGAGAATTCGAAAAAAAAATCAAATCCATTGCGAAATTTAAAACGAGATAAAGTAAATAAACTTGACTTTAAAACGTTTGATAAAATTGCTCAAAGAATTGGCAGGAATTTAGATGAATATTTGATATTTTATGAAAGATACGAACCGACTAAAATCAGAGAATAAAAACTGTTTACAAGACGTGTATAATTCATTGCTAGTACTCGCCTACTTACGAAAATCATCGCGGATTTTCTATTCGGTTTGTATTTGCTAAATTAGTTGCTGAAACACGCAACGAAATCATACACAAACACGTTGGCTGTAATTTGACACTCGAACCTTATGACAAAACTAAATTAGAATGTATTACTCATTATATCAAAGGAAAACACTCGAATACTTATTCAACAAATACAAATTTGGTTCAAAAAGAAAAGAACAAAATGATATAAAGAGATTAAACTTAAATGGAAAAATTAAAAATTATAAAATTATATGTGACAACACAATAATTCAAGAATATGAATTCAATGAATTAGGCTTTATAGTTTTAGAATTTAATCCCAAAGAGTATTATATGAATGAATTTTATGATAACGGTTTAATAAAAGAAAAAAGAGTTTTTGATAGCAATGATAAAAACTTATGCACCGAATATTTCCACTACAACAATTTAGGAGTATTGGAAGAAAAAATAGTCGGATATCATAATAACCTACAAAAAAATTATGATGAATACTATGAATATGATAGAAGAGGCAATACAACAGCCATAATTAGACAATATGTTAATTATAATGATGATGTTGAAACATTCAAATACAATTCAAAATATCAAATAACAGACCACTATATTTTTGACAAATCCTCACGCAATTTTATCGGAAGATTTAAGTATAAATTTAGGGAGTTTTTAACTCTAGAAAAGTATTTCTCGGAAGATAATGAACTTCTTTCCTCTAAAAAGTGTACTCTAGATTTACATAACAATCCTATTCAAGTAGAAAAATATGTGAAATTTATGAATTTAAAATCGACAACAAATTATCTTTACAGCTACGATAAACACCAAAATTGGGTAACAAGAGACCAAAGTTTAAATGGAACAAAAAAAGTTCAAGAGACCACCCAAATTGAATATTTTGAAATATAAAAAACTACAGCCAACATGCGTATAAAACAAATAAAATGTAAATAAATCTCCGAAATCCTAATGGATTTTCTATTCAGTTTACACCTAACTGCTGGTAGGCTGGTTTTCTAAATCAACGAATGTAGATAATTAGCCGAATCGATTAAACCATTTTTTCTCAAATTATCTAAAACTTCGTATTCATCTAAATCTGGATTTCTTCTATTTAAAACTAATTTTTTAAAAGCTTCTATTGCCTTATCATGATTCAAAGTTAATTTATGTAACTCTAAATCTCGCAACATAATGTCCAGTCTAATATAGTAAGTCCATTTTTAACTAAATCAAAGTGATTGATTAGAAATTCAGGTAAGATGAGTTTGAGTAAGTCTAGATAATTGTCCAAGGTTCTTTTTTAAACAAAAATCGTAATCTTATTTCGATTCACACACAACTTTTGAGATTGATCCCTGACTTAAGTTACTCATAACCGTTAAACGAACTTCCCGAAAAACACAAAAGCTATACTTTATAAAGTATAGCTTTTGTGTTTTTAAAGTATAATATAAACCTACCTAGAATAGTTAGGAGATTCTTTAGTAATGGTTACATCATGCGGATGACTTTCATTAATACCACTTGCCGTAATTTTAACAAATTGTCCGTTTTCTTTTAAGGCTTCAATATCCTTAGCACCACAGTAGCCCATTCCCGCACGTAAACCACCGATAAATTGGTGAATACTTTCGTACAAATCGCCTTTATAAGGCACACGACCTACAATACCTTCGGGTACTAGTTTTTTAATATCGTCTTCTACATCTTGGAAATAACGGTCTTTACTACCTTCTTTCATAGCTTCAACAGAACCCATACCACGATACGATTTAAACTTTCTTCCTTCGTAAATAATAGTTTCTCCTGGAGACTCTTTAGTTCCTGCTAAAAGCGAACCTAACATTACGGTATCTGCACCCGCTGCAATAGCTTTAGGAATATCGCCTGTATAACGAATACCACCATCTGCAATTACAGGAACTCCTGTGCCTTTTATAGCAGCAGCAACTTCTAATACCGCAGAAAACTGTGGAAAACCTACACCAGCAACCACTCGCGTAGTACAAATAGAACCAGGTCCAATACCAACTTTTACAGCATCAGCACCAGCTTCAACTAAATATTTAGCAGCTGCACCAGTGGCTATATTACCAACAACAACATCTAGTTCTTGGAACTTTGATTTAATTTCTTTTAAGACTCCAACCACACCTTTAGTATGCCCATGTGCAGTATCAATAATAACAGCATCAACACCTGCTTTTACTAAAGCCTCTGCTCTTTGAACTGCATCAGCTGTAACTCCTAATGCTGCTGCAACTCGTAAGCGACCGTATTTATCCTTATTGGCATTAGGTTTTTGACTCAGTTTTGTAATATCTCTAAAGGTTATTAAACCTGATAATTTAAAGTTATCATCAACAATTAATAATTTTTCAATTTTATGCTGTTGAAGAATTTTTTCAGCATCTTGTAAAGAGGTTCCAACTGCTGCTGTTACTAAGTTTTCACTCGTCATAACTTCAGTAATTGGCCTTTTATTATCATGTTCAAAACGCAAATCACGATTTGTAACGATTCCCTTTAAAGTCCCTTCATCATCAACAATAGGAATACCGCCAATGCCATATTCGGCCATATATTTTTTGGCATGCTTAACTTTGGCCGTAAGTGGTAAAGTAACAGGATCAATAATCATCCCGCTTTCTGCTCGCTTTACCTTTCTAACTTTCGTAGCTTGCGCCTCAATAGACATGTTTTTATGTAACACCCCAATACCACCTTCTTGCGCCATGGCAATAGCCATTTTACTTTCGGTAACCGTATCCATGGCAGCCGAAATTATAGGCACGTTTATAGTGATGTTTCTTGTGAATTTTGTTTGAATACTTACTTCGCGAGGAAGAACTTCAGAAAAAGCTGGGACTAATAGAACGTCGTCATAGGTTAAACCTTCTCCTACTATTTTGTTTTCGTGTGCAGTCATGATGCAATTATAGTTATAATTGCGTGCAAATATACGACTAAATTATAAGAGCTTGTTTAGTAATTTGTCAATTATTTTTTTTGAAGTAATTGTTTAAAAATAATACCTGTTGAAGCTACAAAAGTAAGTGCCATTAATATGCCTGAAAGCATAACAATATACTTCATCCATAGTAATCCTGTCCAGAGTAAATACAACCCTCCAAATGTTAGGATTACTGAAACAAATGGTTCTACTATTAAAAATGTTTTAACGCCCTTAGAGAGTTTGGTTATTGAAACCAACAAACCTACCAAAAAGAAAATAATAGACATAGACAGTATATGGTTATGCACCAAAGTGAGCATTTCTTGAGGGCTTTTTTTGAAGCGCATAACAGCAGCAGCATCATCGTCTTCGTTTCCTAAATACTGTTCTTCAATACCGTTTGGATTTGCTGAAGAGGTTTCGCCAACAAATAGTAAACCTGTATAAAAGCCTATACTTAATACAATTACAAATGCCCCGATTAATAGTTTAATTTCTTTGGGAAGCGTAAATATTAATCCGTTTAGTTGCATTTATAAGATATTTTTACTGTGAAGGATTTTTAATGATTTTAACAAATCGTTCATGGCATTGGTCATAGAACGCACAGAAATGGTTGCTCCAGAAATAGCTATAATATTGTCGCCATATTTAAGCTCGTCACCACCTTTTTTACCAATAAATTGTTTTAACCAACGTGTACTCCCAATTTCGCCACCGTATTCTTCTCTGTAAATTAAAACTTTTGATTTTAGAACTATTAAATCCTTATCTAATAATACCAAATAATCAAACTGAGCTGTTTTACTAGGGGCTTTAGAAAGATAGGCATAACCTAAAAGGGAATCGTTAGCTTCTATTTTGAAAAGGTTGTTAGCTTCAAATTTTGAAGGTAAGTCTTTTGTGATTTCTGAAGCGATAGTAACTTCTGTAAAATTAAACGTTTCGATATTAAAACTCTTTTGAATTTCTTTATCTACTTTTTTCTGAATGTTTTTTGGCAAGCCGAAAGACATCAAGACTAAAGCTATAAATAATATTAAAAGGTGTTTAAAATGCATAGTGCAAAAGTATTGTTTTTTATTGTTCTTACAAGTAATACCAATTAGGCAATTACCAAACTTAATTTTTGATAATTGCCTTTGGCTAGTTTTGCGTTAGGGATTGAGGCATTGTTGGAGCTCCTCGAAGAGAGCGACTGCCGAAAGCCCGACCCTTGTGGTAACGCCCAAATTATTTCAGATTTCCTTCTTCAAGGAAATAAAAAAGTCCCATTAAAACCAAACCCCAATTCCGAAGTTAAGTCTATTGGCTACATCTGAACCGGATTGCGCATTATCTCTAAACTGATAATCTCCTTTTAATACTACTCCTGGAGCAATATGATAACTTAATCCTGTTGTAAAATCGTTTCTGTTATAAGCATCGTTTTGTAATAGCGCTCCATCTGTACTGGCATGCGTATCGTACTGCTCGTATCTAGCAAAAGCGAATAAACGCTGTGCTTTATTTTGTGGCAACAAGTTATAAGCAGTTTCCACGTACCAACCCTGTAATGCACTCCCCAAACCTTGATTTGGATTTGCTACTAGGTCGTAATATAAATTATTATAGTCTTCTGTATCACTAAGACTTGCATGAATAAACTGCCCTCGTGCCGTAAAACGTTTGTATGCATAACGCGCATCTAAACCAATCATAGAAATCCCAACATCTGCACCTTCTAACATATCTACATCATCTTCGGCTTGTGTACGGCCAAAATAACCAGACAAGCCTAATCGTAATCCAGAAATTCCATAATAGTCTAATTTAGTAGAAAAATTAGGAGAGTTTATGGTTGACTTAATTCCTTTTTGTCTTCCGTTTCTCAATCCGCTACTCCCGCCTAATCTTTTTGTTCCATTAACTGATTGAAACCCGTTAAAAATATAAGCTTGATAGCCTAAGGAAATTTCATTAAACCTACCGGTAACACCTACCCCAATTTCACGCCAGGTAGTTGGTACAATAGCATTATCTACATTTGGTCTTTCTACACCATTAAATGTAGTTGGCTCATGAAATTCATTTATAATCCCCATTGGCACCAGCATTAAACCACCACGTAAACTAACATTAGGTGCCACATTATAATTTACAAAGGCTTGTTCTATAAACACTTCTTCTACATGCTCGAATTCTACCTCTGTTACAAATTGTGTTTTATCGTTGAATTTGTAACCAAAGAGTAAAACTAACCGTTGCACGTCTAATTCGCCATTATCACCTTCTGGCTGGTTATAGGTTAGCTCACCATAAGCGCCTACAGTAACAGCTTCTCCATAATTACCAGACAGTATACGTTGTGCTGCGTTTAATTGCTTTTGAGGGTTAAAAGTGATTGAATCTTGTGAGGTTTGCGCACCTAAGATTGATGCTCCTAAGATTGAAAAAATTAAGGCTAGTTTTCTCATTTTATTATTGGTTAACTGTTTTTATTTAGACTTATTATAAATAACATTTCAATTGAAGCAGCAAATATAAAACTCATAATAACTTACGCAAAGTTTATTTAGATTAATTTTAAATTAACTTTTTATCTAAGATGTAATCAAAATAAAACCAGCATTTTAAGCTAAAAAAAATTAATGGTAATTCTTGAAAATTTTAGAGGCTTCGTTATAAGCGCTCTCAAAACTAAGCGCATTTAAACTATTATTTTTGTTTGAAGTGAAATAAGATAATAGTTTTTCAGTAGGCATATTTCCAATTAATTCGTCTTTTGCCATAGGACAGCCACCAAACCCTTGAATGGCCCCATCAAAGCGATTACAGCCAGCCTTAAAAGCAGCGTCAACTTTTTCGAACCAAGATGCTGGTGTGGTATGTAAATGTGCGCCGAATTCTATATTTGGATATTTAGGAATTAAATTCGAAAATAAATAATCAATACTTTCTGGGTTTGAAGTCCCAACGGTATCGCTAAGCGATAAAATCTTCACACCCATATTAGCAAGTTTTTCTGTCCACTCGCCTACAATATCGACATTCCATGGGTCGCCATAAGGATTCCCAAATCCCATAGAAATATAAACAACGACTTCTTTATTTGATTTATTTGCAATTTCTAATATCTCAGAAAGCGTAACCACAGATTGCGCAATAGTTTTGTGTGTATTACGCATTTGAAAGTTCTCTGAAATAGAAAACGGGTAGCCTAAATAGTTTATATCTTTGTGTTTAGAGGCATTGTTGGCACCTCTAGTGTTAGCTACAATTGCTAAAAGTTTACTTGTAGTCTTACTTAAATCCAGTTGTGCTAAAACCTCAGCCGTATCAATCATTTGCGGAATGGCTTTTGGCGACACAAAACTGCCAAAATCAATAGTATCAAACCCAACTCGCAATAACGACTGTATATATTGCACTTTCTGCTCTGTTGGAATAAACTGTTTTATACCTTGCATAGCATCTCGTGGGCATTCAATAATTTTTATTGGTTTTGACATTATTTAATCAAAATTTAAGATGATAAAAATACTACTATTTTTCTGAAAAGCTTACCACTATTATGTTTAACGAAAGTATGGCTATAATTGAATATCATTTTCAATATTCGTGTTGCACTTATTACTTGAACTTAGAAAATACCTAAATATAACATTTTATAAAAATTACAATATCCGAGTAAGTTTTAATAATCCAAAACGACACATGAAAAACAATAATAATTTAAGATTTTTTTACTATGAAAAAAATTACTCTAGCGCTTTGTTTATTTGTCCTGTTGGCATCAAATATAGCTTTTAGCCAAAGCCTTGCTAATTATAACATATCATTAACCACTATTTGGAATACAACTGATCATTCATCTCTTCCTAGCAATGCGCACTGGTCTCCTTTAGCTGGTGCTACACATAAGAACCTTAATGATATTCTTGTATTTGGTGCAACAGCCCCAATGACCAATGGCATTAAAGATATTGCAGAAACAGGTAATACGACAAATTTTAACAATGAAATAAATGATATTATTACCGCAGGTAATGCTGACCAATATTTACAACAAGGGTTTTCTCCTTTTGCGGGTAATAACAGTAACGCAACCATTAATAATGTTACTGTAAGTGAAAATTTTCCATTAATTACACTTGTATCTATGGTTGCCCCTAGTCCGGATTGGTTTATTGCTGTTAATAATTTAGACTTAAGATCTGGAAATGACCCTGATTTTAACGGATGGGAAAAGACTTTTACTATTGATGTTTTCGCGTATGATGCAGGTACAGATGATGGTACAGATTATGGATCTGGAAATTCAGCAAGTTCTCCAAGACAACCCATATCTATGATAACAGGTTTTCCTATTAATGGAAACAAAATGGGAACTATTACTTTCACACTGAATACTTCTACCTTAAGTACCAACCAAATTGATACGCTTGAAAACATAAAACTATACCCTAATCCTACCAATGGGCAAATTAGCATTTCAAATATTAAAAACAATGAATTAAATGCTATTGAAATCTTTAATGTTTTAGGAAGATTGGTAAAAGAAAGGTCTATTAAATCGGGATTTACTAAAGTAACTATGGATTTAACCAGCTTAAATAAAGGTATTTATTTGGTACAAATTAAAGCTATTGATGGTGCTAGTAAAACTCAAAAACTTGTAATCAAGTAAGTAAAAGATTCTAACTGTAAGGCATTATATTCATACTAATTACAAAAATTCATCTCCAAATTGTTAAATAATCGAAAATTTTAACATTATAACGTCTTTATTATAGCGCATATTCATTTAGGTATACATTTGAAACATAAAATGTTTTACCCCAAATGAATATTTTAACTTCAAGACTTAACCATATAATCTTTTCGATATTTTTATCGTTAAGCGCTTGCATGTTTTCTCAAAACAAAATTAAGGCTAGTTGTGGCAATATTACTTCCTCTGAAACTATTGCGTATTACAAAAGCCTAAAGCCTGATTTAAAAAAATACGAGCAAGAGTTTTTTAGTTATAGATATAACAAAGGATCAATACCTTCTACAACCATAAACTCTATACCGGTTAAAGCACATATCATTAGACGTTCAGACGGTTCTGGCGGGCTTAGTCAAGCTAGTTTAAACAACGCTATTACAAACCTAAACACCTTATATGCTGAGGCCTATCTAGAGTTCTTCTTGTGTGATGGCATTGATTATATAGACGATGACGGTTTAAATAATTTTAAAAAAGGAGATGAAAACACATTAACCGAAGCAAACTACGTTTCTGGTTTAATAAATATTTATTTTACAGATTATATTGAAAATGAATCTGAACAAAGCATTTGTGGCTACAGTGATAATATAGGGCGAAATGATATTGTTGTTATGAATAATAGCTGTGCCACTAATGATTCTTCATTAGCACATGAATTAGGTCATTTTTTCTCTTTATTACATACTCATGGTCCTGATAACGACAAATTAACTACTGAACTAGTTGATGGTAGTAATTGTGATACCGATGGAGATAGTATTTGCGATACACCTGCTGATCCAAAATTGACAAATTCAAAAATTGATGATTTGTGCAATTATATGGGTACTCAAACTGATGCTAATGGCGACCTATTTCAACCGGACACCAGCAACATGATGTCTTATTCAGATAAAAACTGTAGAACACAATTTTCGCAGCAGCAATTAGCACGTATGTACGCGTTTTATATGACAACAAAAAATTATTTGGCGTGTCCTACCTTCAATGCTAATATTTCAGTAAATGAAAGCGAAACCTGCGAAGAAACTCTAACTGTAAATTTTGAGGGCTTAAGTGAAAACATTACTAATTGGGAATGGGATATAGATGCTGATGGCATTATTGATTATACTTCAAAAAATCCTTCACACACCTATGAAAATGGTATCTATAGTGTTATACTTAAGGTTTCAAACAAATCTAAGACCATAAAAAAAACCTTTACTAATTTTATTAAAGTAGGTACACAAACTGCTCCTTTAGATGAAAATTTTGAAGATTTTGAAATGTTAGGAGACCATGGTTGGACAAGTAACGATGCTTCTGGTAGTGGCTACCTTTGGTATACTAATATCGGTGATACACAATCTGAAACTACGGGGCCATCAGATTATAGAAATGCTGAAAACTCATTAAACACATATATGTACGCAGAAGCTTCTGGAGCAAATCCTGGCGATGTAGCAGAATTTATCTCACCATGTTTTACTGTTAATAATGAGAATAGTGAATTAGAGTTTTCATATCATATGTTCGGTAAGCATATTGGCGAATTACATATAGATCTTAAAACGGAGGATGGCTATATAAATGATTTTATTCCAGCGTTTTATGGTAGTCAACAGGATAATCAAGATGATCCTTTTTTAACTAAATCCATAAATTTATCTGGGTACACAAATCAAACTATAAAAGTCCGTTTTAGAGCTATAAGAGGTTCTAGTTGGGATGGCGATATAGCTATTGATAATATTTTCATTAAAACCATTGATGTTGCAATAACAGACGATTATTATAAGGTATACCCTAACCCTGTTCAAGACGATATGGTTTTTATTAAAAGTAACGACCCAAAAAAAGTTTCAACTTTTGAGGTTTCTAATTTAGTTGGTCAGATATTTTTATCAGGAACAATAACAAATCAGCCAATCGACGTAAGTAATCTATCTTCGGGAACTTATTTACTTATTTTGACAAATGGTGAATCGAGAGTCTTAAAAAAGATTATCAAATAGCCTTTATTTTTAGCTCCAAATCTCACTAATATTCACTAATATTTAAAAAATCTTTAGATATTCTATTGGTGTAATCATTTTTGGATAATAACCAACCTACCACCGGCTGGCAGGTTTCCCGAATTTTAAATGTACATAGCTGCTCATTTATTCGTGCTAATTAGTGCAATTCGTGGCTTATTTTACCAACATTTACCTTTTAAGCAAGGCTTTATTAATACGTTTTATTAGACTTGGTCCTTCATAAATAAATCCTGTATAAATTTGAACTAAATCTGCGCCAGCATCAATTTTTTCTAAAGCATCTTTAGCAGAATGAATACCCCCTACTCCTATTATCGGAAATGCTTTATTACTTTTATCTGAAAGGTATTTTACAACCTGAGTACTTTTATCTTTTATGGGCTGTCCGCTTAAACCACCATTTCCAATACTTTCTAGTAAAGTGTCTGAGGCTTTTAAACCGCTCCGGTCTGTAGAGGTATTACTTGCAATAACACCATCTAATTTGGTATTAGCAACCAGTTCAATAATCTCGTCTAATTGATTATTGTTTAAATCGGGCGCTATTTTTAATAAGATGGGTTTTTGTTTTTCAAAAGTATTATTCGCTTTTTGTACCGCTCCAATAAGTTCTTCTAAATAATCTTTATCATTTAATTTAGCATGACTCCCCACATTTGGGCAACTTACATTAAGTACAAAATAATCAACATACGGATGCAATGCATTAAAGCACTCCAAATAATCTTTAGTATAACCTTCTGGTTTTGTACTGGTGTTTTTCCCAATATTCCCGCCAATAATCAATTTTCCTTTATTCTTTTTAAGTTGTGTAATGGCAGCCTCTAGGCCGTCATTGTTAAAGCCCATTCGGTTAATAATACCTTGGTCGTCTTTTAACCTAAAAAGCCTTTTCTTAGGGTTTCCTGCTTGCCCCTTAGGTGTTACCGTACCAATTTCAATAAAACCGAACCCGAAATTTGCCAATTCATTGTACAGCACCGCGTTTTTATCAAAACCGGCTGCCAGACCTACGGGATTTTTAAATGTAAGTCCGAATAATTTTCGCTCCAATCGTACATCTTCAATAGTATATAAACTTCTAAATATAGATGGGAATCCAGGAATTTTAGATGTGAATTTTATTAATGAAAATGTAAAATGATGAATTTTTTCGGGGTCGAATGAAAAAAATAAAGGACGAAGTAGTAATTTATACATCAATGTAATTTAATGCAAAAATAAGCCTAAATAGTGTAACTAAAAAATCAACAAAATCAAAAGCTAAAAAAATTAATAATCGTAAATTAGAGCCATTAAATAGCTATTAATTAAAAAAGAATTCCTAGAGGCTTTGCATCGGGATTTCAGTTGAAATTGTCATTCCCATGAAATCGGGAATCTCTAAAAACAGAATATATTTTACGCGAATAATACTAAATTCCATCTAAATGATATCAAAACAACACATCATAAAACGCTTTTTAAGTTACGTAACTATTGATACAGAATCTGACCCAACATCAGACACCACACCTAGCACAATAAAGCAATGGAATTTAGCAACTAAACTAGCTGAAGAACTTAAAAGCATTGGCATGCAAGATGTTGATATTGATGAAAACGCATACATTATGGCTACTTTACCGAGCAATGTTGACCATGATGTTCCTACAATAGGGTTTATTTCGCATTTTGATACCTCGCCAGATTTTACAGGAGCCAACGTAAAACCCCAAATTATTGAGAATTATGATGGAAAAGACATTGTTTTAAATGAAACTGAAAACATTATACTATCGCCAGATTATTTTGATGATTTACTGCTTTATAAAGGTCAAACTTTAATCACCACAGATGGCACGACCCTTTTGGGTGCAGATGACAAAGCTGGTATTTGCGAAATCGTTTCAGCCATGGAGTACCTGATCAATCATTCTGAAATTAAACACGGTAAAATCCGAGTTGGGTTTACGCCCGATGAAGAAATTGGTAGAGGTGCTCACAAATTTGATGTTGAAAAATTTGGAGCAGATTGGGCATACACCATGGACGGCAGTCAAGTAGGCGAATTAGAATATGAAAATTTTAATGCAGCTGAAGCTGTTGTAAAAGTAAAAGGAAAAATTGTTCATCCAGGTTATGCCAAAGGAAAAATGATAAACTCCATGTACATTGCACAAGAGTTTATTAATTCGCTACCCCGAATGGAAACACCAGAACACACTGAAGGTTACCAAGGTTTTTTCCATTTGCATGACACGAAAGGGGACGTAGAAGAAACCGTTTTACAGTACATTATTCGCGACCATGATAAAGGTCATTTTGAAGCTAGAAAAGAAGTGATGGTAAAACTGACCAACGAACTTAATTCGCAATACGGCAGGGAAGTCATTACAACCGAAATTAAAGACCAGTACTTCAACATGAAAGAAAAAATAGAACCCGTAATGCATATTGTTGATATTGCTGAAGAAGCCATGAAACAACTAAACATCGAACCGCATATTAAAGCCATTCGTGGTGGTACAGATGGCTCTCAATTAAGCTACATGGGCTTACCTTGCCCAAATATATTTGCTGGCGGTCATAATTTTCATGGGCGCTACGAGTATGTACCTGTTGAAAGTATGATTAAAGCAACTGAAGTTATTTGTAAGATTGCAGAATTAACGGCGGAAAGGAAGTAGGTGGTTTTAAGTCTAGAACCTGTAAACTTGACTTTGTGAAAATTTCAGCTAACTTCGTTTAACGTCCGATATAGTTGACCTGTGGTGAACTTGTTTCAGTATTAAAACGCAACCATATCTTAGCATTAAACGAACCTTTGACCCGTCCTGAAATAAAAAATAAAAAAAGTCTACTCCGTTGAAGAATATATAGAATCCAACTCGCATTTTGGAGAAGCACTTACTGTGCCTAGAAATATTATAAATTCTACGGAACTAAACGAAGCTCTAAAATGGTCTGCACCCACCTACGATTTAAACGGTAAAAACATTTTGGGCTTAAGGGCATTTAAAAATCATTTTGAAGTTTATTTGGTATTACATGATAAATACAAAAACTGCTAAAAAAAAAAGCTTCCAAAAAGGAAGCTTTTAAAATATTTTAAAAGTATATATTATTTAACTTTTGCTGGTGTATTTAACTTACTACTCATTTCCATAGAAATGGCTGAGCGTTCGTACTTTAATTTTCCAGACATCGTTTCTATAACACAACTACCATCTTTATCGTTTAGTTCTAAAACCTTACCGTGCAATCCGCTTTTAGTAACTACTTTATCGCCACGTTTTAAATCTGCAGCAAATTTCTTTTCCTTTTTTGCACGTTTCATTTGCGGTGCAATCATAAAGAAATACACGACTACAAACATTAAAATAAATGGCAAAAATTGCCCTATTCCTTCTCCCATTATGTCTATTATTTAGTTTTTAGCTGCTACTGGTTTAACAGCTGGTTTTTTATTTGGGTCTGGTTTAACAAACGCCGTAATTTTAACAATTTCACTACCTTTTTCTGTATTTGCAGTAACCGTTATTGATTTTGAAACTTTATTAGAGCCACTACCATTAAACTTAACAGAAAATTGTCCTTCTCCTCCTGGTAATAATGGTTCTCTACTCCAATCTTGTGGTACTGTACAACCACATGAACTTTTAATATCCGTAATCACTAAAGGTGCATCACCCGTATTTTTATATTTAAAAACTGTTGAAACGGCTGTTTTAGCTTCAATTTCTCCAAAATCGTGTTCTTTCTTGTCAAACTCAATTACAGGAAATTTAGATGAACTTGCATCTCTAACAGCAGCTGCAGCTACATTAGTTTCATCAATTTTTTTAGCAGCGTTCTCTTTACAAGACGCAAAAGCAATTAAACATAATGTGCTTAATCCTAATATTACTTTTTTCATGATAATTATTTTTAATATTATTTGGTGCGTAAAAATAGTAATTATTTAAATGATTAAAAATTTTAGTTACTGTCTTAACAGAAAATAAACATTTTTAAGACATTACATCAATCCGCGTCCTACTTTGTTTAATGTTCCAGACGCTTCATATTCTTTAACTAGCTTATCCAAAATACCATTAATGAATATACTACTCTTTGGTGTAGAATATTCTTTTGCTATTTCTAAATACTCATTAATAGTTACTTTTACTGGAATTGACGGAAATTTTTGCAATTCGCAAATAGCCATTTGCAACAACACATAATCAACGTTTGCAATACGATCTGTGTCCCAGTTTTGGGTTTTAAGTTCTATTTCTTTATTAATCGCAGTTTTATTTAAAAGTGCCTTCTTAAATAAATCAATAGCAAATTGTTTATCATCAGCATCTTTATACAACCTTGGGATAAAAAAGCTTTCAGGTGATGTTGTTTTCACTTTTCGCAATAGCTTTAAAATAGTAGTGTTTACTGTAGGAAGATCATCTAACCAGGTTAGATTTTTATCTTCCATATATTCATAAAGTTTATCGTTTGGTGCAATAACATCTTTAAAAATATCAACAATAAAATCTTTATCTTCTTTAAAATCCGAAACTCTAGTTTGCATATACTCCTTATACAAATCACTAGAAACTATGGCTTTAAAAATAATATCTACATACTCGCCATCTAAATCCCAGTTTGTAATTTTATAAGTTTCTAACCTGTTTTTTAATTCAAGATTATCCTTTAAAAGTTTTAATAATTGATTATTAATAAACTTTCTGTTTGGATCTTTATCTTCTTGAGTAGCGAGGTGTTTTTTTTGTTTCTTTTGTAAATCGTTTTCAGCTCTTTTTTGAACTTCAATTAATAACGAGATTAATAACAAGTACAAGTTGTACATATTATCTATACTAAACAATAAAAACTTTTGATCCTTACTAAAATCATCACTCTCTCCTCCTTTAAAGGCATACATAGTTTGCATTACTTTTACGCGAATATGTCTTCTGTTTAGCATAATTACAAAGAACTTTAATTAAAAAATATGAAATTTATTCATGGTTTTCGAGCCGCAAAAATAACACTATATTTAAAAAAACACATGGTATTATTCATTTAATTATCACAAGATGTTTTAAGCTATATTTAACAATTAGCTTATTATTTTCAACAGCTTTAATTATCAATAATCCCTATATTTGCGCTTCTATCACTAATTTAGTAAATGAAAGAGTTACAGCACTTAAATAAGTACTTTTTAAAATATAAGACGCACCTTTTAGTTGGTACTCTAATTACTATTGCTGCTAGAATATTTTTGCTTTTTACACCCAGATATGTAAAAGAAATTTTTGTTGTTATTGAAAAATACACAAAAGGGGCAATTACTCAAGATGTTTTTGAAAGCGAACTTGCAGAAGCTATTCTATATATTATAGGAGCTGCAATAATTGGTGGTGTTCTTACCTTTTTTATGAGGCAGGCTATTATAAATGTGTCGCGTTATATAGAATTTGATTTAAAAAACGAAATCTATGAGCAGTACCAAAAGCTATCCTTAAATTTTTATAAGAAGAACAGAACGGGCGATTTAATGAACCGTATTACTGAAGATGTTGGCAGGGTACGTATGTACGCAGGGCCTGCACTTATGTATAGTATCAATACACTTGCGCTTTTTGTTATTGTTATTATTTATATGGTAAATGCATCGCCAAAATTGACATTATATACTATTGTTCCATTGCCAATTTTATCGGTTATCATATATAAATTAAGTAAAGAAATACACAAGCGCAGTACGATAGTTCAAGAATATCTATCTAAACTTTCTACATTTACACAAGAGTCCTTTAGTGGTATTTCCGTAATTAAAGCCTATGGTATTGAACCACAAACTTCTGTAAATTTTAAATCGCTTGCCGCGGAAAGTAAAGCCAAACAAATAAGTTTAGTTAAAGTACAAGCTTGGTTTTTCCCTATGATGATTTTACTTATTGGCGCCAGCAATCTATTAGTTATTTACGTTGGAGGGATGCAATATATAAATGGTGAAATTGAAAGTATAGGTACCATTGCAGAGTTTATTATTTATGTAAATATGCTAACGTGGCCTGTAGCAACCGTGGGTTGGGTAACCTCTATTGTGCAACAAGCTGAAGCCTCTCAAAAACGAATAAACGAATTTTTAAAAATCGAACCCGAAATTAAAAACATGGTAAATTCACCTACCAAAATAACAGGAGATATTAGCTTTAATAATGTTTCTTTCACTTATGATGACACTAATATTCAGGCATTAAAAGGCGTTAGTTTTCACATCAAAGAAGGTGAGACATTGGCTATTTTAGGAAAAACGGGAGCCGGAAAATCTACTATTTTAGATTTAATAGGAAGGCTTTACGATATTGACGAAGGTTCTATTATCATAAATGACACAGAAATCAACCAACTTAATTTAACAGATTTAAGAAACAGTATTGGGTATGTACCTCAAGATGCGTTTTTGTTTTCAGATACTATTAAGACCAACATTAAGTTTGGAAATCATGATGCTACCGATGATGACGTTATAGAGGCTGCAAAAAACGCCCAAGTACACAAAAACATTATCAAATTTAACAAAGGTTATGATACCAAATTAGGTGAACGTGGTATTACGCTCTCCGGTGGGCAAAAACAACGTATTTCCATTGCTAGAGCAATTATAAAATCGCCTAAAATATTATTATTTGATGATTGTTTATCTGCTGTTGACACCGAAACTGAAGAAAAAATATTAAAGAATCTTGATAAAATATCGAAAGGAAAAACCACTATTATTGTTAGCCACAGGGTTTCTTCAGCAAAAAATGCCGATAAAATCATTGTACTCGATAACGGTAAAATTGTTCAAGAAGGCACACATGATACGCTTATAAATATTGATGGTTATTATAAACATCTTTACTTAAAACAACTGAGTGAAACAACATCTAAGTAAGATACATTCTTAAACAATAACCACTTAGAGTGTTTTTTTATTCAATTAAATGCAACAAAAACCAACTTTACAAAAAGAAAATTCATAATTTATTGGTTAGTATCAGTTTTTTTTTAGATTTTTGATAGAATTATAAAAACAAATTACAATTCAATTATGAACTATAATGGTATGATGGAGAAAGAGGAAATTTTTTCGAAAGTATTAAGAGCTGGAAGACGCACTTATTTTTTTGATGTAAGAGCTACTAAGGCTGAAGATTATTACTTAACAATTACTGAAAGTAAAAAATTCACTAATGACGATGGATCGTTTCATTATAAAAAACATAAAATTTATATTTACAAAGAAGACTTTTCTGAATTTAAAGACATTTTAGCTGAAATGACTGATTATATCATTAATGAAAAAGGTGATGAAGTGATTAGCGAACGTCATCAAAAAGACTTTAAAAAAGAATATGACGAAACACTTAGAGTTACAGAAGACGAATTAAAAACTCCGGGAAGTTTTACAGATATCAATTTTGATGATATTTAAATAGCCATCAAACAAAATAATGCAAACCGTAGTTATCTCTTTAATTACGGTTTTTTTATTCTTAAACATATGGCAACTTTAACTCACAACACTTCCATTTTTCACTTTATTTTCAGGTTTTAACAATATAACATCCTTGCTATTCACAGCACCTAACACCAAACATGTGCTACTAAACTTGGCTATTTGTTTTTTTGGAAAATTAACCACCGCTACAATCTGTTTTTGAAGTAAATCTTCCTTTTTATAGAGCGTTGTGATTTGAGCTGACGATTTTTTAACACCTAAATCGCCAAAATCAATAATCAATTGATAGGCTGGATGTCGTGCTTCCGGGAAGTCGTTAACTTCTATTATAGTACCAATGCGTAGATCTACTTTGGTAAAGTCGTCAAAAATAATTGTCTTATCCATTTTTTAAAAATACAAATTATCACGAACTTTGAATAAAACATTTTATTATGGCACGCACTCCTTCAAATATGCTTCCGATAGGAACAAAAGCACCAGATTTTTCACTTTTTGACACGGTTTCAGGTAATCGATTAAATTTTAATGAGTTAAAAGGTAATTTAGGGACAGTAATCATGTTTATATGCAACCATTGCCCTTTTGTAATTCATGTGAATTCTGAGTTAGTTGATATAGCAAACGCTTACGCGGAAAAAGGAATTAATTTTATTGCTATTTCCAGTAATGATGCTGTTAATTATCCGCAAGATTCTCCAGAAAAAATGAAGCTTCATGCTAAAAAGGAAAACTATCCATTTCCATATTTGTATGATGAAACGCAAAATATAGCAAAAGCTTATGATGCTGCTTGTACTCCTGATCTTTACGTTTTTGATAATAATCTGGAGCTTGTTTACAGAGGTCAACTTGATAATTCTAGACCCGGAAACGGACTTCCAGTTACAGGAAAAGATTTGCGATATGCTTTAGATTGTTTAATTGAAGGAAAAAAGAATACAGAAACTCAAAAGCCAAGTATAGGCTGTAATATTAAATGGAAATATTAGGTTAATTTTAATTGCCAAATACCAACATTCTGCCATTTACCAAATTTTAAGCCTACTTCTTTTAAGTTAGCCACTTGCTCGAATCCAAATTTTTCATGAAGTTTAATACTGGCTTCATTAGGAATAGTTAACACACCCAAAACGGTATGCAGATTAGTTTCTTTGAGCAAGCTTAATAATTCAGCATATAATTTAGTACCTATTCGCTTTCCGTACGAATTATGCTTTACATAAACGGTAGATTCCACCACATAATCATAAGCCGGTTTTGGTCTAAATCTGCTACCGTATGCATACCCTAATATCTCATTATTTTCCTCATAAATAATAAAAGGGTAATCTGCATTAATATGGTTTAATTTATCTTCAAATGCTTTAAGTGATAGTGCTTCAATATCAAAAGTAACTGTAGTATGCAACACATAATAGTTATATATATCTAGTAATGCTTGAGCATCATTTATATGTACGGGTCTAATCATTTAAATCCAACCTTTACGCTTCATCAAATTTTCTATATGCGCATAATGATGGTTGCTGTGCCATGCATAATTCCCCACATTATAACTAAGCAAAACGGCACTATTAGTTTCCGGATGAATAAAACTTTTGTTTAAATCATCCTCAGATAATGTTTTTAATAAATAAACCAATTTAAAATGGATAGCCTTAATATGGTGTAAAGACATATCTAATGGAGCGAATTTAGAATCTATAAGTTCTGCCCAACGATCTTCATAATAGGCTTTAATAATTGGTTTATCTTCAGTTAATGCCCATTTAAAACGTGTATAACTATGATGATGACTATCAGAAACATGATGAACCACTTGCCTTATTGTCCAACCACCTGGTCTATAAACAGTGTCCAATTTTCTATCTGTTAAGCCATTAACTAGGTTTTCTAATCGGTTTGGAAAATGCTCTAATATAGAGATCCAGCTTTCAATATGTTGTTTGGAAATAGTGTTTGGACAAACAAATTGTCCAATAGGATATTTAAGGTTTTGTAGTTCTTGCTCTGTCATAAAAACAAAGATAAAAAATACTAGGCAACAATGGCACTCCCTTTTTTAGTCCAATTTACAGCGGAGTAAATAGAGTTAAAGTTTTTTATTTTATTTCTAAAAAATAATTCTTCAACCATTAAATTCATGATACCGAACTTATTATCACTTACCACATAATAGCCTTTTAAGTAGTAATGGTTTTTAAAAAACTTCAACCAATCCATAGCAACAACAGCATAAGGGTTGATACGGTTCGAAATGTATATCAGATCCCTTCCGTCTGTACCTAAAAAACAAGACACATCATCAACAATCTGTTTAGCATGATTGTTCCAACTAAAATTAACACCTTGATTAATTTCAGAAACTATAAATCCGTCAAAAATAAAGATATCTCCAAAAGAATAATTCAACTCTTTAAGAACTTCGGAATATAAATCTGTTTGTTTTACACTTATCACAGTGCAAAAATATATTTAACAAAGTATAGTAAAGAATATAATCGATGAACCAAATAATTATCAGCCATTTGGTTAATTAGAAACAAAAAAAAGACTGCCTTTTCAGACAGTCTTATATTTTTATATAAAATTTTTACTTTATTTCACATCCATCAACTCAACATCGAAAACTAAAGTAGCATCCGGTGGTATAACACCTCCAGCTCCTGCACTACCATATCCTAAATGACTTGGTATTACAAAACGCGCTTTATCTCCAATTTTTAATAATTGAATACCTTCATCCCATCCTGGAATAACTTGACCAACACCTAAAGGAAAATCGATAGGCTCATTGCGTTTGTACGAAGAATCAAAAACAGTACCGTCAGATAACTGCCCTTTATAATGTACAGAAACGGTTTTACCTTTTTCTGCTTTAGCACCTTGACCTTCTTGAATAATTTGATAACGCAATCCGCTATCTGTTTTATTAAAACCCGAAGCAATTTTTTCTAACTCAGCTTCAGCTTTAGCTTTTGCTTCTGCTAGTTTTTTTTCTCTAGAACCTTCAAATGTTCTAAATGATTCCACAGGATTAAATGCCTCAGCATCTGCCCCTACTCTAATAATTTCTAAAGTTTCAATTATATCGCCTTGTTCTGTAGCATCAACAACTTCTTGCCCATGTTCTACTTTTCCAAAAACGGTGTGCTTACCATCTAACCAACTGGTTTCAATATGGGTTATAAAAAACTGACTTCCGTTAGTTCCTGGTCCCGCATTTGCCATTGATAAAATCCCTGGTCCATCATGCTTTAAATCTGGATGAAACTCATCATCAAATTGATACCCTGGATTCCCAGAACCAGATCCTTGTGGGCAACCACCTTGAATCATAAAATCTGGAATTACCCTATGAAACTTTAAACCATTATAATATGGTGTTCCTTGAGGTTTAACCTTGTTTTCTAAGTTCCCTTCTGCTAAAGCTACAAAGTGCCCAACTGTTCCTGGTGTTTTTTTGTACTCTAAAGCAACAAGGATTTCTCCTTTTGTTGTATTAAATTTTGCGTATAATCCGTCTTGCATTGTTGTGGTTTTTAAGAAAGTGCAAATATATGAAATCATTTATGATTATAGTTTTGTGCTTTATAATTATAATTCTAGTTTTACCAAAATTATTTTGTTTATGAAATTTAAGTTCGATAAAATCTTTGGTGCTTTTGGGAATGCTCATGCCATACAGCCAACTCATGATGATAATTACATCAAGGATATTATAAACTCTATTGATGAAGACCCTTTTGCTATTTCTGAACAAAATGTGCTGTTTGCAAAAACTTCCGAATTAGGAGGATACTTTTATGTAATTGCTATAATTGTAGGCCGTTTTAAAATTAAAACCATGAAAGGTGCAAAACTCGCAATACAAGGAAATGAGTTTGATTTAATCTTAAATTCGGATACAGATGAATTTGAATCCGACCACTCTAATGTGTCTAATAGATTTATTACAAGGATAGATTTTCAGATTGAAAAAGAGGATGTTTCTAAATTTGACAAAGCGTCTATTGAATCTTTAAAGTTATCTGCCAAAAAACAGGAGGTTTTATTCAATACTAATCGTTAATTACTTACTTCAGTATAATCTTTTGAAACTGATGACACTCGCTTTCACGGAAGATTGTGATGACTAAATACAACAAATGATTGAAATTAGTTTTACACTCTTGTTACCTCAAAAAAATTACTATAGCAAAAAAAGTCTGTTAGATAATACTATAAAAAAAATTATCTTTACGGGATAACGGTAACAAAAAAGTTACTATATCCTCACTTATTTACGGGATATCGGTAATAAAAGTTACTATATAACGAGTTAGGTGCAAGCAAAAACGAACGACAGTAAATGAAAACAACTTTTTTAGGAAACGGACTTGATTCTGAAAATAAAAATAATGTCAGAAAACAACTTGCTGAATCTTTTGAAAGTAAAGTCTACAATAAATTTAATGGCTTTGTTGCTTTTGCAACACTATCTGGTGTTAGTTCATTAAAGTCTAATCTTGGAACAGCTAAATCAAATTACGAACACATTCGTTTTTACATTGGAATTGACAACAATGTTACTTCAGAAGATGCACTAAAATTTCTATTAAATCATAATATAGAAACTTACATCTATCACGATGAACTTAATAAGCGTTCTATTTATCATCCAAAATTATTCATATTTGAAGGTGTTGATTTTTCTAGAATAATTATTGGATCATCAAACCTTACTTATCAAGCATTAAATACAAATTTAGAAGCTTCAATTAAATTCGACTTTTCATCTAAAACTAGTTCTAAAGGATTAAATACGCTTACCGAAATCAAACAATATTACTCAAGTCTTATAGACCTTTCTTCACCAAATATTAATTTACTTACAGAAGAACTATTAAAGGAGTTAGTTAAGAAAAAGTTATTATCAAATTATAACGATGAGCCAAAAACAGATAATGATGAAGACGATGATGATAAGTCTGGAAATAATTACGAGAAAAAATTCACAGAAAACGACAAAATTAAGTTTGAAACGATAATAGAAAGATATATAATATATAAACAAAACGAAAGACCTTCTGGAATAGTCAGTAAGCACACTCAAGATATCGAATTATTTAGATGGTATCAGAAAATGCACTCACTTTACGGTCAAGGCGAAAACTCATTACCTTATGAATATTTCGAGAGATTATTAGACATAGATTTTCCTTTTGATGGAATTGGTCTGAAACGTAAACAGTTAATAAAATGGCATAAAGATTTCCAGAAAGTTATAGATTATAAAAACAAGGTTGACCCAGATAAAAAATATACTTATGTTCCTCAATTTAAGAATAAATCAAATGAATATTATGAAGTTGGTTTATGGTGTGCTCAACAAAAACAAAGAAGAAAGGGAAATAAAAATTATGGTATCGAATGGAGTAAAGAAGAAGAAGATAAAATGAATTCCATAAATTTTGTTTGGAATGTTTCTACTTTAGGTTTCAGAACTACAGAGGATAAATGGTCAGATACATATGTAGAACTAGAAAATTATTACTCAAAGAAAAATAATTATAAAACTGTACCATCACAAAAAACATACATTGGACATTGGTTAAGCGACCAAATGTCATTTAAAACAAAACAAGACAGAGAGAATAGAACTGATTTATTGAGTATTGAGAAAGAAAAAATGTTAGGCAAACTACTGTATGAAAATGGTGTTGAATGGGAGTACAAAAAGCAAAAACATCGTGAATCAATAGAAGAGGGGTTAAAAAATTGGAGAGAGCTTGAGAATTGGAAAAACAAATTAGGAAATAGAAAACCAACAAAGGAGGAAAAAGCATATTATAAGCCAATTAAAGGTTGGATAGCCTCAATTAGAAATAGAAGTAAAACCTGGAAAGATAAAGATTTATGGAAAAAGGAAATGTTAATCAAAGCTGGATTTCCTCTTCCTGATAATGAATAAAATAAAAGTAGAAGAATGCCAGCCCCTAACATGCTTATATAACAAGTAAAATGTAAATAAATTCCTTAATATCAAAAACTCACTTAGGATACTATCTACAGATTTGAATTCCGAAAGCTTATTAAGCTATACAGGAATAGAAGTCTACTATTTTATTTGAGATTTTAAAAATTTATTTAACAACAAACCTCTATCCAACAGATTTAGGCAAATGAACTCCTTTAACAAGTACTACAACACCCGTAGCCACCAACCAAATTACTTTAACATGAAATAGTGGTTTATAGATTTCATAATTATCAGGAATTCCCATAACAACAGCCATAGCAGCAAGACCCAATAGTAGTGTAAACCAACCCAACCACTTACTTACTATATGCCATTTAATCAAACCATAGCCCAACAAGACCAAACCAACACCAGAAAAGACACGACCGAATCGTATAAAACAAGTAACATATTGGTTTGTGTACAAAATATCATTTACAAAGGTTTGGATTTCAACGGCAGACTTCCCTGCTGTTTGACCAACGCCCCAAGCACCAAAATTATAAAAATAAGCGTTTGCAATCGCCAAGGTAAACGTACCTATAATCAACATACCAGCACCTGGCAATATGAGTACACGATAAGGTTTCCTTGCCGTTACGGACACCAAAGCAAATAAAGCAATGCCCATGGTAACCCAACCAAAAATATGAATACGATACATCCAAATCCAAGTCCAAACGTTTTCACCAATGGCTTCAAAATCTGAAGCTACAATATATTCGCCAATATGATGAGGAGATAATGCCCAACCAAACCATAATAGCAATGCCGCTACAATAAATGCCCAACCTGTAAAGTTGGTCTCGAAATCTTTTGTCATGATATTCATCATTGTGTGGTTTTAAGTAATTATGCAATTTAGCATTATATCTAAAATTATAATGTAACATTGGTTACAAGAAAAGATAATCAGAAACTGTAACTTGTGTAATTAATTTATAAACCTATAAATTAAGTATTTTGAAAAGAAGAGATTTCGTAAAAAAAGCAGCAGTAAGTTCATTCGCCACGCTTATAGGAACAGAGCTTGTTTTTGGCTCTCAAATGATCGATGGTTATGTTCCTTTAGCATTACAAGACCCTGACCCTTTTAAACTATTTAACAAGCATAAAGACATGGTTGTGCTAAATGATAAACCATGGAATATTGAAGCACAAGCACATTTATTAGATGATAAGATGACACCTAATTCGTGTATGTTCATCAGAAATAATGGATTGGTACCAGAAGGCATAGACCCAAAAACATGGACACTCACGATTGATGGCGAGTCGGTTAAAAACAAAAAAGCATACACATTGTCCGATTTAAAATCTAAATTCGAGCAACATACCTACCAATTAACCTTAGAATGCGGTGGCAATGGTCGTGCTGAATTTGACCCACCAGCAAAAGGAAACCAATGGACTATTGGTGCCGTACATTGTGCCTCATGGACGGGTGTACGTTTACGTGATGTACTTGAAGATGCAGGTATTAAAAGTGATGCTGTTTATATTGGGTATCATGCCGTAGATAAACACCTTAGTATGGATCCTAAAAAGGAACCCATTTCCAGAGGTTGCCCCATGTCTAAAGCCATGCAAGACGAAACGCTTTTAGCCTTTAAAATGAATGGTGACGATATACCACTAATTCATGGGTATCCTTTACGCTTGGTTGCAGGTGGTTGGCCAGCTTCGGTTTCTGGCAAGTGGATCAACAGAATTAGTATTCGGAATAAAGTACATGATGGCACAAAAATGACTGGAACTGCTTATAGAGTCCCTTGTGAACCTGTTGCTCCAGGAGAAAAAGTGAAAGATGAAGACATGTGCATCATAGAGTCTATGCCAGTAAAATCATTAATAACCTACCCTAAAACGGGGGCAATAATAAAAAATGGAAAGCCTTTAAATATTAGAGGTCATGCTTGGGCAGGAGAATTAGAGGTTGGTAAAATGGAATATTCCATAGATTTTGGTTCTACTTGGAGCATTTGCCCTATTGAAAAACCGGTTAATCGTTTAGCTTGGCAACATTTTTCGGCCACAGTAGATTTTCCAAAATCTGGCTACTATGAAGTTTGGGCAAGAGCAACAGATACCAATGGTATAGCCCAACCTATGCTATTACCCGGTTGGAATCCAAAGGGGTATTTAAATAATGCATGCCATAGAATAGCTGTAAAAGTTATATAAATGAGTAATGACGAGAAAGTGTTTAGAGCACAAGTTAGAAAAGTGTATCGCCTTTTGATGCTGCTTTTTGTCTTGTTTGTAATTACTGGAGGTGGATTGATGTATTACATGGCTAATCCAGACATCTTTGATTTTATGTCGAAATCTAAAACTGTAACATTAGAACCTGTTGAAGTTGATGAAGATCGGATTGAAAATGGAATTCATGTAAGAACTGGTTTGGTTGATGCTGAAGGATTGATGACCGTTGTAAATAATTGCACCAATTGTCATTCCTCAAAATTAGTGACACAAAACAGAATGAATGCCGAACGTTGGAATGCAACAATAAAGTGGATGCAAGAAACACAAAACCTTTGGGATTTAGGCAGAAATCAAGAGGTTATTGTTAATTATTTAGTCACCAATTATCCGCCAATAGCTAAAGGAAGACGAATGATTTTAACAGATATCGATTGGTATGAATTTGAGGATTAATACCATATTATTTTTACTAATAGTTTAACACAAATTAAAATGGAAAAGTATTTAGACGCATTTATCAATGCCTTTCAAGGCACAATAAATTGGACATGGAAATCTATAATATTTGAAGTACCATGGTACACCAATTATTTTTGGGGACTTATAGCCATCTCACTTTTTGTATGGCTTTTAGAAATCGCCTTTCCGTGGCGAAAAGAACAATCCATTTTTAGACGCGACTTTTGGTTGGATGCGTTTTATATGTTCTTTAATTTTTTCATGTTCTCCATAGTTATTAGTGGTGTTTACGAGATATTAGGATTGCTTTTTGGCGAAATTAATATTACAGCAAAAAGCCTAGCGATTTTCGACATCTCCAAATGGGCGCCTTGGCTGCAATTGTTGGTGTTTTTCATTATTCTTGACTTTGTACAATGGTTTACGCACGTTTTATTACACAAATATGGGTTTCTCTGGAAGTTTCATAAAGTACACCATAGCGTAAAGGAAATGGGCTTTGCTGCACATTTAAGATTCCACTGGATGGAAAACATTTTTTATAAACCCCTTAAAACTTTTGGTGTTATGATAATTGGTGGTTTTGAGCCAGACCAAGCTTACATCATTCACTTTATAACCATTGCTATTGGGCACTTTAACCATGCTAACATTAAAATTACTTGGGGACCATTAAAGTATGTTTTCAATAATCCTGTCATGCATTTATATCACCATGCTTATGTGTTACCAAAAGGGAAATATGGTGTGAATTACGGGATTAGCTTAAGCCTTTGGGATTATATTTTTAAAACCAATTACATTCCTGAAGACAGCGGTACCATAGAGATTGGATTTAAAGGCGATGATAAATTTCCAAAAGATTTTATACACCAAAACCTTTACGGTTTTAAAAAAAATCAGCGTTGATTATTTGAGTTTTAATACCAATTTAAATATATAATGTCGTAATAAGAAATTGAATTATTTTTTGATTAATTGAAATTAAAAATTCTTAGCATAGCCTTTGTTACGGTAAAAATTTTTAATAAAAAGTAAGCCAAAAAGAAACGATTTATATGCGACATTATATGTTTAATTTGGTATAAGATGACTTGTTAAAATTTGTAAGCTGAATTAAGCCAACATTAGAATTTATACCAATTACAACTTAAAAGAAGCTTAATAAAGCGTCCTTTTTTCCTTTCTTTCTCATTAAAAAAAGAAACCGTAACTAAGGCTATGCATTATTTTTTGTAAATCAAATAAAGAAAAAAATAATCATTTTATTTTAATCTCATTTTAAGTTGTAATTGGTATTATTCCGCTTCCAATAGCTATCGGAAGCGGATTTCAAAAATTTTGAAAAATTCAACACTGACCAAAATGACCCAATCGCTGAAAATCGGAAAATGAAATTTTATCTTTTCGGATACTGTTTCCTAATATTCCAAATCAATTCCTCCAAGCCATTTAGCTTAAGTTCGTAAACTTGCTCGAGCATAGTACCCAACTTCCCTTTTGGAAAGCCTTTGTTATGATACCAAACCACATAATATTCTGGTAAATCTATTAAATAGCGGTCTTTGTATTTACCAAAAGGCATCTTGGTATGCGCTAAATCTATTAAGAATTGTTTATCTGGCAACATAGGTTAATCTACAGATTTGAATTTTGAAAGTTTATCAAGCTCTACAGCAATATAGGTTTGCCATTTTGTTTGAGATTCAGAATGTATTGAATAATTGGTTTCCTTATCGTATTGGCCTTGGATCTGAGACAATTCTTTAAGAATAGCGTTATGAACGGCTTTCAATTCCTTTCTAATACTATTTGATGTTTTAAGATCACTTATACGTTGCCTAAACTTACGAGCGTATAATTCAGTGATATCAAAATGCAATTGTTCATGTCCTAAAATATGGCTGTCTACGCGTTCTTTTTTGTACCATGATTGTTCTGGGTAAAAATGAGCATGCACATCAGATGTAAAACCTACTACTTTATTATCGTCTGTTTTTGTAATAGAAAATCCAAAAGTAATTCCAGATGCTGTTATAGCTACGGCATTTGCTTTAGTATTCGGTTTTGCTTTAAAATCTGTCCAAGATAATTTATAGGAGTCATCCCAAGACAAAACAGGTTCTTCTTTTTGAACGCTTAAAAGACAACATATTACAAGAAAAAATTTTATCACGGAATTTGCTATCAAGTTTTAATAAAACCTCTGAACACTTAATAAAGAGATTGCCACATCATGCTTGCTTGCAATGACACATTAGATCATTAACGTGAAGCAGATATACTTATTGGTTTACCTCAACAATAGTTAAATCATCATATTTTACAAGATAAACAGTATCGTTAAAATACCCGCCAAAGAGTTTCTTTTTGTATGCGAATTTATTTTCAACATATTCCGTTAGTGGTGCATTTGTAACAGACTTATATAAATCTTCTGAAGACACTAAACGCAACACCACATCCATGGTTAAATCAAAACCCTTAACTGCCCTTTTACTAGGCGTAATATTATAAAGTTTATCATACTTGTTTACGAATGCATTATTATCGTTTTCGTTATATGTTTTCGAACCTGTAGCAAAGTGAAATTTCAAATTTGATAAATGCGTATTGTTTATTTGATCGCCTTCAAACGCTGAATTTACATTTGTTGTAACCAATACAATTTCTATTTCTTCTTCCTCTAACTCTTTATTCTCTTTTTGAATTAACGAAGCCAAAACACTTGTGACATTAGACGCAAAACCTTCGTTTTTAGTTTCCAAAAACACCACATTTTTACCTGATTTTAGAGCATTTTCTATATCTTCTTTAGTAACAAAAAACTCATCTTCACCCGTCTTTTCACTTTTTCTAGAGAAGACTTGCTGTGCATGATTAAATTCTCGTTTAATATCATTGGCAACTGCCACCGTCTTTGTATCGGAAATAATAATGATATTAGTAGCTAAAGTATCTGCACGTACAAAATTTACAATTTTACTTTTCAATAATTCATCTGATGGTCTCGACTGAAATACATTATCGTATAATTTTAAATTGGTACCAATAGGCGAAATAACAGGTGTGTTATAAACTCTTAATTCTGAAGCTGCTTTATGGAAACTAGTTGGTGTTAACGGGCCAATAACAGCATCTACATTTTCAAAATCATTCTCTTTTATGATTCTTGATACTTCACTGACTTCATATTTAGTATCATAAACATCAACTTTCAAAGAAACTCCCAATGTTTTTAAAGAATCTAAAGCCATTAAAACACCCGAATAAAAATCTAACGACGCTTTTAAATAAGGATCTCTTTTAAGACTTCGTTTAACATCAATTATAGAATCAAAATCTACACGATCCATTCTAAAAGGCAGCATTACAGCAATGTGTTTAGTTTTAAAATCTGAAATGCTATCCACTAGATTAATATGCTCAAAATCTGCTTGAATAATACCATTAGTTAAATTAGAATATGGGATTTTTAAAATCATCCCTTCTTTTAAACCACTGGCTTCTAGACCTGGATTTAAATCTTCTAATTGAGATTGCTCTAAACCTAATTTTAGTTTTAAACGGTAAAAGCCTTCTTTAGGCAAGACCTTATAATAACTATATTTATCATCAACTTCCTTAACTTCACCGGCATCAAGATTTGGCACTTTAATAACTTGGCCTTCTTTTAGTACCTCTGTCATTTCTGGGTTTAATACCTCTAATTCTTTTACAGTAATTCCAAATTTATAAGCAATACGCCATTTCCCTTCTTTAGGTAGCACGGTGTACTCCTGTGTTTGGTTTGCCTCCTCTACAACTTCTGTGATTTTAAATCTCGGTATTTGGAGTCGGTCGCCTTTGCGTAAAGGATTAGCGTATAAGGATTTGTTATATTTCTTAATATCATCTTCCGAAACATTATACTTTTTCGACAAACTATATAGGGTTTCTTTACGCTTTGTTTTGTGTTCTTTAAAACCCTGCAATTCTTTAACAACAGTTATTTTTGGCTTTTTTGCTTTGGAAATGGGAATGATTAAAACCGTATTAGGTTTCAACACTTTTCTAGCATCTGGATTTAAATTATAAATATCAAAAGGCGTTACAAAATAACGCTTAGCAATGCTTTCAATAGTTTCGCCTTTTTTGACCTGATGTGTGCTGAAATTTTGTGCACTAACAGAAGAAAAACCAAATGCTAAAACAAAAACCAGTACTAATAAAAATCTATTCATATTGTTGTTATCTGCCGAAATAAATATAATAAAACGTAATTAACTAAATTATATACGTTAGTTTTTGTGCTGAAGGACGAAAACTGTTCCTTTCTTTTTTAACATTAGCATATAGTATGCCAAAAAACTATTTGGGCGTTACCCAAGGGTCGGGCTATCCGCTACAAGTCCTCGGTCGTACCTCCCTGTGGGCTTTCCACTTCAATCCCTAACGCGCCACTGTTGATCTTAACCCACCCCTAACCCCTCCAAGGAGGGGAACTAGTTTGGTAGTTCATGTCAAATACTCAATATAAATTCGACCTATTTACTTTTATAACTTAAAGCTTCAAGCTTCAAGCTTCAAAACTAAATCATTCCCACTCTATCGTTGCTGGTGGTTTCGAACTTATATCGTAAACTACTCTGTTAACGCCTTTTACTTTGTTTATTATATCGTTTGATGTTTTTTGCAAGAACTCATAAGGTAAATTCACCCAATCTGCGGTCATTCCATCGGTACTTTCTACAGCTCTTAAAGCGACACATTTTTCGTAAGTACGCTCATCGCCCATTACGCCTACACTGTTAACAGGCAATAACATCGCCCCAGCTTGCCAAACTTTATCATACAACTTCCATTCTTTTAAACCGTTGATAAAGATGGCGTCTACTTCTTGAAGAATACGTACTTTTTCAGCAGTAATATCTCCTAAAATTCTAATTCCCAATCCTGGACCAGGAAATGGATGACGTCCTAACAATTCTGGATCTATACCTAAAGTAGCACCTACGCGTCTTACTTCATCTTTAAAAATTGCACGAAGTGGCTCTACAATTTTAAGTTTCATAAAATCTGGCAATCCGCCAACGTTATGATGACTTTTTATAGTGGCAGAAGGCCCTCCTGTTGCAGAAACACTTTCAATAACATCGGGATAAATAGTACCTTGAGCCAGCCATTTTACATCTTCTAGTTTGTGCGCTTCGTCATCAAAAACCTCGATAAATGAATTGCCTATGGCTTTTCGCTTTTTCTCTGGATCTTCTATCCCAGCTAAAGCATCTAAAAATCTTTTGGAAGCATCAACGCCTTTTACGTTAAGCCCCATACCTTCATATTGATTTAAGACACTTTCAAATTCATTTTTACGAAGCAAACCATTATTCACAAAAATGCAATACAGGTTTTTGCCAATGGCCTTATTCAACAATACAGCCGCTACCGTAGAATCTACACCGCCAGAAAGTCCAAGTACAACCTTGTCATTCCCCACTTTCTCCTGAATGGCTTCAACGGTTTCTTCAACAAAAGAATCTGGCGTCCAATCTTGATGTAATCCTGCTATATCAACTAAAAAATTTTCTAGTAATTGCTTTCCATCTGTTGTATGATACACTTCTGGATGAAATTGAATGGCATAGGTTTCCTCGCCATCAATTCTATAAGCCGCATTAGTAACATCGTGGGTGCTTGCAATTAACACCCCATTAGTTGGTAACTCTTTAATTGTATCACTATGGCTCATCCAAACCTGACTCCCTGTATGAATGTGAGCTAAAAATGGTTCGTTACTTTTAATATGAGATAAATTAGCACGACCGTACTCACGCGTACTTGAAGGTGCTACTTTACCACCGGAAAAGTGTGCCAAATACTGTGCGCCGTAACAAACGGCAAGCATAGGTTTTTTACCTCTTATTTCAGATAAATCTGGATGTAAAGCCCCCTCTCCTCTTACCGAAAACGGGCTACCAGAAAGAATTACAGCTTTGTATTCTTCTATGTTAGTTGGAATTTTATTGAATGGATGTATTTCGGAATATACATTGAGCTCTCTAACTCTACGGGCAATAAGTTGTGTGTATTGCGATCCGAAGTCTAAAATTAATACCTTGTCATGTTGCATGCGCAAAAATAGGAATTGATTTTATATTGACGAATTAGGAATCATTCTTTTTTCATTATTTTTTAACCATAACATCTAAAATCAGTTCTATATTCTTTTCAGTCGTATCAGGATTAATAAAACAGAAACGTAAAACGGTTTCAAAAACATCGCCGAACTAAAAGCATATATACCCTTATCTGTTATAGTTTGCGAACTAACGTTTTATTTTTTCCACACGTATAGCTTATCTATTTTAGTTTGTATTGAAGACAATCTATCTATAGCATATTTCATGGCATCCAAAGTCATTTCAACTAATTCAATATCAATTTTATGCATTATTTATTAAAGTGTTACTATTAAAAAGTCGCCTTTTAATGGTTCTAAGTTTTTAATAAGATTGGGAATAAGTGACTCACCATATTCTAGGTAAAACTCTGAAAAATTGGTGTTTCTTTCTTGCAAGCTTTGGTCAGGAAATAATTCATTTTTAATATCTGTCATTCTCAATACATGATCTGACAACTTCTTTTTTTGAGATTTTAGAAGGCGTTTTTCTAAATTATCCAACCCTTTTAATTGTTTTACCTCTTGCGCTTTTACAGCGCCTAAAAATGACTTATCGGTTTGTTCTGCCAGTTTGTATAATTCTTGAAACTGTTTTATTAAATGATGTTTTTGTTCGGTGAAATCAATATCAATATTAGATATTTCTCTAACTTTTTTATTGATAAAGGCATCATGCTTTAAAAAAATATCTTCTATAGAAATATTTAGGTTTTTAAGTTTCTTATTTTGGTTTTCAGTTTGAATTAAAACCGAATTACGCAGTAATAATATTGGAAATGGCACCTCTACTGTATTGAAATAATATTTTAGCTGGAACCAATATGCCAATTCCCCACCACCACCTATATAACAAAGATTAGGCAAAATAACTTCTTGATACAATGGGCGCATGATAACGTTTGGAGAAAACCGCTCAGGATGTTCAGAGACTTCTTTTAATATGTCATCCTTACTCCAAACGATTTCTGCATTTAAAACTTTATAAACACCATCTTCAAAAACAATGCGCTCTCTTAAATTTTCTTTTAAATAGAATATATTTATTTCTCTTGGATTAACTTGCGCTTTATAGTTTGTTGATAGATCGTTAAGTTGTTTAGTTGTTTTTGAAACTGCTTCGAATGATGTTTGGTTTATCAACTCGTCTTCAATAATTGGAATAAATTGCCTTTTTAAATCCGCATCGTTAGCATCTACTATTACTAATCCGTTTTCTGCAAATAATTCATTTGCTAAAAATCGTGTGGCATCTGCTAAATTATCATGGTTTAAATATGCTTTTTTAAATAGCGTCTTTAAAATGGCAGCATTTTTACTTTGCCCAAGTTCTTCCGATAAAACATTAAACACAGCTTCTAACCCATCCGTATTTAACTCACCTACCGCCCCTTTGGAATCTCTATGCCATCTGATTTTTTTCCCTTTAAAATTGAAATAATTTATTTCCTCAAAATCATGATCCTCGGTTGCCATCCAATACACAGGAACAAAATTATAATCCGGGTATTTGGTTTTTAATTCATTTGAAAGATTGATTGTCGATACAATTTTATATAAAAAATAAAGTGGCCCCGTGAATAAGTTAAGTTGATGCCCTGTTGTGATTGTAAATGTATTTTCAGATTGTAAACTTTCAATGTTTTGAAATGTTAATTCTGAAGTTTCAATATTTTGATATTGATTCTTTAAAACATTATTTAAAATAGCTCTTGAATCCGCTCGAACTGAAAAACGTTTTTCTTCTATTTGAGCTTTGAAATTTTCTAATTCAGGAAAACGATTGTAAAACTGCCCTAATTCTGATTTTTCATCTAAATAATCACAAATTAATGATGAAAAATAACCTGTTTTATGAAAAGGGATATTGTTTTTCTGCATATTTCATTTAAATAATGATGTAAATATACAGCTATTCTATTTTTAGAAATCTAAAAATTACGTTAAGAGTTTTTTTAAATTAAGTCGTATTATAATACCCTAAATTGAAAGATACCCGAATCCGAAGCATTGCCTAAACTGTCTTTAGTTATTATTTTCCAATAATAAATAGTTCCGGATGTTACTGGAACATTAGACTCAGTAGCACTAATATCGCCTGCAAAAAGACTTGGTGTAGAATTCGTGCCGAAGTAAACATCATATCCAGCAATATCATCATCAACATCATTCCCTGTCCATTGTAAAGTAACAGCAGTTGTGGCTGTTATAGATTGTGCCATATTAGGCGCATTAATTACCGCTGGAAATGGCGCATAAGATTGTACTCCAGGTCCAGCATTATAAAATTGCCAAGTCGCACTTTGTTCTGTTTTCCCTCCTGATTTGGTTTGAACATACCAAGAGTACGCTGTTGCACGTTGAATAACAATTGGAATTATATCTTCTGTAGTTTCGCGCTCAATGATAGCTCCTGTTGATAAATTTTCAATGACTATTTTATAATTCCCCGATTTATTGGCCTGCCATTCAAAAAATACGGTGCTTTCGTATGGTGTTAAGTTTGTACCCTCATTACACAGCATATTTTCTTGTGGGAAAAATAATTCTACTCCTAAATCTGTTCCTTCATTTCCTATATCTGTTGGGTTCTCACCTACTTCAATATTATCATCAGAAGATTTACTACATCCAAAAATCAAAAAAGCTAAACAAATAATGCATAATGTCTGTCTCATTTTTTTATAATTTTAAATGTTGATAACGATGTGTTTGTTTGAATGGATATGGTATAAATACCCAAAGCTAGGTTATTTGTATCTAAACTTATCTTACCAGATTTTTGGTTAGTTAAGGTTTTAGAATACACCAATTGCCCTAAATAAGAATACATATTTACCACAACTTTTTCAGTATCATTTTCACCCAAATACATATTGATTTTATCTTGAAATGGATTTGGATAAACAATCACTTTATCAGAAACCAAAATACGTTCTTCATGAACACCTTGACATTCTATATCTGTGCTAACTTTTATGGCATTGGCTCCTTCTTGTAAATTTAGCGTGATATTTGAATCGTTAGTAGAAAATGTTAAGCCATTAAAATCCACATTATAGCTTGAGCTACCAGACATTTTTATAGATACTTTTTTACCATCAGTACTTTTATTTGTTGACACACTAAGTGGTTCTGGTTGACTAATTACAACATCATAACAATTCATGTAATTAGGCCATTCTTCAATAGTTATACACATTTTATAAGTTCCTGCAAGAAGATTAAGTATGTCTATATCATTTGTAAATTTATAGGCTTTGGAAAAATTGTCTTTGGTTAAAGTGGCTGTGTAATTATAATACTCTAATGTTGCGATGTTAATTTTACCATTGTTATTGTTTAAACACGTCTCGCTGGTTATTTGAATCGTAAAATTGTTGTTAGGCAAACTTAAAATTGGGCATCCAAATAAATCTACTGTACTACCAAAAGAGGTGTTCGGACATTGGTCTTCTGCATTAGATATACCATCGTTATCCGCATCAGCACAAATAGTTTGGTAATTTGCTGTAGCATCTTTATACCAATCATCATAACTTCCGTTTGTATTCGATATGACTGTAAATGGATCATCTACAAGAATACATCTTAAATCTGGGTTATTAATAGCACTAAATATTACAAGATTTTGATTTGCTCCATTTTGAATATTCAATTTATCTTGAATGAATAGATTCGTCTGACAATACAATTCTTTTAAGTTTGGGTTTAATGTCATATCCAAACTTCCCAATTGATTTATTGAGCAATTGAGTATTTCTAAATTAACCAACAAACCTACATTTAAACTTGTCAAGCTATTACTAGCAACATTCAAATTGATGACGTTTATATTAGCATCTAAATTTAGTTGAGCCAATACATTATTTGATAGATTTACTACTCTTAAATTAGGTGCAAACGACAAATCTATAGCTGCAAGCGTATTATTTGAAGCATCCAAATTATCTAAAAGTATATTATCGCTTAAATCAATATTGGTAATGGTGTTTTCCGAAAAATTCAAATTCGTCAAACTTATAAACGCTTCAATACCTGTTAAGTCTATAATGCCTTTATTACTTATATCTAAAAATGAAATAGTTTCAATATTAGCCGTTACAACATAATCGTCTAATGGTCCGGAGTCATAACCTAGAATAGCAAGCGCAGTTTCAAAAGCATCATCTGGCACGTAAGTTTGTCCGTAATGGCAATTTATTTCATATTGAGCAGTAGCATCTTTTAACCAAGTAACTCCTCCAGGCACGGCACCAGTATCGGTCTCTATACATGTTAAGCTTGAATTATCCTGAGCGTTTAAGTTAGTTAGACTTGGGTTTTGGGTATTTTTAAGATTTAATATTTCTAATACATTAGATTGACAACTCAGGTTTATTAATGACGCATTTGCTGTAAAATCAAGTTCAACTAATTGATTTGAATCACAATTAAATACCGCAAGTGTTGGTATACTAAATGATGTGAATTCTATAAATACATTATTAGCAATGTTTAGATTTGTAATATTGGGGTTAGCCGTTAAATCCAAACTACTTAATGTGTTATTTGAACAATTAATCGTTGTTAGCGCTATATTATTGCTAAAATCCAAATCTGAAAACGTATTATCTGAACAATTGATTTCTGTTAAATTTATATTCTTACTTAAATCTATAACGCTCAATGTATTGTTTGAGCAATTCAAATTCTGCAAGTCATCAAAATCTTCTATTCCAGTTAAATCTGAAATACTTTTTCCATTAATGTCTAAAGCAGTAAGCGTGTTTATGCTTGCTGTTGGTACATAATCATCTAATGCACCTGTGTCATAACCTAAAGTTATTAAGGCCTGTTCAAAATTATCATCAGGAACAAAAGTTTCACCAAAACGGCAATCTATACTGTATTGAGCAGTGGCATCTTTTAACCAACTTTCGCCTATATTATTTTCATCATCAACCTGAATACAAGTGATGTCAGGATTATTAATGGCATTAAAATTTTGAATTTCATTATTTATTCCATTTTGAATATTTACAAAATCCAGTTGATTGTTTGACACGTTAATTGAAATGCTATCAGGGCAAAAACCTTGTGGATTATTTGGGTCTGGTGCTGGACACGGAGTTGTTCCCATCGCACTTAAATCAATATTGCCAGTTAATTGATTATTATTACAATTAAAGGTTTTTAATGTGTTTAAATTAGCAGACAAACTTAAACTTGACAACATATTTGAGCTTGCCTGTATTTCAATTAAATTGCCATTTACGCTTAAGTCTAAATCTGTTAATTGATTACTATTAGCAGAAAAATATTTAAGTAGTGGTGCTGTATCAACAACTAATTGAGTTATTTGATTGTTATCACAATTTAATCGTTCTAAACCTGTGTTCGCATTTAAATCGAGTTGGGTTAATTCATTTTGAGAGGCTAAAACTGAAACTAAATTAATGTTACTTGCTAGCGATATATCAGCAATCATATTATCACTAAAATCTAAAGTTTCTAAAGCAGTATTAGACGTTACAATTAGCTGACTTAATTTATTAGACCTACAGTTTAACGTTGTTAATGCCAAATATCGATTAACTAATAAAGTTGATAAATCATTACTATTACAACTCAATTCTTTTAGTGTACTATTATTTACAGCATATCCTGTTAAACTTAATATTTTATTATTGTTACAGTTTACTTCTTCTAAAACAAGGTTGCTGCTTATATTTAGACTTGCTAAATTATTATTGGAACAATTCAGTGTTTTTAGTAGGCTATTAGATGCAATATCTAGCACATCCAAATTATTATTGGCACAATCCAACACTTCTAAATTAAGATTAGCAGACATATCTAACTTACTCATGTTGTTACTTGCACAGAATAGTTTTTTCAAACTTACTGTTCCTGTAATATCAAGTAATCCATTTGTATCTGCTGTGTCATTGGTTAATAAGTAATTTGAATTACAATTTAGTTCCTCTAAATTAACTATACCGCTTACATCTAGCGTGTTTAAACTGTTCCCGCTACAATCTAATTCTTTTAATAACGAGAAGCCTTTGATACCGCTCAGGTCTTGGATTTTCTTATCATTAATGACCAAACTTAAAACATGCTCAATATTTGCTGTAAGTACTTGATTATCCAAAGGCCCAGAATCTAGACCTAAATCAATAAGTGCTTGCTCAAAGAAATTATCTGGAATTGCTGTGAAACGCGAACCATCACAATCTCCGTTATAAGAAGCTATACCATCTTTTTGCCAACTACCAGAAATACTTCCTATAATTGCATCATCAACATTAATACAAAATAGACTTGCATTATTTGTTGCATTAAAAGTAGCCAATGTGTTATTAGTTCCGTTTTTAATATTTAATTTGAATAGTGCATTATTATCACAGGCTAAACTTGTAAGAAGTGTATTTAAAGTGACATCTAAATTTTCAATTTGATTGTTGGAACAATTAAGATCGGTTAAGGCCGTGTTACTATTTAAATTCAAACTAGTCAACGCATTGCTAGAACAATTAAAGTCTTGTAATGCTATAAAAGCTTCAATGCCTGTTAAATCTGAAATATCTTCACTTGAAACATCTAAAGAAATGAGCGTATTAATATCGGATGTTAACACAAAATTATCTAATGCACCAACAGTGTCTATACCCAAATCAATCAATGCTTGTTCAAAATTATCGTCTGGCACATAAGTTCCACAATTAACATTATAAGCAGCTGTGGCATCTTTTGCCCAAGTTACGCCACCTGGCACAATTCCTGTATCCGTTTCTATACATGCTAAATCTGAATTATTCTGTGCATCTAAATTTATGAGGTTTGGATTTTGTCCGTTTTTCATATTTAATGTGAACAAATTATTGTTATTACACAAAAGACTGGTTAAAAGCGTATTTGAAGTCACATTTAATGCTTCTATCTGGTTTGTAGAACAGTTCAAATCGCTTAATTGTACATTATTACTTATATCTAACTGAGCTAATGCATTATTTGAACAATTAAGAATTGTTAATACCGTATTTGAAGTCACATTTAATGTATCAAAAGTATAGTTATTACTAGCATCCTGTGTATCAACAAAAGGCATTTGAGCCGAGCAATTTAAAACTAAAAGTGGTGTATTGGCGCTTAAATCTAAACTTGGTAAAATATTATTAGAACAATTGATATTGGTCAAATTACCATTGCTAGATACATTTAAAGTATTTAATCTGTTATCACTGCAATCCAAAATTTCCAAATCCTTAAAGTCTTCGATACCTGTTAGATTGTCTATAGTATTACCTGAAACATTAAGTGTTGATAGATTATTAATTCTGGCCGTTAATACAAAATTGTTATTTGCTATGTCATCGCCAAGACCATTTGTTTCAAGATAATCCTCGAAATTATCATCTGGAACATAAGTAAATATATCGGTACAAGTGGTGTCGCTATAATACGTCCAATCATCTTTTTTCCAATCATTAGAACCTGTTTCTGGAGGAGTAAATCCGCTATCAACCTGAATGCAAAACAAATCGGGGTTATCCTCAGAATTGAATGTTGAAATCAAATTATTAAAACCATTATTTACAACTAACGATGTTAATTGATTTCTAGACACATTGATAGATGCTGCACCTTGACAAATAGTAGTTGGGACTGTTTGTGGATTGGGGCAGTCAACTGCATTTATAGTACTCAAGTCTAATGTTGAAATCAAATTATTAGAAGCATCAAGGGTTTTTAAATTGGTGTTTGATGATACATTCAATATTGTAATTTGGTTTGAAGCACAAAATAAACTTTCAAGATTTATATTATTGCTCACAACTAACTCGCCATCAAATTGATTATTTGAAATGGTTAAGGACACTAGATCAACATTCTGACCAACATCAATAGTACTTAATTGATTATTTGAGCAAGTAAGTCGAGATAACGCAGGATTAAAAGCCGAGTTACTTTCCTGTAGCAGCAATGCCACTAACTGATTCCCTGAGCAATCTAATACTTCTAAATTGGAAAGTTGCCTTAAATCTAAATCTGTTAATTGATTGACGCCACATAACAAGGATTTTAAATTAACGTTTGTGGAAACATCGAGAATTGTTAATTTATTATTACTACAAATTAGAGTTTCTAAACTTGTAAAATCAGCAATACCTGTAAGCTCAGAAATACTTCTGTTACTAATATTTAGGTTAATAACATTAGCAATTTTTCCTTTGGGTACACTATTGTTATTTATTGTACCGTCTCCCAAACTATTAGCGTCACCTAGCAGAACTTCATTTCCATCTATATCATGTGTTTCTAAGTAAGCTTCAAAATTATCATCAGGAATATTTGTTTGCGAATACAATATAGTAGAAGCAAACAATAAGGTTAAAAAAGAAACTAAAAAATGTTTTTTCATAATAGTTACGCTATAAAAACTTTGTTTTTAATTACCCTTTATAACTCCATCAATTTTTTTATGATGATGGATTTGTTTTGAATATTGATTCTTGATATTACCAATCAAATTAGACTTAAATGATGGGTCATTCTTAATTTTTTTCCAAACTTCATTATTCTCTAAATCAATTCCATTATCCCTCATTTGTACTTCAGCTAAAGCAATACCTTTTTGGATGTCTTCATCGGTTATTTGGTAATATGTATAATCATCCAAATATTGATTGACTTCATGCTTTGAATCTTCATCATCAGAATCATGAGCATCCTTATGTAACACCTTCCCTTTTAATGAGCCCGGTGCAAACTGATCTAATTTTTCAAAAATCTCAGAAATTTTATCTCTTAACTCATTAATCTCACTTGCCTGTTTTAATACTTCATTTTCTAAACTTTGAACAACTAAATGCGTGTTATTAATATTTAAGCCTACTGCAACCATCACCATATCTACATGATCTCTTTTTTCTGCCTCAGACCAAGCAACACCAAGAATATTATTGATATTCTTACTACTTACCGAAGCAGGATTAATGGCAATACCCATCCCGTTATTTAAACCACAAGGAATAATATAATCACCAATATTCACTTTTCCGATAACTTTTACTGGCACTTGCCCCATAAAAGCTACTTTTTCATAAAGGTGTTCGTTATCATATTGAGGTTGAGCGCCAAGTACAATAGGTTTAAAAGATACCACCATAATCTTTTCAGCGTCTAAGGTGTTTTTTGAAATCTTACCACCTTTCACTCCTACAATATCGCCGTAAGTAATATGTTCACTGGCCTTTTCCCTTAACAAATATTCAGCATAATCACCAGCTCCAGAGGCATAAGTTACCCCTTGATAGGTTATTTTATTATCATCATACACAACCTTATTATTAATAGAAACACCAGCGGCAACAATGGTCGTAGCTAACTGAATTCCTGCAGCGACAGATTGTGCTATACTACCAACAATCCATGATGGTATAGGGCCTGTAACACAAGCACCAAAACCTACACATCCAGTAGAAGATGTACTTGCAATCCCTATTTCGGCAAAAGAAGCCACCAAATCATAGGTTGCAAAAGCAACATCCAAAACACCATCAGCTATATCATAATCTAAAGAGCGCTGATCAAAATCATAATCCGCATTGTTTCCAAATTCAGAAGGTAATTCCCCTTCTATCCTACCCCAAGATTCTGTCCTAGTGGTATCAAAAAAAGTAATAAAATTAGTATTATTATTTCTTCCTCCACTAACTCTAATGGCCAATCCTTGAGTGCCACCTTCTATTAATACTGGATGATTGTCTATACCACTACCGGCAGCAGTTAATCCAACATTTATTTTAACTTGTTCATCAGATTCAATAGAAACCACACCATTCATTGTAGTATCTCCTAACAAATCAGAAGATGTAATAACCTCTAAAGTATTAGCTGTTAACTCATTAAAAGTTGATTGACCAGTAGCTTCAAAATCGGTAACCGTCGTTTTTCCAACAACATTTAATGTTCCGTTAAGTACCGTAGGCGCATCAACATCATCTGTTCCGCTTGCAGTACCAACATTTAAAGCACCTGTTAAATTTGTTGTACTTTTATTATTTACATCCAAAGTACTATTAAGATTGGTTGCTCCATCGACCGTTAAATCGCCAGACAAATTGGTTTCATTTCCTTCATATACAGTAAGTGTACTATATAAATTTGTTGGCCCATTTACTGTGAGCTCTCTATTTAAAAACGTATCACCGTCCACGTCTAAAGTTCCAGTTGCAGTAATATTTCTATGGTATGCATAAGGCACAAACGTAAGTATCTCTCTACTCATATCTACAAAATTACTACCGCCTTCAAAGTCTATTTCAACTTTTAAATCTTTTGGCGTACCATCCCAACTAATGGCTTCAAAATCGTCATGCTCAACAGCTCCTATTATAAGGTTAATTCTACCAAATTCATCGGTATTTGTTATTTGCACTTCTTGGAATTCTACTTGGTTACCTGAATCGAAAATGGTAAATCGTATTGCCACCGTAGTAACGGGAAGAATATTACCTTCAGAATCTATACCAGGTAATTCCAAAATATCAGGACCAATAATAACAGCTTGGTACGTTATACCATCAGTTTGGGCAAATGATTTTATGGCAAAAAAAAGGAACAATCCTAAGGCTAGTATGTGTTTCATAATGGGTTTTTATAAATACTGGTTTTCTTTTAATTTTGAATTATAGGTGCTTTATTTTTTTATCAGTTTAGCGTTGAATGATTTGGCTTTAGATGACGCTTTTAGAATATAATTTCCGTTGGAAATACCCTCTAGGTTTAATTGAATTTTTTGGGAGGGTTGAAATTTTCGAGAATACACCAACTTTCCATTGACATCAAAAACTAGAATAGAAATATCGTCGACTATGTCTTCATTAAAAGAAATAGAAATAAATTGTTCAAAAGGGTTTGGATAAATATTTGCTAATAAATCATTATTACTAAATTCCTCGACGACTTTAATCTTATTTAATGGTTGTTGGTAACCTTGTCTTAAATAATACCCGTTTTTATAATGCGTACCAATGACGCTAGATTGCCCAATACTATGGCTTACAGAATATGTTCCGCTTTTGGTAGTAACCGTGTTAGAAGAACCTCCTACTCCCAAGTTAGATCGTTTTATGGAGTAAGATTTAGCGCCCTCTAACTTAGCGGTTGTATCCTGTGCCTGTACTGAAAGTACAAAACAGAATAAAAATGCGATGTATAAATTTAACTTCATTTATTTAATCTTGTATAGATTATTTTTTAATACTTACTTATAATAGGAACTAATTTATAAAAACAATTACGTTTAAAATAGAGTGTCCATGATTTGTCCACCTATAAATTTTATTATAAAACACAGGCTCTTTGAGGTTCTGCTTTAAAAGTCGCAATAACAATTTGGCAAGTTAATAATAAACCCTATTCCAAATTGATGCGCACCTAAAGTTAATTTTTCAGCATTTTCTCCACTACTAATTAAAACAGATTTCCCATAAGAATAGCCTGCATAAATTGCTGTACTATTTGAAATTGGATATTGTAAACCAACACCAGCTCGCAGAAATAAAATATTATTGTTAAATTCTTCTTCGCCTACCAAATTAAATACATCATTATTTATAGTTTGATTACCTCTAACCATAAATTCAGAAGCAATAGATCCTTTTGCGAAAAACGAAAGATTTCTTAACTGAAATAAACGAATATCTAATCCTGCCTTAATGCCTAAATAACTAACATCCCACTCAAAAAAATTATCTACACTATTTTCGCTTCCTATAGCACCATAATTATTATATGAAATGCCTCCAACCAGAAACAATGTTTTTTGATTATTAATAACATGTCTATATCCCATACCGAAATAGGATTTAGATTTTGACAATAAATTATCTAAAGGTTGACCTTGTGAGTTTTCATAATCAAAAGCTGAAACCGTAGATCCATACTCCATGTACAATTGTTGGCTATAACTTGAAATACTGATTAAAAAAACAAGACATAAAAGTAATTTTCTCCTCATAATTGATATGAAATAATTTTTGATTTTAAATGAATTAAATTGAATTAACAACAACCTGATGACGATTTACAGGTGTAAAATAAGTTGCTATGTTATCGGATACAAAATGTGAAGAATGACTTATTGCAAAAGATTGTTTCTTTATCTTTATGTAGTTACTTAACAGAAACACGTATAGCATCGCAATTAAAATAATGAGTTGGTTAATATCAATTTTATTGATTAAGGTTAGACCAATGTATTGATATATCTTCTATAAAAAAAATAAATATGATAATGTCCACCTTTTGTCCATTAAATCGTAAACTATTTCAACACCTTTTTTTGTTGTTTACTAAACAGAATACGTCTAACAGACTCCAAAAGTTTAACTATTCTATTCATCAGAAAGTAATAATTTAACACAAATATAACACAAACAACAACTTGACAATTAGATAATTAACCGAATATTTTGTAAATTAATGACAATTAAAAATTATTAATATTAAAACCATGAAAAAAATAGCCCATTTCACTTTCATATTTACAACTGCTCTCTTTTTTATGTGTAGCAGTATTATTAGCGCACAAACCTCAGAGGCTTTCAAAGAACTTGAAGGAAAAGTAATTGACGCTAATACAAAAGACCCTTTAATCTTCACCGACATCGTTATAAAAGATTCTAACATTAGTACGGTAACCAATAGCGATGGCGAGTTTCTTATCAAAATACCTGAAAGATTTTCAGATGGTATCTTAACAATATCTCATTTAGGGTATGAAAAAAAGGAGATTAAAATTTCTTCAATAAAAAATCCTATAAAAATAGCTTTATCGAATGATTACACTGAATTAAAAGAAATTAGTATAACCGTAAATGCACTAGATCCAAAAGACTTAGTTATTAAAACTTTAGGGAAGAAAAGTTCTATTTACAATAATAAGAACACCATAATGACTGCTTTTTACAGAGAAACCATTAAAAAAAGAAGAAGAAATGCTTCTCTATCTGAGGCTGTTGTTAAAATACATAAACAACCTTATAACAATCTCAGAAGGGACCATATTGAACTTATCAAAGCACGTAAAAACACAGATTACACAAAACTAGACACTTTGGCATTAAAACTCCAAGGCGGACCTTTTAGCAATCTATATACCGATATAATTAAATACCCAGAATTTATTTTTACTGAAGAAGATATTCCTTTATATCAATTTAGTTTTGACGCTTCTACACAAATAAACAAAAAACCAATTTATGTAGTTAATTTCAAACAAAAAGAAGATATAAAAACCCCTTTATACTATGGAAAACTTTATATTGATGCTGAAACTTTAGCCCTTACAAGCGCTGTTTACAGTTTAAATGTTTCTAACCGAGAGCTTTCAAGCCAAATGTACGTCCGTAAAAAACCTAGAAAAGTTGATGTGTACCCTACTCAGGCCAACTATAGGGTAAATTATAGAACCAAAGACGGAAAATGGCATTATGCTTACAGTAATATTTCATTAACCTTTAAAGTAAATTGGAAAGGAAAACTTTTTAATAGCGTTTATACACTAAGTAGTGAAATGGCCGTAACCGATTGGGAAGTTCACGATACTAAACTTGCAAAAGTTAGAAGTCAGCTCATTCGTCCTACAACTATTTTAAGTGAAAAAGCATCTGGTTTTTCAGACCCAAGATTTTGGGGTGCATACAATATTATCGAACCTGAAAAATCTATTGAATCTGCTATTAAAAAAATACAAAAGCAGTTAAAACGGACTTAAACACAATTTATTTTTATACAACAACACTTCTTGACTTTTAGTTTTTAACCTAAAAGTCAAGATGGGTTCATAACACCGATATAGTTTTTTTAAACTGTATCGGTGTTTTTATTAAATTATTTTTAATCAATAAGCGAAATCAATTAAAATTCTACATTATTAAAAAACAGCAGTGCTTTTTAGTCATATCTCTAAAATGAAACTATCCTAATTTCATATATTGTACGCTTTTAACAAAAAACTCTTAACTTTTATTAAACTAACACAAACCACTATTCCATGCAAGAAATCGCAGCCGTTGCCATAGAACAAACCGAGTTAATTTCAGCAATTGATACCGTTTGGGTTTCAATATGTGCCGCTATTATTTTTTTAATGGAAGGTGGATTTGCATTACTAGAAGCTGGCTTTGTCCGTTCAAAAAATGCCATGAGTATTATAGCTAAAGTATTTATAGATATCACTTTTGGCGGTCTTGCATTTTATGCAGTAGGTTTTGGAATTGCCTATGGTGCCTCTAACGGCTGGTTTGCTTTTGATACTGGAATTACCGACGGTGATTTAGGATTAGGACTAACCGTTTCCAATAAATTATTCTGGTTTATCCAACTTGGTTTTGCTATTGCAGCAATATCCATAGTTTCTGGTGCTGTTGCCGAAAGAATGAAGGTTTGGGCATATGCACTTTATGTTATTATTTTTTGCGCAATCATGTATCCGTTGGCTGCAAATTGGGTTTGGAATCCTAATGGATGGTTAGCATTAAGAGGTTTTAACGATTTTGCAGGCTCTGCCGCAGTTCATGCTATGGGAGGATTTGCAGCTTTAGCAGCAGCAATAGTTCTAGGACCTCGTTTAGGGAAATATGACCAAAATGGTGACCCCGTAGCTATTCCTGGGCATAATTTACCACTTGCCGCTGTTGGTGGTTTTATATTATGGTTTGGTTGGTTTGGGTTTAATCCAGGATCAACACTTGGAGCCGTAGGTAATTGGGAATTAATTGGAACCATTGCTACCAATACATTTTTAGCTTCTGCTGCTGGAGGAGTTTCAACTATATTTTACACATACTTCAGATACGGACAAATTGATATTACCATGACTATAAATGGTGTATTAGCAGGTTTAGTAGCGGTAACTGCTGGCTGTAATGTTGTAGATTCTGGTTCAGCTATAATAATAGGATTGATTGCTGGCGTTTTAGTAGATATGGCAGTGCTTTTTATTGATAAAAAACGAATTGACGACCCTGTTGGAGCAATTGCTGTTCATGGTGTTAATGGTTTATTTGGAACAATAGCTGTCGGGTTATTTGCATCTGAAAACGGCTTATTCTTTGGTGGTGGCACCGATTTATTAGCTACACAGGCCATTGGCGTATTTGTTATTGGATCTTTTTCTTTTGTTGTTACATTTATCATAATGAAAATCATGAAAAAAACTATTGGTATCCGCGTAAATCGTTCTGAAGAATCTGCTGGTATTGATGCTGTTTCTTTTGGTGTTGAAGCTTATACCACTTTTGAATAAACAACTATTGACTAAAAATTAAAAAATCACAAAAGATGAAAAAAGTAGAAGCTATCATAAGACCCTCAAAATTAAAAGCAGTACAACGTGGATTAAAAGAAGCTGGTATCCCATGTTTAACCGTTGTACCTGTAAAAGGAACAGGGTTACAAAAAACCTACTCTGAACGTTACCGTGGCACCGAACTATCAATGATTATGAAAACACGAATTATGATTATGTGTATTGTAAGCGATGATAACCTAGAGAAATGTATCGACACAATTTTGGACAATAGCTCGGAAGGAACTCCTGGAGATGGCAAGATCTTTATTTACAATGTTGAAGAAGCTATAAGAATAAGAACTCGAACTAGAGGTGGTGAAGCTATTAAGTAATTTTAAATTTAGTAAGCTTACTTTACAACTAATCTTGTAAGTATGGGTTCATGGTCAGATAATTTTAAATCAAAATTTTGGTGTGATATAACGTCAAAACTCTCATCAACTAATATATAATCTAACCTGAAAGGATATTTAAAAAGCCCGTATGTTTTTCCAAACCCAGAACCTGCTTCAATAAAAGAATCTTTTCTTGAGTCTTTTAATATGTTATATGTCGATGAAAATTGAGTACTATTAAAATCTCCACTAATAATGACTTTGCCTTTAAATTTGTCAATATGCTTCTTAATTATAAGAACTTGTTCTTTTCTTATTTTTTCAGCTTTAGAAATTCTAGTAATTAATGTTGAATAACTATTAGGATTATTCAATTGATTAATAGCATTCATCTTATAGGACTCCAAGTGTAAATTATAAATTCGTATAATGTCTTTATTAAAAGTTAAATCAACGTACATAGCACCATTGGACGAGTTGGGAAAATCTATGTACCCCTTATCTATAATAGGATATTTCGAAAATATTGCCATTACAGATTTATTCTGAGTAAATATGTTAGTTTTAAACCAATACGGATAATTGCTAAAATACTTGTATTTAATAGCAGAAAACTCTTGAATACAAAAAACATCTGGATTTCTGTTGTTTATAAAGTTTATTATCGGGTCATCTGTATCGCGTTTACTATCATCGTAATCGTTCTCATCTTTGTCATGTTTAAACCCATTTGTATTATACGATAAAATAGATAGCGTATCAAATTTTGATGAAGTTTTATCCAAATCTGAATACCCGCGCAAATTAAATTTCAAAAATGAATCGAAACAAAAACAGTATGTAATTACTCCTATTAAAGGAAAAAGGAAAAATCTATTTTTTCTAAATAACCAATAAACCCCAAAAATTAAATTTAAAACTAAAAGTGCGGGGATAATAAGAGTAAAAAAAAATGAGATAAGATTGTCTACTAGAAAAACAGCAAGATAACCAAATATTAAAAGAGCACTTGGCAACATAGTTAAAGCAAGACCTAACTTTTTTGTGATTATTTTAAATCTTCTTGAACGTGACAAAATATTAAAACAAACTTTTAATAATTTGTCCTTCTGAAACACCTTCAGCTTCAGCCTTGTAGTTTTTTATAATTCTATGTCTTAAAATACTATGTGCCACCGCTTGCACATTTTCTATATCAGGAGAAAACTTGCCATTAATGGCAGCATGTGTTTTGGAAGCTAAAATCAAATTTTGAGATGCTCTTGGGCCTGCTCCCCAATCTAAATAAGTGTTTACTATATGTGGAGCTGTTTGAGAATTAGGCCTTGTTTTTCCAACCATTGAAACCGCATATTCAATAACGTTATCTGCCACAGGGATACGGCGTATTAAATGCTGGAAATCAACTATTTGTTGTGCAGAAAACAAAGCTCTCACCTTAGCTTGCATATCGCTAGTTGTTGATTTAACAACCTGTACTTCTTCTTCAAATGAAGGGTAATCTAGATTAATTGCAAACATAAACCGGTCTAATTGCGCTTCTGGCAAAGGATATGTCCCTTCTTGCTCTATAGGGTTTTGGGTTGCTAAAACAAAATAAGGTAAATCTAATTTGTAATGATGTCCAGCCACAGTAACTGCACGTTCCTGCATAGCCTCTAATAAAGCTGCTTGTGTTTTTGGTGGTGTTCTATTTATTTCATCTGCTAAAATAATATTAGCAAAAATAGGCCCCTTAATAAACTTAAAATGACGGTCTTCATCTAGAATTTCACTTCCTAAAATATCACTAGGCATTAAATCTGGTGTAAACTGGATACGTTTAAAATCTAATCCTAAAGCTTGTGCAATTGTATTAACCATTAAGGTTTTTGCTAAACCAGGAACACCGATCAATAATGAATGCCCTCCTGAAAAAATAGAAATCAATATCTGGCTTACAACGTCATCCTGCCCAATAATAACTTTGGCTACTTCAGTCTTTAACTCCTTAAATTGCTTTACGAATTTTTCAATAGCAGCTACATCAGACATATATTTATATTTTTAACCAGTTACCAGAAAATTCGCAGGATCTATTTTCTCCACTAATTTTTATATAGGTATCTAATATTTTTTCTTTTTGCCACTTTTCAATAGCATCTATCTTTTTTTCTTCTAATGCAAGCTCTTTTATTTTCAAATAGTCGCGAGCATAATCTGCTTCATGCTCATCAACCCTATCAGTAACCTTTAATATTTTAAATTTAACTTTACGGTTACGGTCTTCTTCTCTTAACACCAAACTCAGCTCATCATCTTTTAGGTTTTGAATTTGAGCATATAGTTCAGGATCCATTCTGGTTAATTCAAAATTATAATCTTGTGTGGTTGGGTTTATTAATTGACCTCCATCATTTTTCGTTTCCTTTTCATCACTAATTTCTCTGGCCGCATCAGCAAACGAAATATCGCCATCTACAATACGTTTTCTAGTCTTTTCTAAACGCTCTTTAGCTTCTTTAACAGCTTCACTGGATACTTCTGGTATTAATAAAATATGAGCGACATCATACTCCTGCCCTCTTATTTTTTCTAGAGTAATAATATGGTATCCAAAGTCGGATTCAAAAGGTTCCGATATTTCGCCTTCTTGTAAAGCAAAAGCTACCTGCCTAAACTCTTTAACCATTCGTGGTTGCTTTCTATTTAAAGTATATTTACCACCTTTGCTTGCAGATCCTGGATCATCGGAATACAATACCGCTTTTGAACGAAAACTAGCGCCGTTCTCAATAATATCAGCTTTAAATTGTTTTAACCGATCAATAACCCTTTGTTTTTCTTTTTCTGACACTTTTGGTTCTGCAACAATCTGAGCGACCTTAAGTTCTGTTCCAAAAGTAGGTCTTTCATCTTCTGGTATTTTATTGAAAAACGCTCTTACCTCTTCTGGAGTTATTTCTATTTCTTCAACAATTTTAGATTGCATTTTAGCCGCTAATTGATTGGCTTTATTAATCTCAAACATTTCATCTCTAAAACTCTTTTCATCTTCTTTTTTATAAAACTCCAAAAGCTTTTCCATGGAACCATTGGTTTGCTGTAAAAATTGTTGAACTTGGTAGTCTACATTCTTTCTTATTTCTGCATCTGAAACAGGAATACTATCTTGGACAGCATGGTGTGCGTATAATTTATCTTCTAATAATTTACCGAACAATTCACACTTTTCAATGTCGTCGGTGTTAACACCTTGAGCCTGTAATTGCAAAAAGGCCTTGTCTATATCGGAATCCAAAATAATATAATCCCCAACTACTGCAGCAACCCCGTCAATTTTTTTAGCATTTTTAGCAAGGGTTGTATCTACTTTTTTAACGACTTTTTCAACGACCTCTTTTACTTCGTCTTCAATAATTTCTTGTGCAGAGGTAACATTTACAGTTATCAATGCTACACATAAAAGCAATGTATGTTTCAAGTTAATCGTAAATTTCAAATTGTTTATTTTTAATGGCATCTTTTGTAATATCTTTTTCTAATTCTCTAATCAGTTCAAGCTTGCGTTTGTTAATCACTATTTGATCTATAGTTGGCTTAACATATTCTAACGGCGCCGTGTCATTTCTAACTAAAACATCGCTAATTTGCATCAAATATACTCCTAATGAATCTTTGAGTTGTACAAAATTAGATTTTTTTAACAGTTGGTTTTTATTTTCTGGAGTAACCACCGGAATTTTCTTTATAACATGACTTAATTTTATCCAAATAGAATCATTCAATGAGTAAGATTTAAACTGAATGGATATGGAATCTAGAAGCTTTTTATCTTGAGGATTGTAACGCTTAAACTTTTCTTTGATAGTCTTAAAATCAATGATATTTTCGTCTACGTGAATGTAACGAAATTTGAGCAACTCTTCGTTTAACTTGAAAACTTCTTTATTATTGTTGTAATAAATCTCGGCTTCTTGAGTGTTGACTAATGTGTTAATATTACGCTTAACCAATGCTTCGATATAAGCTTTACTATATAAATCGTTTTTATATTGAACAACTAATTTATTAAAAGCCTCTTGTTTTTTTTCGCTTAAATTTAGCATGGCACCATCTACAAACAATTGTTGTGTAGCCCATCGGTTAATGAAATTTTGTACAATTAATGTGCTATCGGCCTTTGGCGTGCCTTCAGACACTAAATCTTTAATCTCATCATAGTACAAATAGGTTTCATTAACTCTAGCTATTGGGGTTTCTTCCTTAGATTTTTTTAATAAATCACAGGATAACACCAATACTGACAATAATAATATGATGATGATTTTAACGCGCACTTATTGTTTTTTAAGCTGAGATTTTACATTTTCTAAAACCTCTTGGTTAATGACTATTTTATACTTCGCACCTAATTCTTTAATCCAATTGGCTTCTTTATAAGTTTGATAATCGCTAATAACCGTTCCTTTAGCTTCCTCTAATGTTTTTTGAGTTTCTGGCAATATGTCTTTAACCTGTACCAACACATAAGCATTATTATGCTTGTATATTTTAGAAATCCCTTTCTTAAAATCGAACTTTTCAGGAAGTGCTTGGTGTTTAGTATCCATGACATCTGAAGTAAAGATAACCTCTATTTCATCATTGCTATTAACAAGTGATTTTATTTGATCTAAATCCATACCTTCATCTAACAATTTAGACACTTTTTTAAGTGTTTTTTGTTTTGTTGATGAAGCGACTACAGCATCAATTCTTTCTGGCAATATATAATTATTTTTATGGTTGCTATAATACTCTTGAATACCAATAGAATCTGTTTTTGCAGCATTCCAAATGGTTGTTTCCATCAATTCAAATAACAACAAACCATCTCGATATTCACTAACTATATATGCAAATTCTTCATTTTCTTCTTCCAAATGATCCTCTTGATACTTAATTAAATTTTCTTTTAAGAAGGATTCATATTTTTTTGAAATTATAGATTCATATGCTCCCTTTTGAGTTGCGGTACGTTGAGTCTTCTGCAAGTAATCTCCAAAATCCCTATATGAAAATTGCTTTTTCCCTATTTTGATTAAAGGCTGATCTGCTTTAAAATCTTCTGGGAGTTTCCAGGTTCTTTTAAAATAATCATTATTAAATACAGATACAAAATAATCCATTCCTGGCAACTCATTACCAACATTATAACGTTTTTTAAGCTTATCAACTAAAGCCTGGTCAATCAATTTAGACCTATCATCGCGTTTTACTTTTTCTACTAATTCTGGTTCCATAGCTTTAAACTCAGGTATGGGCTTTTTCCCGTATAGCTTTACAATATGCCAACCAAAATTTGTTTTAAAAGGTTCTGATACATCTCCAATATTTTCTAAACCAAAAGTTACAGTCTCAAACTCAGGTACATTTAATTGCCCACTAGAAATAGGTGGTAACATACCTCCTTTTGGCGCTGAATTTTTATCGTCTGAAAATTGTTTTGCCAAGTATTTAAAATCTTCGCCTTGACTTAACTTTTTATTTATGTCTTGAATTCTATCTTCTGGTTTTTCAGCTAATGAATCCTTTTCTTTATTCATTACCATAATATGCGCTACAGTACGTTCTCCTCTAGATTTCCGCTTGTCTAGAACATTAACGATATGATACCCAAAACGGGTTCTAAAAGGAAGGGAAACAGCTCCGATATCTGTATTGAAAGCAGCTGTTTCAAATTTATAAACCATTTTAAAACCTGTAAAATAACCTAATTCTTCGCCGTAAATAGTTTGTCCATTGTGTACTTCTTTTCTAACTTTTTCAAAGCCTTCACTTAAAGCTCTATCACGTAATTTCATTATATTATTGTAAGCTACGAGCGTATCTTCAGGGCTTGCGTTTTCTGAGATTTTTATTAAAATATGGTTTGCCTTTACATCATAGGATAGTCTATCATAAGCTTCTTCAACTAAAGCATCAGTAACTTTACTATCTGTTATAAAGCTTTTAGCAAGTTGTTTTTTGTAATTAGACAACTCTCTTAAGTAAGTTGGTTTTTTATGTAGACCTAAGGCTTTAGCTTCTTTTAACTTTAACTTATAACTGGTAAATAATTTTAAGTATTCATCAACATCTTTTTGAGATTCATCTTGAACCAAATCTAGATTCTTATTATATACTCTTATAAATTCAGATGTATAAACAGGGGCGCCATCAACACTAAAAAGTATGGCTTTATTTTCTGATTGCGCATTGACATACACTAGTAATAAAGTGAAAAATAAAGTGAAAAAATATTTTAATTTCATGGAATAAATAATTAATTGAGCGATTACAAAAATAATAATATAAACCTATAATACAAGTTGTTTTACAAACGATTAAAGAAAGTAAATATTATACTATTTATGATTACATTTGAGTATATATTTACAATATTTTTTAATCAGAACACTCATTAAAAAGACATGCGAAAACTAAAATTAATCTGGGACTTTCATGGACCAGATGCTAATAAAATAGCACAACATCATGAAATTCATTTAAAAGAATACATAGCTTCAGAACACTTGACTATTAATATTACCGGTGTTGAAAATTTAATTGATATGCACTCCATAGCCTTTTTAGTTGTGAACGACAACGAAATGAAACCCGTTAGAGATGCTTTAAAACCACATAGAGGGCAAGTTTATACAGAATAACACATAGAACTCATTTAAACTTTTTTGATTGAAACGCGCAAAGCTGATTAATTTAATTGCTGAACGTATTCTTTAAAACGTAAACCTGAAAAACAGATGGTTTGTATTTAGATATTGATTGCGGTACAGGAAATTACACCAACGCCCTTCAAAAAGTAGGCTTTCATTTTATAGGAATTGACCCTTCAAATAAAATGCTGGAAAAAGCGAAACTTAAAAACCCAAAAATTGATAAAAACGATTTAGGTGATTATTTAGTTAGTTGTCGGAAAAAAGAAGGCAAATCATTCTGATTGAATTTTATGAGGCCAATTTCAAAAAAAAACCATAATTTACTTATAAATACATGACAAAAGCAGATGGGATGTTGAATGTTAGCCAGATGACAGTCGAAGACATTGAAAAACTTAGTTTTAATAGCATTTCAACTTAAGTTTATTCTGAGCTTAGCTGAAGTACTCAAGATAAACTAAAGTCGAAGGACTCAATATGCCACTTTTATTTTTTATAACTAAAAGCTATTCAAAAGATCTCTATACCCTTTTAAATCAGCAACATTTCCTTTGTTATTAAGATTCTTTATAAGCGCTATCAGATACTTAAGACTTTCTACAGGAGAACTACCTTCATTAGCTTCAATAGCACCATCCTCTTCTATAGGTTCATCATCAAGAATAGGAATAAGAAATGACTTATTTTCTTCAATATGCTCATAAGCTAGCCTAAGGACCTTTACTACTAAAGGAATTTGTGCTTCTAAAGCATAAGTTCTTAATTCCTTAATGTCATCGATTAGCACATCTGTATTGATGCCTGTTTTATCAAGATTCTTAATAATTTTATCGATTAATTTAATTGCTTTTTGATTTTCCAAAAGGGTTATATTAAAGGGTTAAGTAATTTACTGATAATTGCAAATTTATATTTTTAATATCAATTATTAATTGAAATTACTATAAAATAAAAGGATATTTTTTCTTTATTCAAATTAAAAAAATCTACAAAAAAAAAGCCTCTCATTTCTGAGAAGCTTTCAAATATCTTAAACTTTAAATTGTATTAAAGTGCTGCAACGAATTTTGCTAAACCAGATTTAAGATTAGCTGCTTTGTTAGCGTGTATAACATTTTTCTTAGCTAATCTATCTAACATAGATACTACTGAAGGAAACATAGTTTCAGCTTCTTTCTTATCAGTTAACTCACGTAATTTCTTGATTGCATTACGAGTCGTTTTATGCTGATATTTGTTAGTTAAGCGTTTTGCTTCGTTACTTCTAATTCTCTTTAATGCTGACTTGTGATTTGCCATTTTGTTTTTTTTCTTATTTTTTTAATTGTAGCCCGTAGGGGAATCGAACCCCTCTTACATGGATGAAAACCATGCGTCCTAGCCGATAGACGAACGGGCCATTTGTTTTTCAATGCGCAAATTTAAATAATAATTTAAACTTACAATACCTTTCAAATAACATACAACGTTTCCATTGCGGATGCAAAAATACAACTATTTTTAAATGTTGCAAGTACTAGATAATATTTTTTTAAAAAAATTTATCTTAGTACGCTTTTGCGAACAATACTCTACGTTTTGAAGGGTTTCCCGTGTACACACAAACACCTTCTTTTACTTCTCCTTCTAGAGGAATACATCTAATAGTAGCTTTAGTCAACTCTTTAATCTTATCTTCGGTTTCATTTGTGCCATCCCAATGTGCTGAAATGAAGCCTGTTTTAGTTTCTAAAACTGTTTTAAATTCATCAAACGTATCCACTTCAGTAATATGACCGTTTCTAAAATCTAAAGCTTTATTAAATAAAGATTCTTGAATTTCTGCCAATAACCCTTCTATCTTATCATTTAAACCATCAATTGCAACAACCTCTTTAGTTAAAGTATCACGTCTTGCAATTTCAACCGTTCCATTGGCTAAATCTCTTGTTCCAATGGCTATTCTCAAAGGCACACCTTGTAATTCGTGCTGGGCAAATTTAGCACCTGGTCTGCGTGTGGTTCTATTATCATACTTAACCGTAATGTTTTTTCCTCGTAGATCGCTTAAAATACCATTAGCGACTTCGGTTATAGCATTTAAATCTTCTTCACTTTTATAAATAGGAACAATAACCACTTGATTTGGCGCTAAACTTGGAGGTAATACTAATCCATGGTCATCGCTATGGGTCATAATCAATGCACCCATCAAACGTGTAGAAACGCCCCAAGAAGTTGCCCAAACATAATCTTGCTTGCCTTCTTTATTTGCAAATTTCACATCAAAAGCTTTTGCAAAGTTCTGACCTAAAAAGTGAGACGTCCCTGCTTGTAGCGCTTTCCCGTCTTGCATTAAGGCTTCAATACAATAGGTTTCATCCGCTCCAGCAAATCGTTCGCTTTCCGTCTTTAATCCCTGAATAACTGGAATAGCCATAAATTTTTCAACAAAAGTAGCATAGACATTATTCATTAATTCGGCTTCAGTAATCGCTTCTTGTTTAGTTTCATGAGCGGTATGCCCCTCTTGCCATAAAAACTCGGCAGTTCGCAAAAACAAACGGGTACGCATTTCCCAACGCACTACATTAGCCCATTGGTTAATTAAAAGCGGTAAATCTCTGTATGATTGCACCCATCCTCTAAACGTATTCCATATAATAGCTTCACTAGTTGGTCTTACAATAAGTTCTTCCTCTAACTTAGCTTCAGGGTCTACTCTTAACTTCCCTGGTTTATCAGGGTCATTTTGTAATCTATAATGTGTTACAATAGCACATTCTTTGGCAAAACCTTCAGCATTTTTTTCTTCAGCCTCAAACAAACTTTTAGGTACGAATAATGGAAAATAGGCGTTTTGATGCCCAGTTTCTTTAAACATTTTATCTAATTCTGCCTGCATTTTCTCCCAAATAGCGTAACCATAAGGCTTGATTACCATACAACCCCTAACCGCCGAATTCTCAGCTAGGTCTGCTTTGACAACCAATTCGTTATACCATTTTGAATAATCCTCTGCTCTACTAGTAAGTTTTTTGCTCATATGTTTGTTTTGGCATAAATATTGTACCTATATTAAATAGAAAAATAGTTCCGCAAAACTAACTATTTTTGTGATGTTCAACAATAAAATTATAGAGATATGCAATTTAACAACTACTTAAAAGGAAAAGTTCCATTTATAGCCTTACTTGGGTTACTATTTGGCTTAGTTTCGTGTGGTTCTTATCAATACGTTGGTGTGGACAGTGACGGTATTTACGGTAACACCGTAATACAGAACCAAGAAGCAGTTGTTGAAGTGCCAAACGAATCAAATAGCAATTACTACAAAAACTATTTTAAAACAAAATCTATAGAATCTGAGAGCTATAATGCTGATGATGCTATTTTTACAGATATAGATACTTATGAAGGCCCTAATTATGTTGAAAATGACACCTTAGCTAACAACTACCAAGGTTATGCTGGCTGGGGTCAAAATAGCAATAGCGTAACTATAAACTATATTGACAACGGATGGAACAATTGGGGATGGAATACTGGATTTGGTTTTGGGTGGAACAACTGGGGTTATAATGGATTTTATGGTAACAGATGGAATCGTTGGGGTTATGGCGGATTTTATGACCCATTTTGGGCGCCTCCTTTTTATGGCGGTGGTTTTTATGCCGGCTGGGCTTTTAACACGGGCTGGGGTTACAATCGATTTTACAATAGAGGCTACTACAACAACAGAGGGTTTTATGGAAACAGCAGATATTACGGTGGAAGAAATGCGTCATACAGCGCAAGCAGAAGAGGTAGCTATTTAGCCAGTAATTCTAGAAGTCTTAACAGTAACACAAGCAGACGTAGTTCTGTAAGTACACAAAACAGAACAACAACATCTAAATATAATACCTCTAGAAGAAGTAGTGTAAGCACAAACCCTGCAACTACTGCTACAACAAATAGAAGTAGTTACAATACAAACGGAACACGTAATACAAGCACAGTTAGGCGAGCAACAAGCGGCGTAACAAGAACCCCATCTACAAATTCTACATCTCGGGCTTCCTCTTCTACAGCTAGAAGAAGCTCAAGTACGGTTTACAGACAACCAACAAGAAGCAGTTCAAGTTCTGGGAATACAACTTACAGAAGATCTTCTTCTTCAAGTAGCCCAAGCTACTCACCAAGCAGAAGTTCTAGTTCTGGCTCAAGTTCTAGCTCGACATCAAGATCATCAAGTAGCAGTAGTAGAAGCAGTTCAGGTTCTTCAAGTGGAGGAAGAAGACGTTAATCTAATTATTTATTAAAGAGAAAAACATTCAATATGAAAAAGTTAAAGATACTATTCATAGGTTTACTATCTATGTCTACCGTTTACGCACAAGACATTAGTGATGCACTAAGGTATTCACAAAGTGAAATTCAAGGAACGGCTCGTTTTAGAGCGCTAAGTGGTGCTTTTGGAGCACTAGGGGGCGATATGAGTGCCGTTAGTGCAAACCCAGCAGGTTCTGCTGTTTTTAGTAGAAGCCACGCCTCTTTCACGGGGTCAAATGTAGATGTAGATCATACAGCAATCTATTTTGGTAACGCCAATAATTCTAATGAATCTACTTTTGATATCAATCAAGGTGGTGCCGCTTTTGTGTTTGCAAATCGCAATTCTAATTCGCCTTGGAAAAAATTCACTTTAGCTATTGCATATGATAGAACTAACAATTATAATGGTAATTGGAATGCTGTGGGAGTAAACAATAATGATTTCGTAATTGTTGATAATAATGATAATGAATTAGTTCCTATAAATTCTATTGCTAATTATTTCTATCAATATGCAGACGGTGTTCGCCTAGGTGATATTTCTTTATTTGGTGACGAGTTTATTGAAGATGCGTATGCAGATATTGGAAACGATTTTGGTTTTAGGCATCAGCAAGCTTTTTTAGGCTATCAAGCATTCATTCTTGACCCAAATTTAGATGATGACAACAATACAGCTTATAACGCTACTAACAATGTGGTAGGTGGAAACTTCAATCATGACTATCTATATGCTTCAACAGGATACAATGGAAAAATCACATTTAATGTTGCCACACAATATGAAGACAACCTATATTTAGGATTGAATCTAAACTCACATTTTATAGACTACCAGCGTTCTACATCTTTACTTGAAGATAATTCAAACGGTGGTTTGATAACTGAAATTGATTTTGATAACACCTTATCTACAACAGGTACCGGATTTTCTTTTCAATTAGGAGGTATCATGAAATTAAGCCCGGAATTTAGAGTAGGTTTAACTTACGATTCGCCAACTTGGTACACCATAGAAGAAGAAACCACCCAATATATTAATTCTAATGAAGCAGATTCTGATATTGGTTTTATAGCAGATATAGTTAATATTTATCCACAATACAAACTCCAAACACCAGCAAAAATAACAGGGAGCTTAGCCTATGTATTTGCTAAACAAGGTTTAATTAGTTTTGATTACTCAAAAAAAAATTATGGCAATACCAAACTTAAACCAGAATCGGACTTTACAGGTTTGAACAATAGCATTGGCGATGTATTAACCGATGCATCAACATACCGAATTGGTGGCGAATACAAACACAAACAATTTAGCTTTAGAGGCGGTTACCGTTTTGAAGAAAGCCCTTATACCGATGGCGTTACAGTTGGCGATTTAAATGGCTACTCATTAGGTCTTGGCTTTAACTTTGGAAACACAAAACTAGATCTTACTTATGACCAATCCGAACGTTCATTCGCAACACCGTTATATAACGTAGGACTAACTGATACTGCAACAATAGACAGAACAAATTCTAACATCACATTATCTTTAAGTTTTAATATTTAAAAATAAATAAGAATATATCTGAAAAGCCTGGACTTCTATTTTAGTTCAGGCTTTTTTTTATTTAATTGTAATTATACCTACAAAACAAAGACAGACATACTACCATTAATTGTTTGTTAAGATAAAACATAACAAATGTGTTTTACTTATCTTTGCAAACTAAAAATAAGATTTCTTTTTATAATGAAAATTGAGAAAAACATAGAAGAATTCGAATCCTTGGGTGATGATCACATAGGAACATCGTCTAACACGCCATTAAGAAACGACGCATTTAGACTTTCTAGTGAAGAAAAAATAGACATCATTAAAGATGATGTACGTCATATCATGGAAACCCTAGGTTTAGATTTAACTGACGATAGTTTAAATGGCACACCCAATCGTGTAGCAAAAATGTTTGTTAAAGAGATTTTTGGTGGTTTAGACCCTAAGAAAAAGCCAAACGCTTCTACTTTTGAAAACAAATATAAGTATGGTGAAATGCTAGTTGAAAAAAACATTACCGTCTATTCAACTTGCGAGCATCATTTATTACCAATAGTTGGGAAAGCACATATTGCTTATATTTCTAACGGAACAGTTGTTGGTTTATCCAAAATGAATCGTATTGTTGATTATTTTGCTAAACGACCACAAGTACAAGAGCGTTTAACTATCCAAGTGGTTAAGGAACTTCAAGACGTTTTAAACACTAAAGATGTGGCTTGCGTTATTGATGCTAAACATTTATGTGTTAATTCTAGGGGTATTAGAGATATTGAAAGCAGTACGGTAACTTCAGAATTTGGTGGGAAATTTAAAGAAGAAGCAACTCGAAGAGAATTTTTAGATTACATAAAATTAGATACTAAATTCTAATGTTTGTTGTTAAGTTGTGAAGCTGTAAAGTTGTTTCAAATAATCAGCTTTACTACTAAAACGACAAACAACTAAACGATAAAAAATATGCATGTATATTCGTTTGAAAAGTTAGAGGTTTGGAAAGAAGCTATTCAATTGGCAGTTAAAACTTACAAAACAACAAGCTTATTTCCTAAAGAAGAAAAATTCGGATTAATTTCACAAATGAGACGATGTTCAGTTTCTTTATCTTCAAATATAGCTGAAGGTACAGCAAGATTGACAAACAAAGACAAAGCAAATTTTATGACTATGGCTTATAGTTCTGCTTTAGAATTATTAAATCAAACTATAATTTCAAAAGAACTAGAATTTATTTCCGAAGAAAACTATAAAAACATTAGATTTGAAGTTGAATCAATCACTAATAAGATCAATGCTTTAAGAAATCATTTTCTTAAAACGTAAGCTTAATCGACTCAACAACTAACGACTTAACAACTAGTAGTAATGCCGCTTTACAAAGAACAACAGATAAAACTATACAACTCACTTACTGGCAAAAAAGAAACATTTAAACCTATAAACGAAGGTCATATAGGCATGTATGTTTGTGGACCAACAGTTTATAGCAATGTGCATTTAGGCAATGTGAGAACCTTTATGTCTTTTGATGTTATTTTTAGGTATTTAAAGCATTTAGGCTACAAAGTAAGATATGTTAGAAATATTACGGATGCTGGTCATTTAGAAAATGATGCGGATACTGGTGAAGATAAAATCACTAAAAAAGCGCGTTTAGAGCAAATTGAACCTATGGAAGTTGTTCAACGTTACACCGTAGATTTTCATAATATACTAAACACGTTAAACTTTTTACCACCAAGTATTGAGCCGACCGCAACAGGTCATATTATTGAGCAAATTGAATTGATAAATACTATTATTGATAACGGTTTCGGGTATGAAGTTAATGGCTCTGTATATTTTGATGTTCATAAATTCAATGAAACTCATGAGTACGGTAAATTAAGCAAACGTAAGCTCGAAGATTTAATTCATAATACGCGTGAATTAGATGGACAAAGCGACAAAAAGAATCCGCAAGATTTCGCCCTTTGGAAAAAAGCTGAACCACAACACATTATGCGTTGGCCTTCACCTTGGAGCGATGGGTTTCCTGGCTGGCATTTAGAATGTACAGCAATGAGCACCAAGTATTTAGGAGAACAGTTTGATATTCATGGTGGTGGTATGGATTTAAAATTTCCGCATCACGAATGTGAAATTGCTCAAAATGAAGCTGCCAAAGGGAAAAGCCCTGTTAATTATTGGATGCACGCTAACATGTTAGAGCTAAACGGACAACGTATGTCTAAAACAACAGGGAACACGATTAATCCTGATGAATTATTATCTGGAAACAATAAATTCTTTAGTAAAGCCTATAGTCCAAGTGTTATTCGATTTTTTAATGCCATGTCGTCTTACCGAAGTGTATTAGATTTAACAGATGACGGTTTATTAGCTAGCGAAAAAGGCTTCCATAGATTAATGGATGCTGTGAATCTATTAGATGATTTAAAAGCGTCTTCAAAGTCTTCAATAGATATTGCGGCATGGAAACAGAAATGTTATGATGCGATGAACGACGATTTTAATTCACCAATTTTGATTGCCCATTTATTTGAAGCAGCAAAATATATCAATCAAGTTAAAGAAGGTTCTGAAACCTTGACTTCTGAAGATCTAAACTTACTAAAAGATACCATTAGCAATTTTGTTTATGATGTTTTAGGTCTTAAAAACACAACCAAAAGTGAATCTGGAGCCGATAAACTTTCAGGAGCTGTTGATATTTTAATTAGACTAAGACAAGACGCCAGAACAAATAAAGATTTTGCATTATCTGATAAAATTCGAGATGAATTGGCAGCAGTTGGCATTCAACTGAAAGACGGTAAGGACAGAACTACGTTTTCTGTAAATTAGTTGGATTGCTGTTCGTCGTTAAGTCGCTTGTTGTAAAGCTGATTGGTATATTTCGACTAATAAATACCTTTGTCGGTTCGAGCGCAGTCGAGAACTATTTTATCCCTATTGCATACCTAGATTTCGACTCTGCTCAATCTGACAACGTAACTTAAAACAGATTCCTGCCTGCGCAGGAATGACACATGAAAAAACTACTCATAGCACCGTTTTTGTTTTTGATAAAAGTGTACCAAACACTTATATCACCACTAACACCTGCAACTTGTAGATTTCAGCCTACTTGTTCACACTACTCTAAAGAAGCATTACAAAAGCACGGATTATTTAAAGGTGGATGGTTTGCTATAAAGCGGATTTTTAGTTGTCATCCCTGGGGTGGTTCTGGTTATGATCCTGTGCCCTAAAGTTTATTATACAACCTTTATTACAACTAAAAACTTAAAAAAAAGCAATTTTTTGAATGTTTCTTTTTAGAGGCTGATTTGGGTGCTTACTTTATGTTTCACTCAAAAAATGCTTTTAACATTTTATTTTTGGTTGTTAACAAATATATATAAAAATATCTACGAAATGCAAATAATATCGACAAAATACATTATTTATTAGGTATCGCCTTCAAAATCTCCAATACAAAGGTCCAATATTTTTGAACAGAAGAAATTTGAGCACGTTCATCCGGAGAGTGCGCACCTTTAATGTTTGGACCAAAACTAATCATATCCATGTCTGGGTAATTTTGTCCAAGAATACCACATTCTAATCCAGCATGACAAGCAGCTACATGTGGTTTTTCGCCGTTTAAATCTTCGTAAAGTTTGGTCATGACTTTTAAAATGGCTGAATTCATATTGGGTGTCCATCCAGGATAATCTCCTGAACATTCAACCTCACAACCAGTTAATTCAAAGGCGGCACGCAACGTATTAGCCAAATCCATTTTTGCACTCTCTACTGAAGAACGCGTTAAACAAGCTATTTTGATATTGCCATCTTTTATAATAACTCTAGCAATATTGTTTGAGGTTTCTACCAAATCTGGAATATCGGCGCTCATTCGGTACACACCGTTCCAAGCTGCATAAATTGCTCTTGTTAACCCTTCTTGAACTCCTAAATCCATAATTTTATTAGGTGTATCTATTTTAGAAACACTAATTTCTAAATCGGGCTCCATGGTTTTAAGTTCCTTTTTTATTGCATTAGACATTAATGCCATTTCTAATAAAAAAGCATCTTCATGAACAGCATCAATAGCCACAATAGCATTACTTTCTCTTGGAATAGCATTGCGCAAACTGCCACCATCTATTTCAGAAATTCGCAATCCGAAGTTTTCAAAACCATCAAACAACACACGGTTCAAAATTTTATTGGCATTACCCAAACCTTCGTGAATTTGCATGCCTGAGTGTCCGCCTTGCAATCCTTTTACCGAAATTTTATACCCTATTTTAAATTCTGGTGTTTCTTCCTCAGTGTAAGTTCTTGTTGCGGTAACATCAACACCCCCTGCGCAGCCTACTCCTATTTCATCGTCTTCTTCAGTATCTAAATTCAACAAAATACCACCAGAAAGCAATCCGCCTTTTAAGCCCATGGCGCCTGTCATTCCTGTTTCTTCATCTATGGTAAATAAGGCTTCAATTGCTGGATGTGGAATATCTGTACTTTCTAAAATGGCCATAATTGTTGCAACGCCCAAACCATTATCTGCTCCAAGGGTTGTTCCTTTAGCTTTTACCCAATCGCCTTTAACATACATCTCAATACCTTGGGTGTCGAAATCGAAATCTGTATCGCCATTTTTTTGATGTACCATATCTAAATGCGATTGCATAACTACGGTGGTTCTGTTTTCCATTCCCGGAGTTGCTGGCTTTTTAATAATGACGTTTCCTACTTCATCCTCAATAGTCTCTAAGCCTAGTTTATTACCAAAATCTTTCATAAAAGCAATAACACGTTCTTCTTTTTTTGATGGACGAGGTACGGCATTTAAATCGGCAAACTTATTCCAAAGGGCTTGCGGTTGTAGTTGTCTTATTTCTGAGTTCATATTAGCGTTTTTTACAGATGCTAAGATAATAAAGAATTTGTGTTTTAGATTCCCGTCTTCACGGGAATGACAATTTAAAATGATACCTCAAGACAATCGTCTTAATGATTTTTTTTGAGCAAATTGATACAGACTTTGGCAGCTACTCCTGATTGAAGTGGCATCCTTTTTAAAAAAGACTAACTTAGATTTAGGTAAGAACAAAATATTGACAGATTGCCACGTCGCTCACTCCTCGCAATGACCTTTTAAAAAGATATAACGGAAAGCAGGAAGAAACCTTATTAAAAATGCAACTACCATAGGGTACAAATTTTTATTACTTTTGGTTTATGCTGAAAAACAAAAAACTACTCATAGCTTTAAGCTTAATTCCACAATATTTTGTAGTTAAGTTGCTTTCGAATTTCCCCGAATTTGTAGAGCAATATTATAGCAATGGTCTATACCAATATATTTCGAAAATCTCTAGGTTTATATTAGGATGGTTACCGTTTTCATTTGGTGATTTGGTATATGTATTAGCTATTATTTATGTGGTGAGATGGTTTTACCTAAATAGAAAACGCTTACGAAAGGATACCAAAAATTGGGGGATTGATGTACTAGCTACTTTTGCGATTTTTTATTTTGCATTTCATTTCTTGTGGGGCATGAACTATCATAGATTACCGTTGCATAAAAGTTTAAATATTAAGAATGAATACACCACTGAGCAATTGGTAAAAGTAACAGAAAAGTTGATTAAAAAATCGAATAAATTACATGCTGAATTATCAAAAAATGATACTGTTAAAGTGGATTTACCATTCAGCAAATCTGAAATTCTTGATATGGCTCCTATGGGTTACGAGAATTTAAAATTGATTTTTAAGCATTTAGATTATCATCCGAAAAGTATAAAAAAATCGTTATTAAGTTACCCGCTCACGTATATGGGATATAGTGGCTATTTGAATCCTTTAACAAATGAAGGACAAGTTAATGGTTTGATTCCCGTCTATAAATTCCCTACTACAACCTGCCATGAAATTGCGCATCAATTAGGGTATGCTGCTGAAAATGAAGCTAATTTTATTGGTTTTTTGGCTACGACGAACCATGATAATATTTATTTTAAATACTCTGGCTACACCTTTGGATTGCGTTTTTGTTTAAATGAAATTTACAGACGTGATGAGGCACTATATGATACTATGGTTGAAACGGTAAATAAAGGGATTTTAAAAAACTACAGAGAAGTTCGGGATTTTTGGGATGTTCACCAAAATCCAACCGAACCTTTATTTAAAGGTTTTTACAATAACTTTTTAAAGGCGAACAAACAAGATAAGGGGATGCAAAGCTATAACTATGTGGTAGCGTTATTGGTTAATTATTTTGAAGCTGAGGGTTTTTGATTATACTAAAATTACCTCTTAAAAAGTTGACACGAATTTACCGAATAATTACTAATTGTTAATTGGTATTTCTGAACGGAAGTTTACGTAGATTTTCACGCAAAGCGAATACTGAAAAGTTAATGTTTATTTCGCTAAAATACGCAGCGTGTTTTCATATGAAACTAAACATCTTAATCTTCAACGTGAACAACTGAATACTGAGACTGCGACTGTTAACTTTTTTGTCGCGCAAAGACGCAAAGGCGCAAAGCTTACTCTTGCTAAACAAAATTAATCTGTGACGAGACCTCCACTGAGACTGTTACTAAACAATTTCTGCACTTAACCCCGCTTCGAGAAGCATAGAACAACGTGGCTTTAAATCGTCATAAAGACCTGTTTTTACGGTACACTTTCCTTTATAATGTACTAGCATAGCACATTGCTCTGCTTGTTCTGCTGTATGGTCGCAAGCATAAATGAGTGTTTCTATAACGTGGTCGAAGGTGTTGACATCATCGTTGTGCAAAACAATTTCGTTTTGAGTTGAAACTTCTTCTTGAAGTAATAATTCTTCGGATGTTTTTTCTCTTGTACTCATATATTATTGTCTTACAGACATTTCCCTTAAGGGAAAGTTGTTGTTTAATAAATTAATTAATGTACTAATTTAAAAATTTTAACGACACCCAATTGTTTCTTTCTAATTTTTCTTCAAATTTTAACATATGTTTTTCACATTCAGTTTGAATTAAAAGAATATCATCATTATAAAACCCGCTTAAAAACAACATGCCATTTTCATTCAAGCATGAGGCATACGTTTTCATGTCTTGTAAAAGAATGTTACGATTGATATTCGCAATAATAACATCATATTTTTTACCTTTTAAAACACTGGCATCTCCTTCAATAACGGTAATGTTTCCACAATTATTACGTTCTACATTCTCCAGACTATTAAGGTAGCACCAATTATCATAATCTACCGCATCCAATAATTTTGCGCCTTTTAGTTCTGCAAGAATAGCAAGAACACCTGTACCGCAGCCCATATCTAAAACCGACTTATTATTAAAATCATTCTTTAAAATATGCTGAATCATCATGTGTGTAGTTTCATGATGTCCTGTACCAAAGCTCATTTTTGGTTCAATTACGATATCGTATGTGGTATTTTGTTTTTCATGAAACGGCGCACGTACAGAACATGCATCATCAACAATAATGGGATTGAAATTCTTTTCCCATTCTTCGTTCCAATTGGTTTGCTCAATTTCGTTGAATTCGAAAGTAATTTCAAATTCATCGGAATTCAATATTTGAATATCTTCTAAAATGTAAGCATGCCATGCTTCCTTTTGAATATAAGCCGTAGCACCTGCTTCTGTTTCTACAAAACTTTCAAAACCTGCATAACCTAGTTCTGCAATTAGGATTTCTACTCCAGGTTGTAATGGAGATATTTTGAAGTGGTACCCTATATAAATTGTGTTTGACATTTTGATTTATGACAGTTTTTAGCGGATAAACCCGCGTTAGCGATTGTAGCGGAAATCCTTTTTAAAATATAGACATGTTAAAACACAAATTTAGAATTAAGTATTTGGCAGATTGCCACGTCGTTAGTCCTAGCAATGACATTTTAAAAAGATTGGAGAGTAAAGCGCGACCCCGAATTTTCTTCGGGATAACGCCCAAAATAATTTTATTTAAAATATGTTTTACTTAAAATGCATTTACAATAGCGAAAAAGTCGTCTGCATTAAGTGCAGCTCCACCAATTAGCCCACCATCTACATCTGGCTTAGAAAAGATTTCTTCAGCATTTGCTGGCTTAACACTTCCTCCATAAAGAATTGAAACTTCATCAGCAACATCATTTCCGTATTTGTCAGCTAAAGTTTTTCTGATAAATGCATGCATATCTTGTGCTTGCTCTGGACTTGCAGTTTCGCCAGTACCAATAGCCCAAACAGGCTCGTAAGCCAATACAATATCTTGAAACGCAGCAGCCCCTAAATGAAATAATCCATTTTTAATTTGATTTCCAACTACAGTTTCTTCGTTACCTGATTTTCTATCTGCTAATTCTTCACCAAAACAGAAAATAACACGCATCCCTTTTGCCAAAGCAGCATCTACTTTTTTAGCAAGTAATTCATCAGTTTCGTTAAAATACTCACGACGCTCGCTATGTCCTAAAATAACCGTATTCACTCCAATACTTTTTAACATGCTTGCACTAATCTCACCTGTATAAGCTCCATTTTCAGCAAAATGCATGTTTTGTGCCACAACCTCGATAGTTGAATTTTCTAATGCTTTATTTGCTTGATATAAGTTGGTAAACGTTGGCGCTACCATAACCTCAGCATCTGTTGTTTTTGTTTGTGCTTTTAATTTTGAGATTAACGCTTCAGTCTGTGCTAAATCGTTATTCATTTTCCAATTTCCGGCTACTATTTGTTTTCTCATAATATTGTGCGAACCTCATAAAAAGAGAGGGATATATTTATTTATAAATTAATTTTTCTTGTTTTGACACACAAAAATAGTTAATTTTTTAATGCTTCTATTAACTTATTGTCATCAGCTTCAATAACATCAAATACAACGATTTCGCCAGCTTCATTTATGACCATATATCTAGGAATCCAGCTAATATTTACAAAATCTGCGAAATCGCAATTCTTAGCAGATGGCATAAAGTAATGCTCACCTTGTATATCGTATTTTTTGATGCCTCTAATCCAAGTGCTATGTGTCCTATCTAAAGACATAAAAATATAGGCAGCATCTTTATATTCTTGTTGTAATGCTTTTACTTTAGGCATGCCTTTTATACAATCGCCACACCAAGATGCCCAAATATCTATAACTATTGTTTTACCTTTTTGAGCTTCTAAAATGTCTTTAAATGATATGCTATCACCATTTAAGGTTTCAAATACATCATTTAAAGCGGCCTCTGAAAATTGGGTTGGGGTTTCCTTAGTACAGCTAAATATTGTTATTAATAATATTAGTATATATTTTATTTTTTTCATGCGCTATTTTCAATTTGAAAGATTTCCCTTTTCCAGGAAACAAAAAAATTATTCTAATTTGACTTTTGGGTCTAACCAAACATAAATTAAGTCGACAAAAATGTTTATAATTACAAACATGGTTGCTATTATTAAAACAGCCCCCATAATTACAGGCAAATCTAAGGTATTCAATGCATTTACGATTTCTTTTCCTAAGCCATTCCAGCCAAAAATATATTCTACAAATACGGCTCCTGCCAACATAGATGCAAACCAACCAGAAATAGCCGTAACTACTGGATTCAAGGCGTTTTTAACGGCGTGCTTTTTAATAATTTGAAATTCGCTCAAGCCCTTTGCTCTTGCTGTTCTTATATAATCCTGATTAAAAACTTCTAATAGACTATTGCGCATTAATTGAATGACTACAGCCAACGGACGAATGCCCAATACAATGGCGGGCAATATTAAATTTTTCCATTTAATATGCATGGCTTCACCAAAATCATCAAGTTCATAAAGACTGCCTGTCATTTCTAAGTTTGTATATTCATGAAGTAAATACCCAAAGAACCATGCAAATAAAATGGCACTAAAAAACGATGGAATACTCATGCCAAACGTACTGAATATCTGAATGGTTTTATCTAGCCATCTATCTTTATACAATGCTGAAACGATGCCTAAAAGCACCCCTAAAATCATAGCGATAATTATAGCGGTAACTGCAAGTACAAATGTATTTGGAAGCGTTTCTGCTAAAACTTGGCTTACTTTTTTTCCTTGTTTTGCAAATGACTCCCTTAAATAAGGAAACTTTAAAACGGCTATTGTTTTTCCTATGGAAAATAATTTGGTTGCTGAATATTTATTTTGACTTAAAAATGTATAATCTTGTGAACTATTGGAGTGAAATGAAATTGGAGATAAATCATTTAGATAATACAAATACTGGGTACTTATGGGTTTATCAAAACCGTATTTCTGCTTAACCAGAGCTAGTTGTTCACTATCTTCATTTTGTCCCATCATCATTTGGGCAGGGTCTCCCGGGAGGACACTAAACAATAAGAAAATAACAGTTACTACTCCAAATAGTGTGAGTAAAGCATAGAAAATTTTATTTAGTAGATAATTAATCAGTTGTTGAGCTGTTTGTTGTTAAGTTGACACGTCCCGATAGCTATTGGGATTACCAATTAATTCGATATAAATTATTAATTATTTATCCTTTAATTTTACTTGAATTATTCCTGTATAAATAGTGTCTTTTTCTATATTTAATGCTTCTATCTGAATAGAATCCTTAATAACATTAACACTTTCAATTTTCGATGAGTCTAAAGCTTCAACGTCCTTTTTAGTTGAAGGTACATCATTAATAAAATAAGCAATTATATCTTCCACTTCCTTTGGTTCTGCTTTTCTTTCAACTTTAGGCAAATCCAAATCATCAATATCGTTCCAATGTACCTTTTGTTTTACAGTCCCTTTGTCCAATTCTAATATTCCTGGATTAGAGCGAACGACTGTTTTAAGGGCTTTTTCATCACATAAATACCAATCAAAATTAATATCGTAAGCGTCATTGATACGCTGTTTTGCTTCTTCTCCCGATGCGGTTAACCCAATAATTTTATAACCTTTATTTCTAGCTTCAACTTGCAATGCCTTTAACTTTAAAGCACCGTCTCTTTCCATTTTCTCTAAACTATATGATATTATTACAATAAGATTATCTTCAGCTAAAAATTGCTCAGTTAGGTTTTTATCTTCGGTTTCTATCGAAAAATCTACAACTGGTGGCTGATAGCCTTCTTGAATAACCTTAGTATCTACACTTATAAAATCACCTTCAACTTCAGGATAAGAACCATTGGTAGTAATGACTTTCTCTTGCCCATTCAACTTGAATTTCCAATAATATTCAACAATTGGTTTTTGAGCATCTTCTGGCACACTCATACCTTTCTTAATATTATTTCCAATCTTATATGCTCTAAAATCGATTACAGGTAAATGCATCAACACATGATAGCCAAACCACAAACTAATTACAAAACCCAATAATCCCAAAACGGTTGTTGGCAATTTACCATATAATGGTTTAATATGTTTTACTCCAATAAATAGAATAATGATCAACACTAAAAGCACGACATCTTTCCAAAATGTTTCCCAAGGTTTTAGTTTTAAAAAATCGCCAAAACAGCCACAATCTTTTACTTTTTCGAAATAAGCGGCATAAAAAGTTAAAAATGTAAAGAATACAATCATGCCCAATAAACTCCAAACCGTGAATTTTGGTTTATAGCCAATAAGCAAGAATATGCCTAAAACGACTTCGAAAACGACCACTAAAACCGAAATCATTAAAGCATAAGGTTCTAAAAAAGGAATATTTAAAACGTCTGGACTAAAATATTCTTGTAATTTATATGAAAATCCTAAAGGATCATTTAGCTTAATGAATCCAGAGAAGATGAATAATGCACCAACTAATAGCCTTGATATGTTTACTAATAATTTCATGATTTTTCTTCATTTAAATGAATCAACGCAAAAACCGCATAATTAATCATATCTTGATAATTAGCATCAATCCCTTCACTAACAATAGTTTTACCTTTATTATCCTCTATTTGCTTTACTCTTAAAAGTTTTTGTAAAATCAAATCGGTTAAACTACTTACCCGCATATCTCGCCACGCCTCACCATAATCATGATTCTTGTCTTCCATGAGCTGTTTTGTAATCGCAGCTTTTTCAGTATATAATTTTGTAGCTTCTTCAGTCGACATATCTGGTTGTTCTACAACACCCTTTTCTAACTGAATTAAAGCCATAATGCAGTAATTAATAATACCTATAAATTCGCTTTCTTGCCCTTCATCTACTTTCTGCACATCATTTTGTTGTAAACCTCTAATACGTTGTGCTTTTATAAAAATTTGGTCTGTAAGTGATGGCAACCTTAGTATTCTCCATGCACTGCCATAATCACTCATCTTATTAATAAATAAACTTTTGCAGGTATCTATTACGGCATCATATTGTTTTGAAGTATCTTGCATAAATAAATTCAATTTTGCGTAAATTTCGCATAAATAATTAGAATGTTCAAGGTTTCTGGTTTAAAGTTTTAAACTATGTACCAACACCTTACAAAACCATATAAATGACTATTAATTGTAAAGGACAGCTCATTGATTTATCATCACCAAAAGTGATGGGTATATTAAACATCACACCCGATTCATTTTATGATGGTGGTAAGCATAAAGATGAAAAAAGCATACTACTTCATGTTGAGCGTATGCTTAATGAAGGTGCTACTTTTATTGATGTTGGCGCTTACAGTTCTCGCCCAAATGCAGACCATGTTAGTGAAACCGATGAATTAAATCGTATACTCCCTATTGTTAATTTAATTTTGAAAGCGTTTCCAAATATACTATTGTCTATTGATACTTTTAGAAGTGAAGTCGCTAAACAATGTATTGAAGCTGGAGCTGCTTTAATTAACGATATTTCGGCAGGAACATTAGATGATAATATGTTGCAAACCATTGCTAATTTACATATACCCTATATTATGATGCACATGCGAGGGACACCCAAAACCATGCAACAACAAACCGATTATGATAATTTAGTAAAAGATATTCTGTTTTATTTTTCTGAACGCATAGCGGCAGCCAAAGCTTTGGGAATGGTAGATATAATTGTTGATCCTGGTTTTGGTTTTGCTAAAACGCTAGAACAGAATTATGAATTATTAAACAAACTTGAACTTTTTAAAATAATTGAAAAACCTTTGCTTGTTGGGATTTCCAGAAAATCTATGATTTATAAAACCTTAAAAACGTCTGCTAAAGACGCCTTGAACGGAACGACCGTTTTAAATACAGTGGCGTTGCAAAAAGGCGCATCCATTTTAAGGGTTCATGATGTTAAAGAAGCTATTGAATGTATTACTTTAGTTAAGTCGTTAAGTCGTTAAGAGAAAATGAGATATTATATTTTACTAATTACCATATTTTTTATGTTTTCTTGCGGAAACGAAAGAGTGCTTCACTTACCTGAGGTTAATCATTCTGAAATTACAGATATTAAAGATGTTTCTCATGCGTACTTATTTTATGATGAAACTAAAACGGATAGTGTTGAACTAAATAGAAAAAACCTAATAAGCACTACCAATTGGTTGATTAATGTGGATAAACGATTAACACTTAAACAAGCGATTCCGCATATTAAATATTTACAAGACAAAAAGGCCAATTCTAGCCATAAAAATGAAACTGCTAAAAACTATTTTACTTGTAATGATACGAGTAGAAAGGATTTAGGGTTTATAGAATTTACGGATGTTTCATTTAAAAATGAATCATTAGACAACTATTCTGGAGTACTATCAAGTTTTGAAGATTCCGGAAACTCAACAGCCATAGCTTTTGAGGATGACAATGAAATTACAATTGCAAGTGCCCTATTGAACTCTGTGATTTTAGAAACAACGAAAGATAGCTTATCATATTACTTAAAAAAGTGTGACACTATAAATGGAATGATTTTACTAAATTTCAATGAAGCACTGACTTTTCAAAATTACATTGAATACAAATCACTTATTTCAAAAACTGTTTTAAATCACACAGAAATATCAAACACGGAATTCATTTTTAATTAACCGTATTTTATTAAATTTACAAAAACCCATCACTTTTGGAAATCTTTAATGACCTTTTAAAATTCACCCTCGTAGATATTATAGATGTTATTCTGGTAGCGCTTTTGCTCTACTATTTATACAGACTCGTTAAAGGCACTGTTGCCATCAATATTTTTCTTGGTATTATTATAATTTATGGTGCATGGCGACTTACAGACTTTCTAAACATGGAATTGCTCACGGGTATTTTTGGTGGTTTTATGAAGGTTGGAATTATTGCTTTAATTGTCGTTTTTCAACCTGAAATCAGGAAGTTTTTACTCATGGTTGGTTCAACCAATTTTAATAGAAGACGAAAATTTTTAAAGCAGTTAAGCTTTTTAAAGACTGAAACTACCAATGAAACTGATGTTGACGCTATTATTTCGGCGTGTAATAAAATGTCAAAATCTAAAACGGGTGCGCTTATTGTTTTTGAGCGTAATAATAACCTTGATTTCTTATCGTCTTCTGGCGATGAAATGAATATTAAAGTCACGCAACCTATCATTGAAAGCATCTTCTTTAAAAATAGTCCGTTGCATGATGGTGCTATTATTGTTAGCAATAATATTGTAAAAGCAACTCGAGTTATTCTTCCTGTAAATAACGAAAAACATATTCCTCAACGATTTGGTTTACGACATAGGGCTGCTATAGGTGTTACCGAAAAAACAGATGCTTTAGCACTCGTTGTTAGTGAAGAAACTGGACATATTTCTTATTTCAAAGATGGAGAATTTGTTGTTTTTGAAGACATTAATGAGCTTAATTTAATGATTAAAGATGATTTAGCTTAATATATTGTGAAAACTACAAACCCTAATACAACTTTATCACCAGAAAGTGTTATTTCAAATTCTTGTGATGGTGGAATTATAATATTTTTGGAAGTATAAATTTATAAGATTTTGCTCCTAACTAAGCCACTTCTTCCTGTAAAAACTGAACTTCATACAGGTTTTTGTAATAGCCATTTTCTTTTTTAAGCAACTCTTTGTGTGTGCCTTGTTCTACAATTTCGCCAGCTTCCATAACAATAATTTTGTCTGCTTTTTTAATAGTTGCTAATCGGTGAGCAATAACTATGGAGGTTCTGCCTTTAGTAATCTTATCCGTAGCATTTTGAATGAGTTGTTCTGAATATGAGTCTACAGAAGATGTGGCTTCATCTAAAACCAAAATACTTGGATTGGTAACATAAGCCCTTAAAAACGAAATCAATTGACGCTGACCAGAAGAGAGCATCACACCACGTTCTTTTACATTGTAATGGTAGCCATTAGGCAACGTCATAATAAAATCATGAATCCCAATATCTTTGGCTGCTTGCTGAACCTGTTCTTCAGTAATCTCTGGATGATTCAATGTAATATTATTCAAAATGGTATCCGCAAACAAAAATACATCTTGCAATACCACAGCTATTTGTGTTCTTAAAGACGACAAGGTCACATCTTTAATATTGATACCATCCACAGCAATAACACCATCGCCAATTTCATAAAAACGATTCAATAAATTAATGATAGTCGATTTTCCTGCCCCTGTTGCTCCAACTATAGCTATCGTTTCTCCCGCTTTAACCTCAAAAGAAATACCTTTTAAAACCTCTTCATCTTCAACATAACTAAAATGAACATCATCAAAGGTAATATGCCCTTTAAAAGCATCTGCAACATGTGTTCCTGTATCATCAATTTGCGAGGTGGTATCAATAACTTTAAAAACCCTTGTTGCGGCAACCATGCCCATTTGTAGGGTGTTAAACTTATCCGCTATTTGGCGTAATGGCCTAAACAGCATGGGGATATACATTATAAAGGATACTAAAACACCTTGCGATACCGAGCTCCCTTCCAAAACCACATTTAAACCACCGTACCATGCCACTAAGCCAATACATACAGAGGACACTAAATCTGCTAAAGGAAAGAAAATAGAGTTGTACCAAACGGTTTTAACCCATCCTTTTTTATGGCGCTCGTTAATCTCTTTAAAATTCTTTAATTCTATTGCTTCACGAGTAAACAATTGTAAAATTTTCATACCTGTTAATCGCTCTTGAACAAAGGAGTTTAAATTAGAAACTTCATTCCTAACTTCTTCAAACGCTTTTTTCATATATTTTTGAAAAATTCGAGTTGCATAAAGCAAAAGCGGAAGCATCACAAAAACAATACCGCTCAATTTATAATTTGTGTAAACCATAACCCCAAACACAACGGACATGGTTAGTAAATCTCTAATAATCATAAATAAACCCTGTCCAAAAATATCGGCAATACGTTCCATATCCGTTACAGCACGCGTTATAAGCACGCCAACTGAAGAATTATCATAATACTTCATTTTAAAACGTAGTAAATGGTCGAATAACTTCACGCGAACATCCATGACCAAATTCTGTCCTAACCAAGAGGCATAGTAAATAAACAACAACTGAAAAACCGTTTGCAAAATCAAAATAGCCAACATGATCATGATATAAAACAAAAAGCCTTCTTCAGCTTTAACTGCAATACTATCATCTATGGCGAATTTAGTTATATAGGGCGTTGCGGCACTAAAAACAGCCAATAAAACAACCAATATAACAAGCCCAGAAAACACAACTTTATAAGGCTTTATGTATTCAAAAAGACGCTTAAAAAGCTTAAAGTCAAAAATATTTTCTTTTGGTTTACTCATCTATAATTTTATATCGTCTGGATACTCAATGTGTGTTAAATACAGCCCATGTGCAGGAACAGAAAAACCAGCTTCACTCCTATTTTTAGATTGTATTACGGTATGTAAATGGTCAATATCTATTTTACCTAAGCCTATATTAACCATGGTGCCAACAATAGCTCTAACCATATTTCGCAAAAATCGATTGGCTTGAATTACAAAATGAAGCTCGTCATCTTTAAAAAACCATTCCGCTTTTATAATATCACAATGATACGTTTTTACTTCGGTTTTACTTTTTGAAAAGCATTGAAAATCTTTATATTCAAATAAAATTTTTGAAGCTTCATTCATTTTATCAACATCTAAAGCATGCTTTACGTAAAACACGTTCTCATTTGTAAACACATTCTTTTTAAGCGAAACTCTGTATAAATACGTTCTACTCAACGCATCAAAACGGGTGTGCGCTTCTGCTTTTACTTTAAAAATATCATGAATGGCAACATCAATTGGTAAGAACGAATTCAGTTTGAAAATTAAATCTTTTACATCAAAATTAACATCGGTATCAAAATGTGCGAACATCTGCTTAGCATGCACACCAGCATCGGTACGCCCTGCGCCCATAATCGAAATTTGCTCCCCTAACAACAAGGACAGTGCTTTTTCGGTAACTTCTTGAACCGACAAAGCATTTGGTTGATTTTGCCAACCATGATATGCACTGCCATTGTAAGAAAGTTCTATAAAATATCGCAATGGTCCTATTAATTTTTATGAAAGCACAAAGATAGACAGATTTGTGCTTCCTAAAAAGTATAGCATCTTAATTATATATTAAAAGATTTTTTGGGCGTTACCCAAGGGTCGGGCTTTATTCGTTGGTTTCTATTTTAAATTATTGAACTCATGAATATAAATATTTCACTACTCGCTCCCTCCTAAGGTCGGGGAGTTCAAACATGCCGTTCAATCTCTAACGCGGGTGCTTGTTAGCTTTTGTTTTTAAATGGGAAGTTGTTATTTTTGGAGTGGTTCGTTTAATGCAAAGATAAAGTTCCGTTTCAATGAACTTTATCGATTGTTAAACGAAGTTATCCAATTTTTCTTATAAAGTCAAGTAATCATAATCAGTTTGTGAAAGATTAAACCAATAATCCATAACTTTACCAACATACATTACAGTAAAAAATTAATGACCAAAATACTCCTCCTCTCTGACACCCATAGTTATATAGACAACAACATTTTAAAGTACGTAAAACAAGCAGATGAAGTCTGGCACGCTGGAGATATTGGCGATTTAAAAGTTACCGATACTATAAAAGCTTTAAAACCCTTACGCGGCGTTTACGGTAATATTGATGATGATAAAGTCCGTTTAGAATACCCAGAGCATAACCGATTTATGTGTGAAGGTGTTGATGTTTGGATAACCCATATTGGCGGTTATCCGCCTAAATACAATATACGCGTTACTGAAGAAATTAAACAAAACCCACCAAGACTATTTATTTGTGGGCATTCGCATATTTTAAAAGTAATGCCCGATAAAAAACTCAACTTAATACACATGAATCCAGGTGCTGTGGGTAAACATGGCTTTCATAAAGTAAGAACCATGCTCCGCTTTACCATCGACGGAAAAAAAATTGATAATTTGGAGGTTATTGAGTTTCCTGTTAGGCATCCCTAAAAGCCCCTCCTAAATCCTCTCCAAATGAGGAGGCCTTCCTCACTATTACGGCATAATAGTTTCTAAATTTAAATCAAACATTTTTTATAGAATTAAGTGTTCCCTTCCTTGGAAGGGTTAGGGATGGGTTGATTCCTCACTGAGGCTATCAAGTAAGTAAAACCAAAGATTGAAACCTAAATTTGGCGAATATGTGCGTTAGAGATTGCAGCGGCATCCTTTTTTGTGCTTAACTATACGTTTAGATTTGAAACTGATTTAAGATATGTGAAAAACACTTGATGAGATACTGAAACAATCCCGATAGTTATCGGGACAGCACAAGAAAGATATAGCCCTTCGACTGCGCTCAGGATAAACTCCAAGCCCGACCCCTTTTCGGGGTAACGCCCAAATTATCGTTATAATTCTGATAAAAAAACGGAATCACTCGAAGTGACACAAAAAAACACTACTATTTTGTTTGATAAGTTGTAAATTTGCAGCTATTTTAAAAACAGTAAACATTATTATTTATGAGTCAAGTAAAAGAAAATGATACGGTAAAAGTTCATTACACAGGAAAATTAAGCAATGGTCAAGTTTTTGATAGTTCGTTAGAGAGAGAACCATTGGAAGTAACTCTAGGTCAAGGTATGCTTATTCCTGGTTTTGAAAAAGGGATTATGACCATGGAATTAAACGAGAAAAAAACAATAAATATTCCTGTTGCTGAAGCTTATGGCGATGTGCAACAAGAATTGTTATACGAAGTAAAAAAAGAACAACTTCCACAAGATATGGCTCCAGAAGTAGGTATGGGACTAGCATCTAAAGGTGAGGATGGTAGAGAAGTACAATTTCGTATTGCCGAAGTTAAAGAAGATCATATTGTTGTTGATGCTAATCACCCGTTAGCAGGGCATGATTTGACGTTCGATTTAGAACTTATTGAAATAAAGTAAAAAAAGAAGCCCTTCCTAAATCCTTCCCATAAGGGAAGGACTTGCTTACTCTTCCGGCATAGTATTACTACTATAATTACGCATTTATAGGTCTGAGTGTTCCCCTCCTTTGGAGGGATTAAGGGAGGAGAAAAAAACACCCCTAAAGTCCCCTCAAGGGGACAATAAAAAACCCAAAGCTTTCACCTTGGGTTTTTTCGCACTAATACTACTAAGATGTTAGGTTTATCGTAATCTGTCAACAGATTTTACAAGATCTTCATCCTTCTTGATGGCCTTATTGGCTAATGCCAAAAACACGATAGAAACAATAGGGAGAAGCATCCCAATACCTTTCTCAGAAACCGCCGTTTCTCCAGATACATTTAGTGATTGATACACGAAAAATCCTAGTAAAAAAAAATTTAATATGATGTTAAGTCGTCCCAGCATAAATTGAGACTTCCTGTTTTTATACCTAAATATTGATATGATTGAAAAAAATGCAGATACTAAAAAAGCAGCAAACACATAATTAACATCAGCAGCAAACACTCTAACACCGCTATCTGTAATCCATAAATGAAATACATAAATTAAGCCAGCAGAAACTCCTGCTGCAATTAAAAGATATACGGTTTGAATACGTTGTAGCATATAATTTTATAAGTATATTACTTATATCTTAAATTAACTTAAATAAAACACGCTTTTTTACTTTCTATTTCAAAATAAAAATATACCGTAGCTTAGACTATGCTATATTTTTCTTTCTCATATTAAAAGAAAAAATCATCATTTTCTTTTACAGCAAATTCAATATATAAATAATATTGAACCGCAAAAATACTAGAATTAATGCTAAAAATTAAAATAAAGTTGTATAATTGCAGTAATAATTCACAACAACCGCAAGAACAAGCGGTTAATTCTTCAAGAATAAAATTATTTTTTTCAGAATAACTCAAATTTGTATTCAAAACAAAATATTCAATAAACATAAATGTTTGAAATTTCCCAATTAAAAGAAAAGAAACTCTCTGATTTACAAGAGATTGCAAAAAAACTGAGCGTTCCTAAATACCGTTCATTAAAAAAATTAGATTTAGTTTATCAAATACTAGATCAACAAGCTGCTGATCCAACCGCAGTAAAAGCGGTGGTAACAACTGCAAATCCTACAGAGGCTAAGATAGACACAGACTCTAAACCAGTAGCTAGAAAACCTAGACAACGGGTTCAAAAACCTGTAAAAAACGCACCTGCAAAAACCGAAGAAAATCCGGTTGCAGAAAGCAAAACTGAAGTCGTTGAAAAAGTTGAAGCAACTGAAGTAACTGAAGCAACTGAGACTGTTGAAGCAACAAAAAAACAAGCTAAACAAGGACCAAAACCTGTACATAAGCCAAACCCAAGACCACAAGGCGATAACCCAAAAAAGCCTAATCCAAGACCACAAAGCAAAAGTCAACATAAAGGCCAAAAGAACGGTAATGTTGACAGTGGAAATAAAGATAGTAGAAACCGCTATCGTGAACCCGATTTTGAGTTTGATGCTATTATTGAAAGTGAAGGCGTATTAGACATCATGCAAGATGGTTATGGTTTTTTAAGATCTTCAGATTATAATTATTTATCATCTCCCGATGATATTTATGTATCTCAATCACAAATAAGATTATTCGGTTTAAAAGTTGGAGATACGGTTTTAGGGAATGTGCGACCACCAAAAGAAGGCGAAAAATATTTTCCTTTAATAAAAGTGAGACGAATTAATGGTCAAAACCCAAATGTAGTAAGAGACCGTGTGTCTTTTGAGCATTTAACACCATTATTTCCACAAGAAAAATTTAATTTAGCAGAACGTCAAAGTACAATTTCCACTAGAATTATGGATTTGTTCGCACCTATTGGTAAAGGACAACGTGGTATGATCGTATCGCAACCAAAAACTGGTAAAACCATGTTATTAAAGGATGTTGCTAATGCTATTGCAGCAAATCATCCTGAAGTATATCAAATGATTTTATTAATTGATGAACGTCCTGAGGAAGTAACAGACATGCAACGTAATGTTCGTGGCGAAGTTATAGCTTCAACCTTTGATAAAGAGGCTCACGAGCACGTAAAAATTGCAAATATTGTTCTTGAAAAAGCAAAACGATTAGTAGAATGCGGACACGATGTAGTTATTCTTTTAGACTCCATTACGCGTTTAGCAAGAGCCTATAATAGCGTGCAACCTGCATCTGGTAAGATATTAAGTGGTGGTGTTGATGCCAATGCATTACACAAACCTAAACGTTTCTTTGGTGCCGCCCGTAATATTGAAAATGGAGGGTCATTAACCATTATCGCAACTGCACTTACAGAAACAGGTTCTAAAATGGATGAAGTGATTTTTGAAGAATTTAAAGGAACCGGTAACATGGAGCTTCAATTGGATAGAAAAATATCTAACCGTAGAATTTTCCCAGCTATCGACCTGACTTCTTCAAGTACACGTAGAGATGATATTCTTTTAGACCCTACAACCATGCAACGTATGTGGGTTATGCGTAAATACCTTGCGGATATGAATCCTGTTGAAGCTATGGAATTCATTAACGAGCGTTTCAAACAAACTAAAAATAACGAAGAGTTTTTAATCTCTATGAATGGTTAAGACCAACTCTTAGAACATACTAAACTAGACTAAACTAAATTCAAAAAAGTCTTAACTTTAAAATGTTGAGGCTTTTTTTTGTGTTTAATATGGCACTTTCAGATGCACACAAATACTTGTAAATCAGCGATATAATTCGTAAATTAGAATAAACAAACCCCGA
>NZ_BAABJJ010000045.1:0-59212 GCF_039543245.1 Algibacter agarivorans
GACGTTAAAAAAAAAGATATAGTGGAAAGCCCGACCCTTTTTCGGGGGAACGCCCAAATGAAAATTATACTTTTATAGAAAGAAGTTCCAAACGACACCGAAGCGTACTGTAAAATCCCTATACGGATTGTTTGGTGCCGAGTAATAGTTATAGCCTGTAAATGCTGAATTGAAATGTTCTGCTTTTAAATAGATGCGGGTTTGACGAATTTTTGCATTTATAAAGAAGTCCAAACGCGGAAAGTTTCCAAATTCCCTATCTGTTTGCACATAGAATTCTGCCAATAATGGATTATAGGCATTCATATAATACTTTGTGAAGTAGTTTAAGGTGACGCCTGTTTGAAGATACAAAGCTTTTTTGAATAAATGATTGGAATAATACAACGTGTTTCTGGTTGTAAATTCCGGGATGTTTAGCGTGTTGTTGTCATCATCTACATTTTGATAGAGTATGGTATTGTTTAGGGCCAAATTTCCAAACTTGATTTCGTTTTCTAATTTAAACCTTAGATAACTTATTGTTTTATCATTTTGAAAAGGCTGAACTTGTTGGGTGGTTTCATCCTTCTTAAAATACATATAATCATTTACAGTATTAAAATCTGCGGTTAGCTTAATGTACTCTTTATATTGCAACTTAAATGCGAATTGCTGGGTTTCGGTGTTGTTAAAACTATTCTGCCAGTTATAATTTAAATAATCACTTTGATATAATAAGGTATTGTAATTTGGTGCTTTGGAGCTATGATTAATGGATGCTGTTGCTCCTATATCATCATTTAGTTTAAATGTGGCGTGTGCTTTTAGGTAATTACCATCGAAATCTCCTGATATATTTACTCCAAACTCGCCTTGTAAATCAAATCCTTTATACCGTTTATGGTATTTACCGCCTGCTGCAAAGATGTTACCTTTTAGCCTGTTGGTTATTGTGTTTCCGTTTAAGACTACTAATTTATTATACCCATAATTGTAATTGTTGTGGCTGATATTGAATTGTAAGCTGCCAAGCACATTATTATAAAAGTCTAATTGTACTTGATTGTAAAAATTCTCTAAAGTGGCTCTATCCTTTAAATTTGAACTTTTGAAGGCGTCTCCAAAAAAAGCTGTACTTGCAGATGTTTGATCATACTCGAAGTATTTATCTTCGAACGACATTATATGTCTTACAACCAGTCTACTTTTTGAGATTGAATCATTTAAACTTTGTGGAAGATATTTCTCGACCACTTTATTAAACATCTTATAATTATGATCTAAATAAAAACGTTTCCCACGTAATATGCTTTCGGCATTTTCAAAATTCACTTCTAGAATGGAACGGTCTAAAAATTCTTCTTCTCCAGTTTCAAAAGGCTCCACTTGATCATCTTGAAGCCCCCCGTTTTCCTGATTTAATAAATCTTGGGTTACTATATGCCCCCTTATATTATAACGGTTATTTTTAGTTCTATAATTTGATGTGAATCTAAAATTACCTGTACTCGTTAATATATGTTGATACTTTCCTAAGGAGCGCATTCCTTTATATGCAATTGAAAAATTAAATTGAGGTGATGTATTTACAGTAAAAAACGAATCGGCTAGTTGCCCCTGCTCAAAGGCTGTTCTAAAAAACAACTCGGTTAATGGTGTTGGTACACGGTAATAATTTATATCTTCAATTTCCATGTAATTGAAATGCCTGGCTTGTGCGCCAAAACCGGGCATTAAACTGGTGTTTTCAAAACTGTATGTTAAACTGTTATAGGTTTGCCCTAAGTTAGAAAACGGCATTAAACCGAAATTATCTTTACGCAGGTAATTGAATTTATAATCTTTTTGAATGCTTAGCGTCGTATCCACATAAGTTGTGTCATTTGCATGGGAAATAATTAGGTAGTCTTCTATTTTGGCTTTAGGGTTTTTTAAGTTTTCAATGCTTGTGCTTTTCCTAGATTCTGTGTTTATGGAATCTTGAGATTTAATAGCTCCTCCTTGACTATTTTCAATTGGAAATTGCTTTTTTACTTGCGCAATAGTAGTGAGACATATTCCCAAGAAAAAAAACACTAGAACTACTTTATTCATAAATATAAAAATCTTGCTTTGGCTTTACTTGCTACAAATATTACGAATGCAAATGTATATACAAAATATGATAACGTATTAAAATGGAAAAATTATTTATTTTAAAAAAAATAAACTCATCATTTGAGTAATTACCAATAAAAAAGTCCGTTAAACACGAACTTTTTTAACTATCGCTTCTATTATTTTTTTTACTGGTCCCAATAATTTATTTCCATGGTTGGATCTGCAACATTAATCATTGAAAATGTTCTATTAGAAAAACCTTCTAAGTTACCAGTGTTATTTAAATAAAACCCTTCTGGACCACCCATGTAAAGGTCTATTAAAGGTTGAAAAATAGCTTTTGTACCTGGAGTCACTCCATTTGACAACCCGTTGTCGGCAAAGACTACAATACCATCAGTAACAACAATATCTACTCCAAACAAAAACACACCAAAGTTTGTTCCAAAGAAAAGTACAGGAACGTTTACGTCATTTAAATTATTATAAAGAATAAAGTCTATGGTAAGTCCATAAGTTGCCTCCAAAAAGGCAGTGTATTCCGCATAGAAATTATGATACGCTGTACTCGACTTAGAAGGCTCATCAAAATTAACCCATGCTCTATTTCTTCTAACTCCAAAATCATAAGGATCAAGAGGTGTTACTGGAACGTTACCATATCCAATTTTAGCTGTAACACCACCAACGGTTCCAACATATTGAATACCTAAAGATGTATCATCTATAGTGAAATTTTCAATAGTAACACCATTGATTTCTAAAGCGGGGCTTATAATAAGACCATCTTCTGTAAATACCATTCCGAACTCTTCATCTGAAACAGTACCATCATCGGCTTGCGTAGTAGGGTTAGCAAAAATATTTATGTTATCATAATTAAGGGCATATTGTTTTAAATTAGTCCCATCATCAATACTCATAAATGGAAATGCCGTAACACCATCAGAGCTTTCAAAATCATTTCTATTGGTTAAGGATTTTGTAACACTTATAATGCTTTCATCTTCAAAATCAGTGAAATTTGTTGGCGTAAAAACAAAATGTCCAGTATCTCTATTCCTAACATCCCTGAAAGACAGCACTCCGTTTTCATTTCCAAAATATTGAAATACAGATGTTCCTTTAAATCCAGTTCCAATAGCCCCCTCTAACTCCGGATTACTTACTTTTTGGATATGATTTCTGGTTGTAAAAACCAATTCGTTTGTTGTTCCAAAACGAACTTCATAAGAAGATGTTTCTATAGTTGAATCAGAATCAAAATCAGAGGTCATTTCTACGGTACCATCTGCATTAAACTTCATAAAAAAAGTAAAGCCTCCAAATTCATCATTCTTAGTAAAATAAACGCCTTTATAACCATTTGGCTCTGCTAATAATAAATTTAATAACTCACTATTTTGTTGTGCAATTCTTTCTGCTGGCGAATCTGGAAAAAGCACTTCCACATTATCATTACTACATGATACAAGGGATAAAAACACTAAACAGATAAACCAATAATTTTTAAATATCTTTTTCATCATTTTTTAATTTACTAGTTCTTGAGTTGCGGCATCGATTATAACTTGTAGTTCATATAAATCTATATCAAAATTAGTTTTATAATAATCTACAACCATAGCTTCTTTTTGTCTTATAAATGTTTTTGATTCTTCATTTGAAATACTCTCAACAATAGCATCAAAATCTTCTTTTGAATTAGTAAGCATTTCTGACACCATTTCTACAAAATCTTCGCCTTCTTGACTTGAGCCATACGCTGTTATATAACCTAATTCTCTAGCTTCGGCATTGGATCTATTAAACCATTGAGCTGTGTAGTCAGCAGGATTTATTTGACCGTAAGCCACATCGAAAGGAATATTTTGGTTTAAGATATGTGCATATTCATGTTGAACCGTTTTTAAAGGTTGCTTAATACTGTTTATATCAGTAAAATCTAAAAAATCTATATTAAACAATGTGATTTTCGCACCCGCTTCTGCAACTCCTAATGTAATTGTTGGACTATTGGGGTTATAATTAAAACTACCAACTAAAGTAAACTGTCGTGGTGCAATTTTTTTTATAAAATCCGCACCTCCAACTAGCGTATAAGGTTCTATCCAAGCTTTTTGTAAAGCTTCCGCTACTGGTCTTACACTAGATTCTAAAGGTGGATGTAAAAACCTATCCACATCAGTATCATTAATATCCCATTTGTAAAGCATTTCTATATTATAAGGTGCAACAAATTCACTTCTTAACCAGATATCTAAATCGTTTAAAATGGGTACACTTGTGTCTATTTGACTTTCGCCAACACTATCCGAACCATCGGTACATGATGTTGGAAAAGCCAATACCATGCATGCTATTGTTATGTATAAATATTTTTTCATTTTGATGTTTTTTTTAAGTTTTTAGTATTACCTAGGGTTTTGTTGTATCCCAAAAGACTGTGCCGCTTCAGGTATTTGCAGCAATCGTCTATTATCATCTTTGGGCAACGTGAACGTATTACCAAAAATATCTTGATGCTCAATAACCATATTATGTCTTTTATTATCAAACCATCTTAAGCCATCATTGTAAAAAATAGTTCTTTTAATAGTTAAAACGGCGTGTACAAATGCTAAAGACTCAGCCGGAATAGTATAAAAAGGCGTGTACGTGGTTGGATCTGTAACTTCAAAACGTGTTTGAACATCTAAAACTGTTAGCTCATCAAAAGCGGGGTCGTATAACCGTGTTTTAACCGAGTAAGACATATTTATATCTGCTAAGGCATTGTCTAATTGTCCTAGCATAGCATAAGCTTCGGCTCTATTTAGTAAGGCTTCATCTGTAGATAATAAGACGAAAGTAACAAATGCGTTACCAGTACCCGCAGCTTGATTGGTAACTTTAAAATATTCTTGAAATTTTGGAATATTAAAATATAAATCGCCGCTTCCAAAAACCGAGTAAGACCAAGGTTGTCCCGTTCCGTTTGCATTTGGAAAAATCTCATCTCTTTTATCGTTATTTAATTGATATCTTGCCGCATAATGATACCTATCATAAATTGACTCTGCAGAAACTAATAACAAGTTGGCAGGCTCAAAATTAGAAGACGTATATAATGTTGTTTGTTCCGAATAGGTAGCTGGTCTATAATTATTTTCCCAGTCTCTTAAAACACCTGCACCTCCTGTACCAATTGCTAAAGTACTATGGTTTACGACTTTTTGCCACTCTCCAATAACCAAATAGAAACGCGCAGCAAAAGCATTAGCTGTTTTTTTTGTAAAATGATAAGCTGGCACATTATAATCATCTTCAACTAAGGGTAAGCCTTGCTCTAGATCTTCTCTTATGTTATTATAAACATTTTCTACTGTGCCTCTCTCATAATCACCTAAGAGAACTGTTTCAGGCTCTGTAACATAAGGTATTCCAATGTCTGAAGCCGAAGTAGATGAGTTATATGTTTTTGAAAATATGTTTACCAACATAAAATGTGCATAGGCACGGCAAATGAGTGCTTCTCCTTTTAAATGATTAAATTCTGCATTGCCACCTAACTCTTCAATAGATAATAATGCCTGATTTGCTTGTGCAATGGCTTTATATGCTCTATTCCAATAGTAAGTGGGTGTATCTTCATCTGTATCATTAATATCATCCCAAAAGAACATGCGTTCGTTCAGTGTTGTAGCAAAATCTATACCTGTGTCCGCACTTGGTCCTTTATCCCCTGCGTTATCAGACATGGGTTCTAAAAATGAGACATAAGCCGCATCTGGGTATGCTCCTACCAATAGTTCTGCTATTTTTTCTGGAGAATCAATTGTTGTCCTATTGTCTGGAGTTTCATCTAGAATATCACTACATGAGGATATCATTAAAAATAGAGCAACAATAGTTGTAATATTATATTTTATATTTTTCATTGTATATTTTTTTAAAATCCAACGTTAAGAGAAAAAGTAAATAATCTAGATATTGGATAAGCTACCCCGCCTGACCTGAAAAACTCTGGGTCTTGTCCTCCTAGTTTTGAATCTGAATAAATTAAAAATGGATTGGTGCTTTGCAAACTCATTCTAACATTAGAAAGTCCTAGTCTATCAACAATCTGTTTATCTAAAGTATATCCTAAAGATATATTTTTCATTCTAATAAAATCGCCATCAGCTACACGCTCACTTGAATAATTATAGGCATTGTACGCTCTTTCTAATTCATTACTACCATAAGATTGTAATAAACTTTGCGAAGCAATAGTTGGTACATCCGTAATATTTTCATCTCCAGGGGCAATCCATCTATTTACAAACTGTCTTGGGAACACATCTAAATCATCATATACTGAATCATAAACAGGGGCAAGTCTTACTTTATTCCCAGCTGAAAACGAGATAAAGAAACTAAAATCCCAATTTTTATATGTGAAATTATTTGCAAGTCCTCCTGATAAATTGGGTTCTGTTGCACCTTCATACTTTAAATAGTCCAATACATTATCAGTATCTTGAAAATCCACCAAATCATAAGGTTTAGAAGGGGCAAATTCTGGGTCTTGTGTTAAAAAAATTGGTAAGCCCCATTCGTTAAGTCCTTCAAATTGAAAAGAAAACAAAGCCCCTTTTGGAAATCCAATAGCATTACCTCTACCTGTGCCTGTTACTAAATCGAATACGTTAGATTCTTGTTTAAGAGAGGTCACTTCTTGATTAAATTTTGAAATATTAAATCCTGTTTTCCATCTAAAATTATCGTTATCAATGTTCACCGTATTTAATTGAAACTCAACACCATTGGTGGTCATTTCTGAATTGTTACCTAATTTAATCGATTCTCCACCTATACCTGTTGTTCTAATTAAATCAATTAAATCTTTTCCTTTTCTAAAATAAGCATCAAAATTCATCATGATCCTATTATTGAAAAGCCCAACATCTAATCCTAAATTTAACTCTATGGTTTTCTCCCAAGTTAATTCGCTGTTTTGTAAATCTTCAATATCAATGAAGTTTTCACGATCATCATTACTAAATCTATCTGTTATTTGATTTCGAAATACTGCTAAGTTATTTGTAGCATTATCAGCTAATAAGGCCACTAGACCATAACTTGGCCTAAATGCTAAACTAGAAATGACATTGGAATTTTGAATAAAATCTTCTTTATCTACGTTCCATTTTCCACCAACGGTATATGTTGGTAACCATCTAGATTCTGAAGATTTCCCTGCTCTATTTGAACCTTCATAATTACCTGTAACATTTAAAACATATTTTTTATCAAAATCGTAAGTTACATTAGCGAAGAAAGACACTTCTCTCTGTCTAGTTTCTGATGCAGAAAAATAAGGATTACCATCTAAAATAGCTTTCTTTAAAATATCTGGATCTGTAAATACAGTCCCTCCTCTATCAAATTGATAGCCATAACCTGTATTACTACTTTCACTTCTATCCGTATATCTATATTCTTGTCCGCCATAAATTCTAAGACCATGAAGGTCTTCTTTGAATCGTTTTGTCCAATCTAAAGTATTTCTAAATGTGTAAGTTACTAATGTGTTTTTTGATGTTATTAAAATTCCTCCAACAGGCAAAACAACTCTTGGTGGTGCATTAGGGTCGTCTGGGTCTGAAAACAAAAAGTTATTAGCATCTCTCACAACAGTCGTTTCATCGGACCTGTAAGCTCCTGCAACATTAGAATTTTCTTTTATAGAATGTTCATTATTAGATGTTGCATAACGAGCAGACCCTAAAAAGTTATAAGTTAAATTATCATTAATCTTATATTCTGCTTGTCCTTGAAACTTAATATCCGAAACATTGATTTCTATGCCATTGTTATCTAGTTCATCAATAATATTAAATGGCGCCCAATTGTAACGCGAATATTCTAGATTTCCATCATTATCTCTCGGGCGTAAAGCTCTACTTGTATTAAGTGCATAACTAAATGGGTTAATATCAAAATCTCTTGTATAAGACCCACTAACTAGATCTTCTTCTCTCGCAAATGTACCCGGAGCTAATTGATTTCTTATAGACCCTTGTAATTGAGTCGTAATCTTTAATTTATCGTCACTTAAATAAAACGTATTTCTTAAATTCCCTGTAATTCGTCGCACTCTGTCTGCAATAGTCCATCCGCCATCAGTATAATAACCTAAAGAAGCATAAGACGTAGAATTTTCGCTACCACTAGAGAAACTTAAACCATGCGTTTGCGTTGGCGTTGCATTAAATAACGTTTCAAACCAATCGGTATTAGCTAATTCAAATTGCTTTAAAAATTGAGCTCTTGCTTCTGGGGTATTTTCGAGTTGATATTGTCCTGTACTGGAATCATAATTATTAATTGCTCGGTACATAATATTGTAGATACCTCCATATCTTCCTTGAAATGAAGAAGGCAAATCTAAAAACCCTTTGGACTCCATTTCTCTGTAAACAGAAACTGTTTCCTGTGAGTTTAGTAAATCGTAGTTAGTGTATCTTGGAATATCTCTAACAGCATATTCTGATGTATAATTAAATTTAGGCTTTTGGTTTCTCTTTCCGGATTTTGTAGTAATAACAACTACCCCGTTTAAAGCTCTAGCTCCATACAATGCTGTTGCCGAAGCATCTTTAAGAATTTCAAAACTTTCCACATCTGAAGCGTTTAAACCTGCGACCGCAGAACTTAATAGTGTACTAGCATCTCCAGAAACTAAGTCCGATACAGATAAATTAACTATTTCTTCTTGTATAACGCCGTCTACTATCCAAATTGGCTTAGTATCACCTAGGATAGATGAAGAGCCACGAATGGTAATTCTGGGTGCAGCACCAAAAGTGCCTGTAACATTTTGTACACTTACACCTGCGGCCCTACCTTCAAGAGCTCTTGAAATATCGGCAACTCCATCAAGCTTAATATCTGCTGCCTTAATAGTTTGGGAAGCTCCCGTAAAGAGTTCTCGTTTAACATTTTGATACCCAGTTACAACTACAGCATCCAAACTTTCTACATCCTCAATCATAACGACATTAATGGAACTTTCAGCTCCAACTGTAATCATTTGAGTTTGCAATCCAACAAAACTGAACTTTAAAACATCTCCCGTTTTAGCTGAAATAGTATAGATTCCATCAAAATCTGAAACCACACCTTTTCTTGTCCCATCCACAACAATTGTAACACCACCAATTGGCAGATTATTAGCGTCCGTAATCGTACCCGTAATTTTGTTCTCTTGTGCATTAGACAATTGAATTGAAAACACCAAAAACAGTATTAACAAACACGTCAATTTTAATTTCATATTAATAATTATTTGAGTTAGTCTGCAACGAATTTCCAAATATTATCTTAAAGAAACAAAAAAACAGTTAAAAAAATCTTAATAAATTAGACAACCAACACAACTTTAATGAATTTTAATTAAAAAAAAGCTTATATAGATGATAAAATAACAACAAAAACTAATAATAATTAAATATTTTACAATGTGTTTTAAGTAATTCTTATCAAACCCCTCAAAATTATTATGCCCGCATAATAATTAAACTTTAAGGAGTTAGACCAAATAAACCTCAAAAATGATGGGTTGAATTCGTTTATATTTACTTTATATTTCAAATTTAACAGCACAATTTTAAAATTCATTTGGTATTATCAATATTTTAGCGCCATGTTATTACCAAACTATTCAGATTTTTTGTTGGAATGTGGCACAGACGAAGCTGGTCGGGGTTGTCTTGCTGGACCTGTTACCGCTGCTGCTGTTTTGCTTCCAAAAAAATTTAAGAATTTAATTTTAAACGACTCAAAACAACTGAGTGAAAAAAAACGGGATATTTTAAAACCTATTATTGAGGCACAAGCTTTAAGTTTTGGGGTTGCTCATGTATTTCAAGAAAAAATTGACAGTATCAATATTTTAAACGCTTCCATTTTAGCAATGCAACTTTCTATTGACCAATTAAATCCCTTACCAGAATTTATAATTGTTGATGGCAATAAGTTTAAACCTTATAAGAACGTTCCGTTTGAAACCATTATTAAAGGCGATGCCAAATATTTAAGTATTGCTGCGGCTTCAGTATTGGCAAAAACACATCGCGATATGTATATGAATACCATTCATGAAGAATTCCCGATGTATAACTGGAAACAAAATAAAGGCTACCCCACTAAAGAGCACCGAGCAGCTATTAAAAAATATGGCGTAACAAAATACCATAGAAAATCGTTTAGATTATTGCCCGAACAATTAAAGTTTGATATATAAAGGCTGTTTTTATATTTACAGTCTCTAAGTTTTTATCTTTACAGAAATTTATTAAATCCATGAGATTCTTTTGTTTTTTCCTCCTCCTTATATTTATTTTTAGTTGCTCAAACTCTAAAACAAACCGAACTAACCTTATCGATTTTGTTCCAGAAAACACATCAATAATCATAAAAACATCTCATCTTGAGAGTTTAAAAAGTAGTATAAATAACAGTGATTTTTTACAGATAATTTCTAAGAACAATTCATATAAAAATTTAGAAAACAAACTTGAAAGCTTATCTCTTTTAAACCCTACAAGTGCCATTTTAATTTGTTTTTCTGAAGATTTAAACGATAGCCTTCAATATTCCATAATTACAAAATACAACAACGGTTTATTTTTAACGGACTCGTTACCAAACTATACAGAAGAAACACTTAATTACAAAAACAAAACGATTACAAAATCTACAATTAATAATAACATATTTTATAGCACTATAGTTGACAGTACATTTTTTGCTTCTTCTTCAAGAACTCATATTGACAATCTTTTTGACAATTCAAATAAACCTGATGCATTAGAAAAGATATATAATACCGCTAGTAACGACAAAACATGTTCTGTTATAGTAAAACCTAATAATACACTTATAAAATCTTTTTTTATTAAGGACTCGCTATCTCTAAAAACATTTACAAATTATATAGTCGTAGATGTTGAAATGGGTCAGAATGAACTTTATTTTAATGGTATAACAAAAGCATCAGATTCAACAGAAAGCTTAATTAATATTTTTAAAAACACGGTCCCACAAGACAATCAAATTCAAAGCATAACACCTTCAAACAGCGATGGTTTTATGAGTTTTACTTTCAATAATTTCAAAACTATTGAAACAAATTTAGCAAAATTCAACAAAAAAGATTCTATAGCCAGCTCCACGACTCTTTTTGATGATATTATTGAAGTTGGTGTTATTTATGAAGCCAAAAACCGTGCTATAGCCCTAAATTCCATTGATGTTATTGCTACCAATGATGCCCTGTTAAGCGAAAAAAACAAGATTGAAACTTACCGTGAAATTGATATTTATAATTTTAGTCAGCCCTTATTATTTGCTGAAACATTCAATCCTTTAATCACTTACAACAACACCAACGTATACTGTGTTTTAGACAACTTTTTTGTATTTGCCCCTAATACTGAAATACTACAAAGTATTATTGCTAATTACCAAAATAAAACAACTGTTGCTGATAAAGCTTACTTTAAAAATATAAAAGAAAAATTGAGCGATGCTGCATCGTTATTACAAGTTACAAATGCTTCAACATTAAAATCTATATTGAACAAAAACTTTAAAGAAAGTCAGAATTACAAACTAGCAGATTATAACGCATCTGCTATTCAATTTATTTATGACAACAACTTTGCTCATGTAAATGGTATTATAAAAAAGAGTAAAACTAAATCATCCATACATTCCGTTTCAGAAGAACTCCATATAAAACTGGACATAAACTTATTGACCAATCCGCAATTTGTAAAAAACCATATTACCAAACAGAAAGAAATTATTGTTCAGGATGTAAATAACAATCTGTATTTAATTTCTAATAAAGGAAAAATTCTTTGGAAAAAACAATTACAAGGTCCCATTTTAGGAAACGTTGAACAAATAGACATTTATAAAAACGGCAGACTCCAACTCGCTTTTGCAACACCTAACAGAGTGTACGTAATTGCTAGAAACGGAAAAAATGTAGCACCATTTCCAGCAAAATTCAATGATGAAATCACACAACCTTTGGCTGTTTTTGATTATGATAAACGCAAAAATTACAGGCTGTTAGTTACTCAAGGTAAAAACGTTTTAATGTATAATGTACAAGCTAAAATTGTAAAAGGCTTTACATTTAAATCTGCCAACAACGCTATTGCTTGCCAACCCAAACATTTTAGAATTGGTAGCAAAGATTATATTACTTTTAAAACAAAAAACAAACTCTATATTTTAGACAGAATTGGAAAAACTAGAGTAACTCCAAAAACATCGAGCAACTATTCTAACCAACCTATTTACTTATATAATAATACGTTCACAACAACAACTTTAAACGGGGATTTAATTTCTGTTGACACCAAAGGTAACGTATCAACAAAAACCTTAAACCTTTCGGAAAAACACCATATTGAAACCACAAGTAAAACTTTGGTAGCGCAAAGCGAAAACAAACTATCCATAAAAAACAAAACTATCGAGCTGGATTTTGGCGATTACTCAAACCCTAAACTCTTTTATATTAACAATAAAATTTATGTTTCAATAACAGACCTACAATCGCATAAAATTTACCTGTATGACAGTCAATCAAAACTGCTTCCGAACTTCCCAGTATATGGAAACTCATCAATAACCCTTGATAATATTGATAAGGACCAAAATTTAGAGTTCGTAACAAAAGGGGAGTCCAACTCAATAATTCTTTATCAAATTAATTAGTTAGTTATTTTATTTCCAGACTTTTAACTTGTTTTAAAAAAATAATTTTATATTTATACCAGCTATCATTCAAACACTTACAAATGGAATACTCAAAAAAGGTATTAAGCATCCTTACTTTTTGGATGGTTCCATTATTAACCATACCATTTCCTAAAGCGCAAACAAAGCAATTGATTTTTTTGAAGGAGATGTAGAAAAAACCAAAAATAGACGTATAGAATTTGTAAAATATCAATGAAAATAAAATTAATATTAAGGAATGGATTGCAGAAGGTGTTGGTGTTGTAAAAAGTAAATCCTATAAAAAGAACGGCAAACTAATGGGATATTCAGAGCATACAAGTTTCAATAAATAACGCTTTTTAACCTCAAAAAATAAGTCCTCGAATCTTGAGTACCAAAGTGTAATGCTTTGGTGCTCTTTTTTTGGTATAATTTCAAGTTAATTTAATAGTATTGCATTTATAATATACTTTACATGATTTCAAGAAAAAACGCGGCCATTTCTCAATTCATTATTCATAAAGTTGGAAATAAATTCAACGATACCAAAAATGCTTTTTCAGATAAAACTGTAGATTTTGATGAAGCTAGTTACGATTTAATGCTACCATTTTTATTAAGACCTTTTGGGAGCGTGGTGCAAAGCTACCGTTTTAATCATCACGCTAATATTTCGCTTAACGAGATTAACAGTTATAGTACTCAGTTGTTTAATGATGAAGATGGTTTTGTAGAAATTTCAAAACACATTGTTACGCATTTATTTGAACAATCTAGTTCTGCACAAATAAAAACTGGCGACGTATTAATTGTCATGTTCGAAGGCATAGAATTTAGAGATATAACCACCAACGCTATTGGTATATTTAAAATAGAAAGCAAAGTGAATTTCTTTCAAACCTATTTAGAAAATAATAGTTATGATGTGTTGGTTCAAAAAGGCATTAGCTCTAAAAAAGTAGATAAAGGCTGTTTGATTTTGAATCAATCTGATGGAGAAGGCAACATTATTTTAAGTGTTGATAATAATAGTTACGATGCGCAATATTGGATCAATCATTTTTTAAATATTAAATATGCCGATGATGCCAATAACCATACCCAGCAGTATATTGAACTTTGTAAAGACTTCTCTACCGAAATTTTAAAAACCAGTTATGGCGCACAAGAACAAAACACATTTTTAGCAAAAACCATTGATTTTTTTAAAGAAAATGAAGTAGTAAACGTAGAGCGCTTTAAAGATGAACTTTTTGAAGAAGACAAACATAAAAAAGAATTTGACAATTATAAAAAAGAATTTGAAGGCGAACAAAATTTAGTTATTCGAAATCAATTTGATGTTGCCGAAGCTGTTGTAACCAAAGAAAAGCGAAAAATAAAAACTGATATAAAACTGGACACCAACATACAAATAAAGCTAGATATTGATGCCCCAGACGCTTCTGCTGAATATTTAGAACGTGGTTATGATGACGAAAAGAAAATGCACTATTATAAAGTGTTTTTTAATGCAGAGGATTAATAAGAATCTTTATAAATTACCTTTTTAACTCACAAAAAAGTCAATTATCACCTAGTCATTTTTTTGTTTTTCAGTAACTTGTGTTTTCAAAAAACCAAGCATGTCAAAAGATAATAAATTCAACTACGACGAAGAACTAGCAAAATTACACACCGAGTTGGTACATCTTCAAGAATGGGTTAAAAAACAAGGTTTAAAAGTGGTCATTATTTTCGAAGGCAGAGACGCCTCAGGAAAAGGCGGTACTATTAAAAGATTTACAGAACCGTTAAATCCTCGTGTTTGTAAAGTGGTAGCCTTAGGCGTACCTACCGAAAGAGAAAAAACACAATGGTATTTTCAAAGATATGCCCAATATTTACCGGCTGCTGGCGAGATTGTGCTTTTTGACAGAAGTTGGTATAACAGAGCGGGCGTAGAAAAGGTTATGGGTTTTTGTACGAATGATGAGTATGACGAATTTTTAAGGTCTTGTCCAGAATTTGAACGCATGCTAGTACGGTCTGGAACCATTGTATTAAAATACTGGTTTTCGGTAAGTGATGAAGAGCAAGAAAAGCGTTTTAAAAACCGTATCAGCAATCCTCTTAAACGCTGGAAATTCAGTCCTATGGATTTAGAATCGCGATCCAGATGGTTGGAATATTCACAAGCCAAAGACAATATGTTTGCTCATACTGACACGAAACAAGTGCCTTGGTATGTGGTAAATGCAGATAATAAGAAAAAGGCACGTTTAAATTGTATTAGCCATGTTTTAAGCCAAATACCTTATGAGAAAATGGATTTAAAACCTATAGAACTTCCAGAATTACCTGATTATAAAGCGTATGTGCGCCCACCTATAGACTACCAGACTTTTGTGCCTGAGAAGTATTGATTACAGCAAAGTTTTTCGCATATCCCTACTTGACTTTACAAATATTTTCAGACAACTTTTGTTTGACAACGGATAAAGTTCTTTGAAACGGAATTTTATCTTTGCATTAAACGTACCTTATAAAAACTCCGCCTCAAAAAGATGACAAAAATGCTTTAACAGTTTTTCTTTAACCTCAGCTTCATCAACCGTTTTTTGAGCGAGTTCAACATTTAAAGATGTTACAGCCTTACCACGAATTCCGCATGGAATCATTAAATCGAAATAACCCAAATTTGCATTTACATTAAGGGCAAAACCATGCATGGTTACCCAACGGCTTGCTCGAACACCCATGGCACATATTTTTCTAGCAAATGGTGTACCCACATCCAACCATACTCCCGTTTCTCCCGGACTACGTTCTGCCTTTAAACCATACTCAGCAAGCGTTAGAATAATCATTTCTTCTAAAAAACGAAGATATTTATGAATATCGGTAAAAAAATTATCTAAGTCTATTATTGGGTAACCAACAATCTGCCCTGGGCCATGATAAGTGATATCTCCACCTCGATTTACTTTATAAAAAGTTGCATTTTTAGCTTTTAATTGCGCTACATCAACCAACAAATTTGACATATCCCCGCTTTTACCCAAAGTATACACATGCGGATGCTCTACAAACAGGAAAAAGTTATCGGTTTCCAAACCAGCAGCCTCTCGCCTATTTTTAATTTTAGTATCCACAATGCCTCTAAACAACTGTTCTTGGTAATCCCAGGTTTGTTTATAGTCTTTGAGTCCTAAATCTTGAAGTTTTATTTGCTTATTCATGAACCGCAAAATTACGATATTTTATGCAAAAAAGACGGAAGACAAATGACCGATGATGGATGATTGCTTTTCGTGAATTTTGAAAATATAAACTTTTTATCACGTATTAAATACTGTGACTAAAAACTGCGATTGCATACTAAATTTTAGGATTATTCAGTATCACTAATGCGGCTATAACTCCTGGCACCCAGCCACAAAGCCATAATAAAAAGACGATTATAATAGATCCGCAACCCTTATCGATAACTGCTAAAGGTGGGCAAATAATAGACAGTAAAACTCTCCAAAAACTCATGATATGATTTATTTTAATTGACGATACTAATTTGACGTAATTTTATGAGTTTTGTTACAATTGAATATTGAACTCATTTAAACTTTTTTTAATTGGCTGTAAAATGATATTTTTCACTCACTTTTCGTCTTTTTATAACTCCGTAACGATGCTATGCAGTTCAAAAAAGTCTTTAATTGAGGAAAAAATCTCTACTTTTCGCTTCAATCAAAAAAGTTCAAACCAGTTCAGTTTATTAAAGTAAGAATTAAAACTATTTATTGACAAAGAACTTCTAAAGCATCTTCAATATCTCCTGGAGTACTCATAATTTTCATAAAAGTCCCCATTGATAAATCAGGCCAATGTAAAGCAAGTCTATATTTACCATGAAGCATAGTCGCAACTTTATCTTGTAATATTATTTCATAAGGTAAAGCAGCTACATGATCTTCACCAATAATTGGTAAAAAATATGATTCCCCATCCTCTTTATTTAGTAATCCTACACCAAAAACAGCCACTTTAGCATTATTATAAATCAGCTTATAAACAAGTTTTGTATTTCCTTCTTTAGAATTTAAAGCGTTTTCTATGGTCTTCACTCCTTCTTCAAATGAAGCAAATTCATTTAACACAACTGGGTCAGTAAAATAAGGCATCATAATTTTATAATGGTACTTTTTTAATTTATCTGCTTGCACAGTCCCTCCAAATGGGACAAACTCGTTTCCAATAGTAGAAAATGCAGCTTTTAAATCTGCACTAAATATTTTAAAAGTATTACCAAATGCATCATAGCTATCTCTTAAATAAGCTCGTAAAATATAATCTGGGTTAGTATAAGAGATAGTTACTTTATTGTTTTTTTTAACCAAACCCACTTTAAAGACTGCAGCTAATGCGCCTCTATCTATCACTTTTATTGATGCCTTACTTAAATCACTTCTTGTAAATGCAATAACCCTTAAAGAACTATTGTTTGCAGGATTATAACTTCCTAAAACTGCAAATGAATTATCTTTTAATGCAGAAATAACTTTCTCTGATAATTCCTGAACACTTTCTGTTGACTCCCCAATTTTAATATATGGAGACAATTCTTGTGCTAGCAAGTCAAAACTAACAGTAAAAAAGACTAGCGAAATTAATATTAAATTTTTCATCTTAATGAAGTTTAAATTATATCTATTCAATAACACGTTGATTATAAAAAGCAAAAAAAACATTTAAACAAATAGGTGACAAAACCTATTGTAATAATTACATCAAAATAAAAACTATATCACTTAACAATCTATGATGTATGTCATAAACAAAAACAATTTTCACAAATTGTTATAAAAACACTGTCCGTGAATGAATAAAAACAAAGAATAATTAAAAAGAAGCTTTTCATTTTTTTTAAATAGTTTAATTTTGCGATTCAAAAAATCATAAGATGCAGCTTTCAGAGCAAGAATTAGTAAGAAGAGAAAAACTAACAAAATTACGCGAATTAGGCATTAACCCTTACCCAGCAGATTTGTATCCTGTTTCGCATATTTCTAAACAAATAAAGGAGGATTTTAAAGAAGGCGATAAAGTTATTATTGCTGGAAGATTGATGTCTAGACGTATACAAGGAAATGCTAGTTTTGCTGAATTACAAGATAGTGAAGGTAGAATACAGGTATATTTTAATAGAGATGAAATTTGCCAAGGCGATGACAAAAGCAAATACAACGATGTTTATAAAAAACTGTTGGATATTGGCGATTTTATTGGTGTTGAAGGCGAATTATTCACGACTAAAGTTGGCGAAAAAAGTGTTAGGGTCAAAGATTTTACGTTGCTTAGTAAAGCTTTAAAACCATTGCCTTTGCCAAGAACCGATGCAGAAGGCAATGTACATGATGCATTTACAGACCCTGAACAGCGTTATAGACAACGTTATGCCGATTTGGTGGTAAACTCGCATGTTAAAGATGTGTTCGTTAAACGCACCAAATTGTTTAATGCCATGCGTTCATTTTTTAATGATGCTGGGTATTTTGAGGTGGAAACGCCTATACTACAACCTATCCCGGGTGGTGCTGCTGCACGTCCATTTATAACGCACCACAATGCTTTAGACATCCCCTTATACATGCGAATTGCCAATGAATTATATCTTAAACGATTGATCGTTGGTGGCTTTGAAGGCGTTTATGAGTTTTCTAAAAACTTTAGAAATGAAGGTATGGACAGAACCCATAACCCTGAGTTTACAGCCATGGAAATTTACGTGGCGTATAAAGATTATAATTGGATGATGGATTTCTGTGAACGTTTACTTGAACATTGCGCTATTGCCGTTAACGGAACTACAAAAGCTATGTTTGGTGAACATGAAATAGATTTTAAAGCGCCTTATGCCAGAGTAACTATGGCAGATTCCATAAAACATTTTACTGGTTTTGATATTACTGGTAAAACCGAAGAAGAGATTAGACAAGCGGCTAAAGACTTAGGTGTTGAAGTGGATAACACTATGGGAAAAGGCAAGCTTATTGATGAGATTTTTGGCGAAAAATGTGAGGCCAACTATATTCAGCCCACTTATATTACGGACTACCCTAAAGAAATGAGTCCGTTATGTAAAGAACACCGTGAAAATCCTGAATTAACGGAGCGTTTTGAATTGATGGTTTGTGGTAAAGAAATTGCGAATGCCTATTCTGAACTTAATGACCCTATTGACCAGCGCGAACGTTTTGAGCATCAATTAAAATTGGCTGCTAAAGGTGATGATGAAGCGACTGAGTTTATTGATCATGATTTTTTACGGGCTCTAGAATACGGTATGCCGCCAACTTCGGGGATGGGCATTGGTATGGATAGATTGATTATGTTTTTAACGAATAACCAATCTATACAAGAGGTTTTATTCTTTCCGCAAATGCGACCTGAGAAGAAACCATTAACTATTAGCGATGATGCTAAAGCAGTTTTTGAAGTTTTAAAGAAGGCCGAAAAATTGACTTTGATTGATTTAAAATCGCAATCAGGTTTATCAAATAAAAAATGGGATAAAACCATTAAAGAATTAACTAAGAACAATCTTGCTAAAGTTGAAAAAACAGATAATGGATTGTTTGTTGAAATGGTTTAATACTTATTAAGATCATACATATAGAAAAAGCCGGTAATTTATAAATTACCGGCTTTTTTTTAACTAAACTAACTAAACTATTAACTAAACTCAGTGCAAATAGAGTTAATTATTTCCACCTGTAGAAGTATTTTAGAAATGTTTAACAGCTCTTGTCGATATTTTAGTTTTTCTTTAAGATTTAGTCATGCTTATGTTAATTTTTTAAGAAATTTTAAATATCGCTTCGAACTTATTAGGGGTTAATCTAATACTTTCTGCGTTCTAATAAGAATCTATAAAAGCAATAACCGGTAATGTGATAAAAACTGGAGTATCCATTTTCCAATAGTATCATAGAAGTAATTAGGAAATTATAATTTAATACCTACGCAAGATTCATTCATATCATTTATCTACACTTAAAGTAGATTAAGGCAATATTATTTTAATTTGATGATGGTATTTATCAAATGAAATTAAATTCCCATGATTGCCATCTTCAAAAGTTATAAATTTTGTTTGTTCCTTTATTGAAAGATCAAATAACTTTTCAGCTGAAGCAAAAGGCACTACAACATCTGCTGTTCCGTGAAAGATTGTAATTGGACAATTAACTTGCTTTATATATTGATTGCTTGGTAGTTTATATTTTAAAAGCTGTTTTACCGGAAACATAGGGAATCTCGATTGCGCCACATCTAAAATACTATGATAAGGCGTTTCTAAAACAAGTTGTTTCGGCGTGTTTTTTGAGGCTATATAAGCAGCAATCCCTGTTCCTAATGAGCGTCCGTAAATAGTAATATCACTATCATTATACCTGCCCTTTAAATAATCATAACAATATTGCGCATCATCATAAAGTGCTTGTTCACTTAACTTTCCAGTACTTTTTCCAAAAGTCCGATAGTCCATCACCAAAACATCATATTGTTTCTCAACAAAATATTCTGTAACCAAACCCCAGCGAGATAAATCGCCTGCATTTCCATGTAAATAGAGTATCACGCCTTTAGGGTTTTCCACTTTAAAATGAATAGCATTTATAACTGCTTCATGGTCTGTATTAAAAAACAATTCCTCAAAAGGATATGAGAACTGATACTCATAATCTTGCGCTAATACCGTTGGCAAAAACAACATTTTCTCTTGAAAAAAATTCAATAAAGTACCAACCATAAGATAGAGGCTAATTAAAACAATACCTGCCTTTTTAAGCTTTTGTTTTACTCGGTTTTGAGGTGTGTTTAACATGAATACTTGTTGTTGACAAATCGATATTTTGTGGCTTACTGTTTAATATATCCTGAATCATTTCATGATAGGATTCAAAGTTATTCAAATTTTTATGCCCGCCACCGATCACAGTATGTAATTTGGTGCGTTTAGGATTTACTTTAGACAATTTTACACTGGTTTTATATGGAATCAATTTATCATTAGTCCCATGAATAATATGAATTGGGCATTGCACATATTTTAACCACTTATAAGTTGGTAACGGATATTTTATAAGCAAAGACAATGGCATAAAAGGCGCATAACGTGCCGTAACTTTTGTTAAACTGTAATACGGCGCATCTAAAACTAACATTTTCGGGTTATTCATAGACGCCAGCTTTGCAGCAAACCCTGAACCTAACGAACGGCCATATAAAATAATCCGATCTTCAGTGGTGCGCTCCTTTATCTTATTATATACTTCTTGTAAATCTCTTTTTATGGCTTTTTGTGAGCGCCTGCCTGTGCTTTTCCCAAAGCCACGATAATCTACCATCAAGACATTGTAACCATGTCTGGTAAAATCTACCGCAAACTTCCCCCAGCCTTTTATACTTTTAGAATTCCCTTTTAGGTATAGTACAATACCTTTTGATTCGCTTTTTGGCTTAAAGAGCAATCCATTGATTACTGCACCATCCCTAGTTTCTAAATTATATTCTTTGGTATGTTGATTTTCATAGTAAAATTCAAAATCCTTTGGGAGTTTTTCAGGTTTAAACAACATATAATCTTGTAAATAATACAAGGCTATACTTATTACAGCATAAGCAACAACAACTATAATAAGAATATGTAACCAATAAGGCATAAGCGGAGTTTGAATACTAATATACAATAAAAAACGAGTTTGTATTTTAAAACCTCGCAGCCATTAGCCACGAGGTTTTGGGTTAACTAACCAACCATCAAAACAACCCTTTTATATTTTTTTGTTTTGACACTTTATCCAATTATTAAATATCTTCCTCAATATTCCTATCTATATATTGAACATCTCTCGTGTTTTTCTGAACAGCAATGGCAGCAAACAAACTCAATAGAAATGACATTCCGTAAAAGCCTTTTTCGCTTAAAAGCAAATCGGCATTCCAAAGCCCGATAACCAACAACACGATTGATGTTACTGTTGTAAACCAACTAATACTATAATAAATATCTGTAACAGGAATATTTTCCATTTTATCTCTTACCGCCTTTTGAACAGAGATTACAGAAAAGAGACCAAAAAGCAGTATGGTAAAATAATATCCCTTTTCATTAAGCATCATACCGGCATTCCACAAACCAATACAATACGATGTCATTCCAATTAATAAAGCAGACCAAGATGCGCCGATAAAAGCCGATGTTGGTTTTTGATCATACACTTTAACTTCTTTTTTTGTTTTTGTTTCTTTAGACTTTTCATCTACTGAAACTGTTGTTTGATAATTCATATTTTTTTGTTTTAATGATTATAGGGCAAAACTGCGAAACTTACTGAAGTTACAAAACACTATATTTGAACAAAACCGACGATATATTTTAATATATTATTTAAAAAACACCTATATTTATTCATAATAAAATTTTAATACTGATGATTAAATGATTAATTTAAACGATATAGTTTCTACATTTTCAACTGAAGACCAACAGAAATTCATCACTTATTTAGAAAAAAAGAACAAGCGGAATGATGCCAAAAACATCGCATTATTTAATCTATTATCAGAAGATGAACTAAACTCAAAAGACATTTCCATAAAGCTTTATGGAAGCGAAAAGAAAGATGCTTACCATGCTTTAAGAAAACGCCTGCATCAATCTTTAATAGATTTTACAGCAAACCAAAGTTTACAAGACGAGAATTCTGCGGATATGCAAATCATTAAATACCTATTAGCTGCAAAATCATTTTTAAAACAAAACCAACATAAGGTTGCCTATAAAATTTTAGACAAAGCTGAAATATTAGCCACAGAACATTATTTGTTCCCCATGCTAAATGAAATTTATCATACTAAAATCCAGTATGCTTACGCAAACCCATCTGTAGAATTAGATCCGCTCATTATAAAACTCAAAGGCAATCAAAAGCATATTGCTATAGAAAACGAACTCAACATTGTTTATGTGAAAATCAGACAAACACTAAATAACATTGCCTACAAAGGAGATGTTTTAGATTTTCAAACCATACTCGACAACACGTTTAAAACACACAACATTAACATTAATGATGCTTTGTCGTTTAAATCTTTGTATCAATTAGTAACTATTGCTAGTATTTCAGCATTTATCACTAAAGACTATTTGAAAATTGAACCTTTTTTAATTAACACTTACAAATCGATTCTCAATTATAAAAGCAAAGAAAACCAGTTATACTATCATATTCAAATTTTATACGCCATTGCAAATACATTGTTCAGAAACAAAAAATTTTCGGAGTCCATGCCTTATTTAGAGCTTATGCATGAACACATGAACTTGAAGAAACAGAAGTATTACACCATATTCAAATTAAAATACCTCCTACTAAAATCGCTTAATTTAAATTACAGCAACCAACAAGAATTAGCCATACAAACCTTAGAGCCTTTTATAAAGAGCAAACACCCAGACACCGAGTCATTATTAGATATTAATTTAAGCCTGATTGTGTATTATTTTCAAAAAAACGATTTAAAAAAGGCACATCAAGTTTTTTCCAAATTTTATCATACCGATTCTTGGTACGCAGAAAAAGCAGGAAAAGAATGGGTCATTAAAAAAAACTTAATCGAAATATTACTTCATATTGAACTTAAAAACATTGACTTAGCAGAATCAAGATTACTTAGCTTTAAAAGAGGTCATTATTCATATTTAAAAAGCATCAATCAGCAACGTGTTATCACATATTTAGGTTTTGTTGAAGCCTATTACAAAAACCCAGAAACAGTAACCACAAAAGCATTTAAAGATACCGTTGAAAACGCTTTTGACTGGATTGAAACCCACAAAGAAGATATTTTTGTAATAAGTTTTTATAGTTGGCTGAAAGGTAAAATAAATAATACAGACCTATACCAAACCACAATAACCTTAATAAAACAAGCTCAACAAGAATTAACAACTCCATAATTATTTATATTTAAACTTTACCTATTTTTGCTCGATGCTAAAAAAAACGCTTTTTATTGTATTCTGTATTTACAGTTCTATTGTAATAGCGCAAAAAAAAGATAGCTTATCAATTAAAAATGGTATTGAAAACCCTAGCCTTTTAGCAACACATCATTTTGGTATTTTCAGTTCTAGGATTAATACCAATTTTAAACTTACGCCTCCAAAAAAAACAACTTTAACCATAAACTCTATTAGCGGAAACAACTTTCAACCTTTTGTTGAAGCTCATTTCCCTAAAGATTCCGAAGTAAGAGAACAATTAAGCCAAGTTATTTGGCATGACCGTCATTTTAATTTTATTGACCAAGCAACTACGCCTGCAGAGTATATGAATATCGTTATAGATGCAGTAATTAAGGAGTTTAGAGTTGGTATTAATATCCCATTATCAAAACAACACGAATTAGGTATTACTTTACGCTCTTATTTAATTACCAAAGGAAAACATCCATTTTCATTTTTTACAGGTGATGAAAGTATTGAGTGGTTCCATAGTAATGTTGCCGGTGGCGAAGACCCATATGGAAGGCGATATTATGGGTTAAATCAAGTGAATTTTAAATACTTTGATAGAAACGGAAAAACACTCGAACTAAATAACAATGATTTTTTTATTGGAGGTCTTGAGCTCAATCACTTTTATTATCCTAAACTTTCAATCAATAAGGCTAGAAATATATTTTTCAATTTTGGCAGTCATTTAGGGCTTAACACCTCTAAATTTAATTCGTCTGTAGATATTGGGGTTTCTGGTAATGCTATCAAGAAAATACCTCTAAAAAACAATTACGAACTCAATATTGCCTTAGGCGCAAATCTGTTACGCAAAAACATAATCAATTTTAAGGAGGTTATAGATTTAGGTAACAATCCGTATTTAGGAACTATAGAAAGTAATATTGAAATAACTAAATACACAAAAAAAGGAAATTATAATGCCTTTGGAATAAATTACCAAGCACAATCGCGTTACAACAAAAAAAAAGAAGCCGATTATTATAGATTACTTGGCAAATGGAGTGAAATAAATGGGGGTTGGCACAATGGCGTTGCCACACTATATAATGCTCAATCTACTTGGAATTTCACATATACTTATGGTCGACCAAAATTAAAATTATCAATATACATTAAAGAAGATTTTTTGGTAAACAATGCGCCTGACTTTCAAACTGGAGTGAGTTTAAAACTCCCCATTTCAGAATAAACTAGACACTGTATTTATTTCAGCCAAACCCATTCGATTTGTTAATGTCTCGTTAAAACTAACACCGCTTTTAAACCTTTCTAAAATTGCTAAGTCCTAGTAGTAATTAATTTAAATTTTTAATACAGATGAAAAAGCTAATATTAATTGCCTTAGCCTTTATAGGACTACAAGCAATTGCTCAAGAGCAAAAAAGACAAAAACCAAATAACCAAGAAAGAAGTCAAAAAATGATGAATCTCTCTGCGGAAGACATGGCTACACTCCAAACAAAAAAAATGACTTTGTTTTTAGATTTAAATGAATCTCAACAAGCTAATATTCAAAAAATAAATTTAGAAAATGCCACTAAAAGAAAAGCAATGATGGCTGAGCGCAAAGCAAAAAAAGAAAGTGGAGAAATGCAAAAACCTACACAAGAGCAACGTCTTAAAATGGTAAATTCCAAATTAGACCATCAAATTGCTATGAAAGCTAAAATGAAAAACATTTTAAATGAAGAGCAATATGCTAAATGGCAGAAAGCACAAATGCGAATGGCCTCTAAAGGAAAAGACCAAAAGCAAGGCATGAAAAAAAGCATGCACAAGAAAAAACAAAAATAGATTTAGTTTAGTTAATTTGATTATAGTTTAGTTGATGAAAAACGCATCCCGAAATTTCGGGATGCGTTTTGTTTTTATGAGTTGATGCCTGTTTTTGGGCTAAATTTAGCAAACCCGTCTGCCTACCATTATAGAAGTCTTCAGTTTACAATTCAATTATAAATGTATAAAAAAAGCCTGTTTCAATCCCGATAGCTATCGGGAGAAACAGGCTTAAAATTATAGATTAAAAAAGAAATTAATCTTCCTTCTTGTCTTCTCTAGGTCTTCTATCGTCTCTGCGGTTATCGCGTCCACGATTATCTCTACCTCTGTTATCACGTCCACCACGACTATCTCTAGAGCTATCTCTAGGTGGTCTAGCAACATAACCTTCTGGTTTTGGCAAAATAGCTTTACGAGATACTTTTTCTTTACGAGTTCTTGGATCTTGACCAAAATACTTCACATCAAAAACATCACCCATATTTACAACGTCTGAAACATTTTCAGTACGTTCCCAAGCCAATTCACTTACATGTAATAAAACCTCATTTCCTGGAGCATCTATATATTCTACAACGGCACCAAAATCAAGCATTTTAATTACTTTTACTTTGTAAACGTTACCAACTGTTGGTTTGAATAATAAAGAATCGATTTTTGCTAAAACCGCATTAATACCTTCAGAACCTACACCTAAAATTTCAACAATACCTTCTTCTGTTACTGGATCTTCGTTAATAACGATAGTAGTATCAGTTTCTTTTTGCATTTCCTGAATTACTTTTCCACCAGGACCAATTAGCGCCCCAATAAATTCATTAGGAACGCGACGCGTCACCATAGTTGGCGCGTGCTCTTTAACACTTTCAGCAGGAGCTGCAATAGTATCTGTAATTTTACCTAAAATATGTAAACGACCTTCACGTGCTTGTTTTAGCGCATTTACTAAAATCTCATATGATAAGCCTTTAATTTTAATATCCATCTGGCAAGCAGTAATTCCTTCAGAAGTACCAGTTACTTTAAAATCCATATCCCCTAAGTGATCTTCATCACCTAGAATATCAGATAATACAGCATAACGATCACCATCAGAAATTAATCCCATAGCAATACCAGAAACTGGTCTTGTCATTTGAACCCCAGCATCCATCAATGCCATTGTACCAGCACAAACTGTTGCCATAGAAGATGAACCGTTAGATTCTAATACTTCTGATACAATACGTACTGTATATGGGCAATCAACAGGAATCATACCTTTTAATCCACGTTGCGCTAAGTTACCATGACCAACTTCTCTTCTAGAAGTCCCTCTTAATGGTCTAGCTTCACCTGTACAAAAAGGCGGGAAGTTATAATGTAAATAGAAATTCTCTTCACCTTCATGAGATGGCATATCTATTTTATTAGCATCTCTAGAAGTCCCTAAGGTAACCGTTGCTAAAGCTTGTGTTTCTCCACGAGTAAAAATTGAAGAACCATGTGTAGATGGTAAATAATCAATCTCACACCAAATTGGTCTAATTTCGTCAGTCTTTCTACCGTCTAAACGTAAACCTTCGCTTAATGTTAATTCACGAACAGCTTCTTTTTCAGCCTTACTGTAGTAACCTCCAACAAGATGGCCAAACTCTTCCATTTCTTCTTCAGTAAATGAAGCTTTTACTTCTTCTTTTACTTCAGCAAATGCATTACTACGCTCTGCTTTAGAAGTTCCCTTCTTAGCAATAGCATAACATTTATCGTAAGCTAAATCGTGTATTCTTTTTTGTAAATCTTCATTTACTTCAGCAGTTTCGTATTCACGAGTTTCTTTTTTACCAAAAGCTTCTGCTAAACGTAATTGCGCAGCAATTTGTACTTTGATAGCTTCGTGAGCAAACTTGATAGCATCGGCCATCTCCTCTTCAGAAATCTCATCCATTTCACCTTCAACCATCATTACTGAATCAGCTGAAGCTCCAATCATCATCTCTAAATCAGATTCTTCTAATTGTGCTCTTGTTGGGTTAATTACAAATTCGCCATTAACACGACCAACTCTAGCTTCAGAAATGGCACATTCAAATGGAAAATCTGATAATTGAATGGCAGCACTCGCCGCCAAACCAGCCATAGCTTCAGGCATAACTTCATCATCATGAGACATTAATTGGATCATAACTTGTGTTTCTGCATGATAATCTTTTGGGAACAACGGACGTAAAACGCGGTCTACTAAACGCATCGTTAAAACTTCGCCATCACTCGGTCTTGCTTCTCTTTTAAAGAAACCTCCTGGGTAACGTCCAGCAGCAGCAAATTTTTCTCTGTAATCTACTGTCAATGGTAAAAAGTCTACATCAGACTGTTTGTAATTGGAAACAACTGTACATAATAACATACATTTTCCAGATTGCACAACAACGCTACCATGAGCTTGTTTTGCTAATTTTCCGGTTTCAATAGAAATTTCTCTACCGTCTCCTAGGTCAATGACCTCTTTAAAAACTTGTGGAATCATAAATTTTTTCTTGCAATTCAAGCATAATCATGCTCAAATCAAATTAAACAATGGTCGTTGTGTTGTGTGTAGTTGTTGTGTGTGTGACCAATGAAAAACTGATAATCCTGAACTTGTTTCAGGATCTGCTTATTCATATCGCGTGGTTTAAACTCTTACGCTAGAGTTAATCTTTATATTGGCGTTACCTAAAGGTCGGGCTTTCAGCTATATCTTTTTTGACAAAAAATCAAAAAAGGATGCCACTTCAATCCCTAACGCAAAAATAAAAAAGAGGCTAATAAAAGCCTCTTTTTTTAATTATTTTCTTAATCCTAATTCTTTTACTATAGCACGATATCTTAAGATATCTTTCTTAGTTAAGTAATCAAGTAAGCTTCTTCTTTTACCTACTAATTTTACTAATGAACGCTCCGTATTATAATCTTTACGATTTTGTTTTAAGTGCTCAGTTAGGTGATTGATACGTTGTGTGAATAACGCAATTTGTCCTTCTGCAGAACCAGTATCCGTTTTACCTTTACCGTGTTTTGCAAACATTTCTGCTTTTTCTTCTTTTGATAAATACATGCTAATATTATTGTAAATGATTTTTATGTACACGAAAGTCTTTCTTTCGAGCGGCAAATATAGTAATTTTTAATGATTTGAAATAAAATTCTTAAAAAGAAAATGGACTTATTCTAGTCGCTAAGAATTATTTTTTTTAAGTTGAGTATGTTTTTTAAAATGTAATCTGACTCATTATTTGTTTTAAAAATGATGTTTATACAATGAACTCATTTAAACTTTTTTAATTGGCTGTAAAATGATATTTTTCACTCACTTTTCGTCTTTTTATAACTCCGTAACGATGCTATGCAGTCCAAAAAAGTCTTCAATTGAGTAAAAAAACCTGTCTGGATTTAAAATCAGATAGGTCTTAATAATTTAGAAAAATCTAAGCTCTTAAAGGCTGATTTAGTATTAAATCAATATACTGATTTACTTTGTTTTTAAGATCTCTACGTAATGTTATAAAATCTAAGAAACCATGTTCCAATAAAAATTCAGCGGTTTGAAACCCTTCTGGTAATTCTTTTCCAGTAGTATCTCTTACAATACGCGGTCCAGCAAAACCAATTAAAGCCCCAGGTTCACTTATATTAATATCTCCTAACATAGCAAACGACGCTGTTGTCCCTCCTGTTGTTGGATCTGTACATAAAGAAATATAAGGAATGCCAGCATCAGCTAGTTGCGCCAGTTTTACAGATGTTTTAGCGAGTTGCATTAAAGATAATGCAGCTTCCATCATGCGGGCTCCTCCAGATTTTGAAATAACCATTAACGGGATTTTTTTTGCTAAAGCGTAATCTGCAGCACGAGCTATTTTTTCGCCTACAACACTTCCCATAGAACCACCAATAAAGCTAAAATCCATACATGCCACAACTAAATCTTTGTCTTTAGATTTGCCAACGGCTGTTCTTACGGCATCTTTTAATTTGGTTTTATCTTGGGCTGCTTTTAAGCGATCTGGGTATTTTTTTGTGTCCACAAATTTTAAAGGGTCTTTAGATTCTAAATCAGCATCTAATTCTTTAAATTTATTATCATCAAAAAGGATTTCAAAATATTCTCTACTACCAATTCTAACATGGTAACCATCTTCTGGACTTACATAAAAATTTTTTTCTAGTTCCTCTGCATCAACAATTTTACCAGTAGGAGATTTGTACCACAACCCTCTAGGTGTGTCTTTTTTTTCTTCTGTAGTAGTTGTTATTCCTTTTGTTTTTCTTTTAAACCAAGACATATGATTTACGTTTTTTAAATCCCTTGACTGTGCTTAGGATGGGTTTACGATTTTAATTCAATTTTAAAATCGTTGTTTTAGTTAGTTATCGTTTGCAAATGTAAAACATATAAAATTACTATTTTTATTATTCAAACTCAAAATTTGATACAGCTATCTAATAAAATTTTGTTTTTGAAAATAAAAATCCCATTTAAACTCAATATTAATAGGGCTTAAATGGGATTTTATATGATTCTAAAATGAATTATTATAGGGTATTCACATTATTAAGGTCTTCAAACGCCTTTTTCAAACGAGCTACAAAAGTTACTTCTCCTGCACGTAACCAAACTCTTGGGTCGTAATATTTTTTATTTGGAGAATCAGCACCATCAGGGTTTCCTATTTGAGATTTTAAATACTCAGCTTTATCTCCCATATAGTCACGAATACCACTCATAAAAGCATATTGTAAATCGGTGTCAATATTCATTTTAATAACGCCGTAGCTTATCCCTTCTCTAATTTCTTCAACTGTAGAACCAGAACCGCCATGGAATACAAAATCAATATGATTATGCTCAACACCATATTTTTTAGAAATGTGGTCCTGTGAATTCTTTAAGATTTTTGGTGTTAATTTTACGTTACCTGGTTTGTAAACCCCATGTACGTTTCCAAAAGCTGCTGCTATTGTAAATTGAGGACTTACTTTACTTAATTCTTCGTAAGCATAAGCAACTTCTTCTGGTTGTGTGTATAATTTAGAATCATCAACGTCAGTATTGTCAACACCATCTTCTTCACCTCCTGTAATACCTAATTCAATCTCTAATGTCATTCCCATTTTGCTCATTCGCTCTAAATAGGTTTTACAGATCTCTATGTTTTCTTCAATAGGCTCTTCAGAAAGATCAATCATGTGAGAACTGAACAATGATTTTCCAGTTTCTGCAAAATGTACTTCACTTGCATCAAGTAAACCGTCTATCCAAGGCAATAATTTTTTTGCACAGTGGTCGGTATGTAATATTACTGGAACACCGTAAGCTTCTGCTAAGGTATGCACATGTTTTGCACCTGCAATAGCACCTGCTATAGCGGCTTTTTGACCGTCGTTACTCAACCCTTTTCCAGCATTGAACTGTGCGCCTCCGTTTGAAAATTGAATAATTACTGGAGCATTTAAGTCTCTTGCGGTTTCTAAAACGCCATTTATAGTGTCAGAACCTATAACATTAACTGCAGGAAGTGCATAGTTATTAGCTTTTGCATGATTGAAAATCGCTTGTACTTCTTGACCTGTAGCAACTCCTGGCTTTATATTGTGTCCCATTTTTTTAATTTAATATGATTAGTAATTAGTAAGACCCAAAAGTAATCAATTTTTGAATAACTAGCTGCTGTTTTGTAGTTTGAAAAATAGAAATTGATACTAAAACGTTATAGTGTGTTAAAGATTTAGAATGGATAGTTTATTCCTATGTTGTATACGGCGTTAGCGAAATTATAATCATTAAACCACCTGTTTTCATCTCTATATGAAGGGTCGTAGGTTTTGAAACCAATATCAAAACGGAACACAAAAAAGCTAAAATCGTAACGTAAGCCAAATCCTGAACCTATAGCTATGTCTTTTAAGGAGTCAAAATTATTAAAAGTTGCTCTTTCTTCTTCAACATTATCCAATACATTCCAGATATTACCAGCATCTATAAACAGGGCACCGTTTAAATCTCCAAATATATTAAAACGTTGTTCTAAACTTAATGCGAATTTTAAATTGGCTTCATTAAACTCGTTAGTGGTTTCAGAACTTCCAGGTCCTAGACTATAAGGGTTCCATGCACGATTGTCATTAGGTCCTCCTGCAAAAAAACTTTTAGAAAACGGGATGCTGTTAGAATTACCATAAGGAAGAGCAATGCCTAAAAAACTCCTCATAGCAAGCACGTTTCTTCTACCTAATTCCCAGTGTTTTACATAATCAAATTCCGTTTTTACATATTGCGAAAAGGCGACATTGAATATTTCATAACGACCATTACTGTCTTTTTTAAGACCTATAATTTTTGACGCGCTTGATAGTAAATTTCCAGCCAATTCTAGCTTAAACCGAAATATAGAAAAGTCGTTGTCAAATAGATTTGTGCGTTCATCATTTATAAAATTGTAGCTTGAAGATAAAATCAAGTTGTTTTCAATTAACCGTTGTTTACGCTCTTCAATACCTGAAACGGTCTTGTAATCTGAATCGTTTGAAGTTAATGACGTGCTATTGGTTAAAACATCATTTATGAAGCTATCAGCTTCGTTTACAGGATTGTCTGAATTTGGAATATTTAATGTGGCATCATCATCAATATAATCAATATCTCTAGCTACTCGATTCAGGGCGTTAAATGAGTTGCTATACACATCAAAATAGTTGCCTGTATTAAGATTTCGAACGTATTGAATGTTGAATACATCTAATCGATTTGTGACTTTATCATTGGGGTGCCAATTGTAATTAAAAATACCACTAAATGTTTGTTTGTCTAAACCTATGTTAGTTTGACTGGTTGTTGCTAAACTAATTCGGGTACTTGGCAACATATATTTAGGGATGATACCCTCAGTATAAAACGGTGAAAATAATCTTGGAATAGTTAGTTTTAAATCGACTCCAAATTCGTTAATATCAAAAAACGGGTCATCTTCTTCTTTTCCATCTTTAGAAGCACCAATAGAACCAATGGCAGATATTTCTAGTGTTTCGGCACCTTTAAAAATGTTCCGTATAAGCAAACTAGGATTTAGTGAAAATCCAACCGATTGAATATTGCTTTGAGATACATCTGCACTAAACCCTAAATTGAATTTTTTCAAGGGTGTTAATCTAATAGTATCTGTAAGTGTGTTATCTAAATTTTCAATATATTCAATATTTGGGTACTTAAAAGTTCGCAACTCATTTAAGTGCCTATAGGTTCTTGTTCTGTCTATATCTTTAAAAATACCGCCAGTATTAATAAATACAGCATCTGTTAACGCTTTTGGTCTGTAGCGCATTTTATTGTAACTGTATAATTTGTAACCGTTGTAGGATATGGAGTCTTGAAATGGTTTTCCTCTGTTTTCAAACGTGTAATCGGTTATGATGTTTACATCTCTAATTTTATAAATTTCAAAAGGCTCATGTCTAACAGAATCTTCCGTCCTTATGAGCCTATCTTGAATTTTTATATCAATATTTACTTTTTTATTGGTGCCAATGGTATCCATTTCAAAAGTAATATAGTCTTGTTTGAAATGATACACTCCAGAGTTGCGTAATTCACTCGAAATTCGTTCACGTTCTAGGTCGATGTTTGTCGTCTTGTATTGGTTGTAACGTTTTATTAAGCCATTTTTTCGAATGTTCTTGTAAAGTTTGTCAACAATAGGCGATTTTATAGTTTCAGAAATTGAATCTATGACAAACGCATTGCCAGTTTCAACGTTATACTCAACCGTTGCACGTTTGTTGTCATTTTCAGTAATGCCGTAATTTGACTTAACATCAAACCAACCATTATTTATATAGTAGTCTTGAATACGACTTACAGATTTTTTAGTTCTTTCTTCACTTACAATAGTAGGAGCTTCTCCAATTTTTTTCAACCATTGGTTAAACCCTAAAGCAGACTCCTTTATTTTATCAACTTGTTTTTTTGAGAATCTTCTTTTTAAGCGTTCTCTGCGTTTGGGGTTTTTATCTAGCCAAGCTTCAAAAATTGAATCTCTATTTGGTCGAGCCGTATTATATATATGTAAGCGAAGCGGAATGCCTAAAAGCGGGATTTTACTATTAGGTTTTTGGTATATTAGATTGTTTATAGTTTCAGATTTATGTTTTTCTCCATTAATAATCACTGTATTAGCCGTAAGCACGTGTTCATCTTCTGCAACTCGTTTTACGGCATTACATGACGTGAAACATTTTAAAAAGCATATTAAAATCAATATTTTCGAGAGCTGTCGTTTCAAATGAAAATTATAATTAATTCTGGTTATATCCTTTAAGGTTTTGATTAAAATAAAAGCACTAATGACAAACTGCTATCATAGGCTCAAAAATACATTAAAAAATATTTAAATAATTTATGTCCTTGCTAATCTTACTAATAATTTCTTTTCTTTATAAAAAATTAATAAAGATTGCATGCTAACAAAAAGCCAAATAAGATTAATAACCAGTTTAAAGCACAAAAAATATAGACAACAACATGGATTTTTTGTTGTTGAAGGTATAAAAACAATAAAAGAACTGCTACAATCAAATTGGATGCTTCATGCTTTATATACGACTGAATCATTCAATAACAGTGCCAATCCCAATAACTATCGGGATGAAGTTTTAATTTCAGAAAAGGATTTAAAACGAATTAGTTTTTTAACAACACCTAATAAAGCTTTGGCTATTTTTAAAATTCCAGAACCAAAACCCATTGATGATTCAGGACTTATAGTAGCTCTTGATGACATAAGAGACCCTGGGAATTTAGGAACTATTATTAGGCTTTGCGATTGGTTTGGGATAAAAGATTTGGTTTGCAGTAGAGAAACGGCTGATTGTTTTAACCCAAAGGTTATTCAAGCAACAATGGGTTCAATCACTAGAGTTAATATTAGTTATGTGGATTTGGCTGTGTTTTTAAAGGAAAGCGAAACGCCTATTTATGGTGCTTTCATGGAAGGCGAAACGGTTTATACTAAAAATTTATCTCAAAAAGGTATTTTGGTTATGGGGAATGAAGCCAATGGCGTTTCTAAAGAAATTGAAACCTACATTAATGAAAAAGTTGCTATTCCAAGATTTGGAGATTTACAAGCTACCGAAAGTTTAAATGTAGCAACCGCAACAGCTATTTTATTGAGTGAGTTTAGAAGAGGTTAGTTGTTAAGTTGTAAGCTGTTTAGCTTTAGGCTGATTTTTCGACTTTAAAACAAACAACTAAACGACAAACTTTTATTGAAATGTAAAATTAACAAAAATCCCCCGCGTTTTCATGCTCGCAATATTGCTTGTCCAAGGACTATTTGGGTCTTCATCTCTAACCAATTCATCATTCATTCCAAAAAGACCTCTAATGGAAGGCGTGAATTTGAAGTTGTATAAATAAAAATCAATTCCAAAACCCAGCTCATAAAATATAGAGTTTTTGATCGTTCTGAATTGCCCATTTTTGTTATCCTCTGGATTATCCTCGTTACTTGAAAGGTTTAAAGCTGTAGAGAAACCACCAACAATAAAGGGCTTGAAATTATTAATACGCTTTGTAGAAATTTTAACCAGTAATGGAATATGTATATAGGTGGATTTTACCTCTCTAATCAAATCAGAAGTTTTTACATCTGGAACACCATCAAAATAGGATTCGCTATAATATAATTCTCTGGTTGTAATTAGTAAACCAGGCTCTAAACGTAAATCTATAAAGCTATTTACCCTTAAGTTCCCTATCAAGCCTACATTAAAACCAGGGCTTCTTAGAACATAAATATCACGTAAATCATTATTATAATCAAAATTGAAATCATAATTACTAATCCCTAAAAAATAACCCCATCGCAATAATTTATTATCCGTAGAACCACGCCCTTGATTGGCATCATAGATTACTTTTTCTTTCTTAAAAAGCTGGGCATTACTCGTTTCAATGATGAATAAAAATGATATTAATGCAAAAAAGTATTTCATACTATTACTTAGATGATTTGTAAATTGTTGCCACACCAAAAGTTTGTGGAAAATCTTCAACATTAATAAACCCCATTTTACGTAAAATATTGTTTAGCGCTTCCCCATAAGGAAAAACAGATGCCGATTCGCATAAATATTTGTAAGCACTTCTATCTTTTGAAAAGGCTCTTCCAATCAATGGTAATATATTTTTTGTGTAGAAATTATAGCCTTGTTTATAAGGCGTCTTATCGGGCATTGATGTTTCTAAAATAACAAATACTCCGTTTGGTTTTAGTACTCTGTAAATTTCTTTTAGCCCATTTTCCAAGGTTTCAAAATTACGAACACCGAAGGCAACGGTAATGGCATCAAAGGTATTGTCCTTAAAAGGCATGTTTTCAGAATCTCCTAAAACCATTTCTATTTTTGATTCTAAACTTTTCGTTTTAATTTTTTCTTTGCCAATATCTAACATGCCGCTACTAATATCTAAACCAACAATTTTACTGGCATTAGTTTCGGCTAAATTAATAGCCAAATCTCCAGTTCCTGTAGCGATATCTAAAATCCTATCGGGATTAGATTCTTTAACTAATTTAACTACTTTTTTTCGCCATTTAATATCTATTCCAAAAGAAATTACACGATTTAATCCGTCATAATCACCAGAAATGGTATCAAACATTTTGGTAACCTGTTCTTTTTTACCTAAATCGCTGTTTTTGTATGGCTTTACTTTTGTCAAATCATAAAAATTTTGAGCAAAGATAACCTTTTAGAAAAGTTTTACATAATTAGATTTCTAATTATTATAATCATTCGATTTTGATTAGCAATATTTATTTTATAGTATATTTGTTATACTTTTTATGATAGTTAAATAATGAAAATAATTATTGCAGGTGCTGGTGAAGTTGGATTTCATTTAGCAAAATTACTCTCTTACGAATCTCAAGAAATAACCTTAATTGACCCCAATAAAGATAGTCTCATGTATGCAGATTCTCATTTAGATATTAAGGTTTTAAAAGGAGATGCAACTTCTATTAGGATATTAACTGAAGCAAAAGTAAGTACCGCTGAATTGTTTATTGCAGTAACATCGTCTCAATCTACCAATATTACAGCTTGCGTATTGGCTAATCAACTTGGCGCAAATAAAACTATTGCAAGAATATCTAATACTGAATTTATTGATTTTAAAAACAAAGGAGGATTTACCAAATTTGGAATTGACGAATTGATTTCTCCAGAACAATTGGCAGCAAAAGAAATTGAGCTCTTATTGAATCAATCTGTTTTTAATGACACCTATGAGTTTGAAAATGGAGCGTTAACCATGTTAGGTTTAAACCTTACAAATCCAGCTCAGATTATAGGAAAGACCGTAAGAGAAGCGGCTCAAATGTTTCCAAATGTGCACTTTGTACCAATAGCTATTCAGCGTTTTGGTTCGCATCTAACAACTATTCCTAGAGGAGACACCATGCTTACCGAAGGGGATCACGTGGTTTTTATTACATCTAAAGGCGGGGACGAAGAGTTATGTAAATTGGCAGGACTTTTTAAAACTGAAATTAAAAATGTCATGATTCTTGGAGGCGGAAGAATAGGAAGAAAAACAGCAAAGGGCTTAACTAAAACACAAGGAAGGTTTAATGTGAAATTAGTTGAAAATGATAAAGAACGTGCTTTTGAATTGGCCGATCGTTTGCCCAATACCTTAATAATTAATGCAGATGGAAGGAATGTAGAATTATTAGAAGAAGAAAATATATCCGAAATGGATGCCTTTATTGCGGTTACTGGAAATTCTGAAACTAATATTATTTCTAGCCTTGTGGCAAAAAATAGAGGTGTTAAAAAAACCATTGCTTTAGTAGAAAACATGGATTATTTTGAACTTTCTCATTCCATAGGGATAGACACTTTAATTAATAAAAAACTTTTAGCTGCAAATAGTATTTTTAGATATATAAGAAAGGGAGATGTTGTTGCCATGACAAAACTAAGTAGTATGGATGCTGAGCTTTTAGAGTTTATTGTAAATCCAAATTCAAAAATTTGTGATAAAGTAATCAAGTCCATTAATTTCCCTCTCACAGCAATTATTGGCGGTGTAATAAGAGATGGCGATGGCATGCTTGCTCTTGGTGACTTTAAAATTATAGCTGGAGATAGAGTTGTTGTTTGTTGTTTACCAACCTCAATTAAAAAAGTCGAAAGTTTTTTCTATTAGCCTAATTTAAACCTGCGTGAAACTAAACTATAGAATTATTGTCCACTTTTTCGGTTTGCTGTTATTATTCAATGGTGGATTTATGCTTATCTCCGCACTTGTAAGTTTTATTTATAAAGACGGCATTACATTAAATTTAGTTCTTTCAGGTGTTTTAGTGTTAGTTTTAGGCACTATTTCCATGTTGTCTTCATTGAAACATAAAAAAGAAATGAATAGACGCGAAGGTTATGTGGTTGTAGCATTTGGCTGGATTATCATGACGCTTTCTGGAACTATTCCATATTTGTTTACTGGAGCAATTCCTAGCTTTACCAATGCGTTTTTTGAAACCATGTCAGGATACACCACAACGGGTGCCTCTATAATAAATGATATTGAAGCCATGCCAAAAGGTATTTTATTTTGGCGCAGTTTAACCCATTGGATTGGGGGTATGGGTATTATTGTTCTCGCTATTGCCATTTTACCATTATTGGGCATTGGGGGTATGGAATTATTTGCTGCAGAAGCCCCAGGACCAAGTGCTGATAAATTACATCCTAGAATTACAGATACTGCAAAACGATTATGGCTTATTTATTTTGGATATACCGCCGCTGAAACTATTTTATTACAAGTTGCTGGCATGTCGTTTTTTGATGCTGTTAATCATGCTATGTGTACGCTTTCAACAGGTGGTTTTTCTACTAAAAATGCAAGTGTTGCCTACTGGAATGGGCAACCAATAATTCAGTACATCATTATCTTGTTTATGTTTTTAGCAGGCACAAATTTTGTATTGAGCTACTTTGCGTTTAAAGGAAAAGTTCAGAAAATAATACATGATGAAGAGTTTTTGCTTTATTTTAAATTTATTACTGTATTTACGGTTATTGCTGCATTAATCATTTATTTTAAGGCAGATGTTTCGGCATCATCTGTAGCCCATCCTATGGTTTGGGGAGAAGCCGAAAGTGCTTTTAGGCATGCCTTGTTTCAAGTAATAGCTGTTATAACCACAACAGGTTTTGTTACTGCGGATTATACCATGTGGGCACCTTTTTTAGTGGTTTTATTTTTCGGACTTATGTTTTTAGGTGGTTCAGCAGGAAGCACATCGGGCGGGGTAAAAGTGGTACGCCATTTAATTTTGATAAAAAATGGTTTTTTAGAGTTTAAACGCACTTTACATCCTAATGCTATTTTACCAGTTCGGTATAATAATAAGGCAATTTCCGGAGATATTGTATTTAATATTTTAGGCTTTTTTATTCTTTATATGTTGTCGTTTATTATTGGCGCCTTAGTGTTTTCTATAATGGGAATAGAATTTGAATCTGCCATAGGTTTAGCAGCATCTACACTAGGCAATGTAGGTCCTGCTTTAGGCGATTTCGGACCAGTAAACAACTATGACACATTACCGCCTTTAGCACAATGGTGGGCTTCTTTTTTAATGCTTATTGGGCGTTTGGAATTGTTTACTGTTCTTATTTTATTTACGCCTTTCTTTTGGCGGAATAGATAGTTGATTTATGGTTGTGCCCAACTTTAATAACAAGAAATATTTATGCAAAAGATTTATTAACTAAAAAAGCCACTAAATTAATTAGCGGCTTTCTTAAAATGTATAATTGTTTTGTTTTTTTAACTCACAACTTCTTTTATACGCTTAATAGCTTCAATAATTTGTTCTTGCGAAGCGGCGTAAGAAATACGGATACAATCAGGATTTCCAAAAGCTTCACCAGTAACGGTTGCCACAAGAGCTTCTTCTAATAGATATAAAGAAAAATCTGTAGCATTGTTTATTTTTTTACCTCTTAATGTTTTTCCAAAGTAATGTGTCACATTTGGGAACACATAAAAAGCACCTTCTGGAGTATTGGTTTTAAAGCCTTCAACATCACTTAATAAATCTAAAATTAAATCGCGACGTACTTTAAACTCGTCAATCATAAATTGAACACGAGAAGGCGATGCGTTTAGCGCCGTAATTACAGCACGTTGCGCAATACAGTTTGCACCACTCGTAATTTGACCTTGCATTTTGTTACAAGCTCTTGCGATTTTTTCTGGAGCACCAATATAACCAATACGCCATCCCGTCATAGCAAAAGCTTTAGAAACGCCGTTTACTGTTATGGTGTTATTGTACATATCGTCAAATTCAGCAATACTAGCATGTCCTTCTCCATAGTTTATATGTTCGTAAATTTCATCTGAAACCACATAAATATTTGGGTGCTTTACTAAAACATCAGCTAATGCTCTTAACTCAGCTCTACTATAAACAGAACCACTTGGGTTACATGGCGAGCTAAACCAAATCATTTTTGTGTTTGGTGTAATAGCGGCTTCAAGTTGAGCTGGAGTCATTTTAAAATCGGTATCAATAGAAGTTTTGACTTCTACTGGTACACCGTCATTCAGTTTTACTATATCAGCATAACTTACCCAGTACGGACAAGGTAAAAGCACTTCATCACCTTCATTAAGCATCACACCAGCAATATTTGCCAAGGCTTGTTTAGCTCCTGTAGAAACTACAATTTGAGGTAATGTATATGTTAAGTTATTGTCGCGCTTAAATTTGGTAATGATAGCTTCTTTTAACTCCACATAACCATCAACAGGTGTATAGGAGTTATAGTTATCATTAATAGCCTGAATAGCGGCTTCTTTAATAAAATCGGGTGTGTTAAAATCTGGCTCGCCTAAGCTTAAGCCAATAATATCTTTTCCTTCGCCTCTAAGTTCTCTTGCTTTCGCAGCCATTGCTAATGTTGCAGACGTAGCCATGTTTAAAATTCTATCAGATAATAATTGCATGTAATTTATTTAAGTGTAAATATGAAGTTTAGGCTAAATTAGGCTTTTGTCCTAACGCCTTTAATTGGTTATAATGTTCTGCTACCGCACCCCAAAAAGTATTATACTCATTGTACGGTAAACTAAATTCGTTAGCTGTATCCTTAACTATTTTTGCTATTTTACTATAATGCACATGACTAATATTGGCAAATAAATGGTGCTCTACTTGTCTGTTTAGTCCACCAGTATAAAATTCTGCCAACCAACTTTTTGGTGAAAAATTAGATGTGGTAAATAATTGATGAATAGCCCAAGTGTTTTTCATGTTACCATCTTGATCCGGTAAAGGCATTTCGGTATTGGGCATAACGTGAGCTAACTGAAATATGACACTTAAAATTATTCCAGCTGTGTAATGCATAACTAAGAAACCAATTAAAACTTGCCACCATGCAAATCCTAATATTAGTGGCAAAACCACCCAAATAGCATAATAAACAATTTTTCCAATAATTAATTTAGTCCACTGCGTGGCAGGAGATGGCATTTTTCCATAAGCCAATTTTCTTTTAAGGTATTTGTATGTTTGTATGAAATCGGTAGTAATAGCCCAATTTGCAGTTAACAAACCATATAAAAAGAAAGCGTAATATTTTTGATATTTATGGATTCTTAACCATTTTGTGTGTTTAGAAAAACGAATAATTCTACCGGCATCAATATCTTCATCATGACCTTGTATATTGGTGTAAGTATGATGTAATACATTGTGTTGTACTTTCCAGTTGTAATCGTTTCCAGCTAAAATATAAATGCTACTGCCCATTAATTTGTTAACCCACTTTTTACTGGAAAAAGAACCGTGATTGGCATCATGCATAACGTTCATGCCTACACCAGCCATACCAATTCCAACAACTACCATTAATAGTATTTGTGCCCAACCAGGTAAATCAATGGTTAAAATTAAAACGACAGGAACAATTAACAAAGCAAACATGATGATTGCCTTGGTATATAATTTCCAGTTTCCAGTTCGTTTTATGTTATTGTCTTTGAAGTAATCGTTAACACGCTTATTTAGCGTTTTAAAAAACTTTGCAGAGTCTTTTCTTGAGAATGAAAGTGCTTGTTTAGCCATGCTATTAACTTTAATATGATTGATAATAATAAATTGCTCATCATACCTGTGGCAAAGATAGGAATAAACCAATTCAATTAATCCCAATTTTTTGTAAAAATATGTACTTAAAAAGTATATTTTTGTTGAAAATTTAACAGAAATGAAATGAGCATAACTAAAATTTTCTATGCGAATAGAGATATTTTCTATGCGAATTCATCTGACCGATTAAATAAAATACACTCAACCGATGAAACTTGTTTTAAAGTACTTTCCCCATCTAACGGAAGATCAAATACATAAATTTAAACAATTAGAATCACTTTATCAAGATTGGAATTTAAAGATTAATGTGGTATCTCGAAAAGATATAGATGAGCTCTATTTGCGCCATGTATTGCACTCATTAGGAATTGCAAAAGTGATATCTTTTAAAGAAGGAAGTAACATTCTTGATGTGGGTACAGGTGGTGGATTTCCTGGGATTCCCTTGGCTATTTTATTCCCTGAATGTTCATTCCATTTAGTGGATAGTATTGCTAAAAAATTAAAAGTGGTAGATGAGGTTGTTCAAGGTTTAGGGCTTACTAATGTAAAAACCACCCATAGTAGAGTAGAAGAAATCGATGGCAAATATGATTTTATTGTAAGTAGGGCAGTAGCTGCCATGCCAACATTTGTACATTGGGTTAAAGGTAAAATTGCTAAAAACCAAAATCATGACCTTAAAAATGGAATATTGTATTTAAAAGGCGGAGATTTGTCTGAAGAGCTCCAAGATTATAAAACCACAACCATTTATAATTTGAGCGATTATTTTTCAGAAGACTTTTATGAAACTAAAAAGGTGGTGCACTTGCCATTAAAGTATCGAGGCTAATCACTTCATTTTTACTAACTGGCTAATATTATTATTAAAGTAGAAATACTGGTTTTGAAACCAATAGGTGTTTGAGTATTGCTGAATATTTGTTATGCTTTTTCCTATTGAAAGAATATCATTAGCTCTATGAAAATTCAATTTAGCATGGTCAGTATCATTTATTTTAAATTGTGCTATGGCAAGACCTAAGTAGGCATCAAAATCTGTTGAGTCGAATTCTATGGCTTTAGAAAAATCTGAAATAGCTTCATTGAATTTCCCTAATAATAAATGTGAGGCACCTCTATAAAAATAGGCATAAGCATTGTTTTTATTTAGTCTTAATGCCATATTAAGGTCATTATTCGCTTTTTCATAATATTTGATATCCATAAAGAACACACCTCTATTGTAATAAGAATCGGCACTTGGTTCAATTAATATAGCCGTTGAGTAATCCTGTAACGCATTCATATAATTTTCTGTAGCTTTATAAGCATGTGCTCTTAGGGTATATGTTTTGGGCTGATTAGGAACAGTTTTTATAACGCTGCTAAAATCTTTTATAGCGGCTTCATAATCACCTAAGTCATATTTAACACATGCAAGGCTGTATAAGGCATCTGTAAAGTTTTCGTCAAGCATAAAAGCTTTGGCATAATCTTCTTTTGCACCTGCAAAATCTTTTATGCTATATCTGGAATTCCCCCTATTATAATAGGTGTCCGCATCAGGTTGATCAACAATTATTTTAGAATAATCAACAATAGCCCCATTATAATCACCTAAATCATTTTTGGCTAGTCCTCTGTAAAAATAGGCATCTAGGTTTTTAGGCTCTAAATCTATAACTTGAGTAAGAAGTGTGATTTTTTGGTTTAAATCTGTTGATCTCATGGCTTTTCGGTATAGCTTATTGGCTTGCCCGAAAGTGAGCAGGGGAACAATGGTGAGTAATGTGAGTATTTGCTTTTTCATTAACAAAACCTAATTCGCAAAAAATATGCCGTTTTTTTAAGCAATAAAGTTAGTATTATTTTTTAAACATTTTAAGCTAGTGTATTTTCTTTTGAATCAATTTTGAAATTGCTACTAATTTTTTGTAGTATATGTCTTTCTGTAATTATTAAAATGTAGGTTTATCTATTCAATACTATGTATTTAATCGATTTTATTTGCTTTATATCGATATTATTGATTATAATTACACATCGGTTTTTAATAAAATTGATAGTCTCTCAATAAAAATTAAAATATAACTAAAGAAATTTTTATATGAGAAAGTATGCCCTAATCAATCTGATTCAAGCTAAACTTCTTGTTTTATTTTTACTAATTAGTACAGTTGGTACTGCCCAAATCATGCAAGTAGAAATTGTTGGCGGATCCGTTGTTGCTCAGGGTTCTACAATTACAATTAATGCTGGTAATAGTTTAGATTTTAGAATTACAAATGTTGAAGGTAGTAATTGTAAAAATTTAAAAATTAAAGGTGTAGATATTACAAATACTACAGATTTTGATATTACACCAAATAATCCTAAAAAAAATATTAAGCCTGCCAGCTGCCCTGGGGGGAAGAAGTTTCTTGATTTCAACATTGAAAATATAAGTTCAGCCTGTACAACCACTAGTACTTTAGTTACTATTGAAATAAAGAATCAAGCGGATTTTACATTTACATTGGAAGTTAATTCATCTCCTGTTATTTCTATTTTAGGAGGAAGTCCATCTGCAGATATTCCTCATGGTTCAACAACTACAATTGCAACTAACGGTACTTATTTTGGTATCGTAAATGAAGGAGCTTCAATAACTAGAAACTTTGTTGTAACAAATACAGGAAGTTGCCCTCTAGATATTACTGGTCTTTCAAGTACAATTGTTACTGGGAGTGGTTTTAGTATAGCTCCTATAATATTAGTACCACCTTTTTATAATCTAGCAACTGCTCAACCACCTACAGTTAGCGTAAGCCCGGGTTCTTTTGTTGTTATCCTTGTTACATTTACTGGGCCTGTAGCTGGTGCAGGTTCTCAAGAGGCTACGATAAATATTTCAAACACGGATAATACTACATATTCTTTTAACGTAGGTGCAGAGATGTTTGATTTTACAGGACCACAACCAGGTGGTGTTTCTGCCGATTTTCGACTTTGGTTAAAAGGTACAAGAGGAGTTTTTAAAGGTGTGGGGCCTAGTTATACGGCCGCAACAGATGGAGATAGCGTGTCGTTGTGGGAAGATATAGGAACTAATGGTAAAGATGCAACACAAACAGTATCCGCTAATCAGCCAACATATTCAGATTCAGCTACAGATAATATCAATTTCAATCCGGTTATTAAGTTTGAAAATGATGGAGCAACTTTAGAACAATATTTAGAAAATACAGCTAATGGTTTTTATAGTCAGGATATTTTTATTGTTATGATACCTGATGCCCCTATGACAAATATATCTTCTGGAAGCACCATTTTTGCTGGTGTGGATTCAGGAAGTGCTGGAGATATGACAGGTGTAGGATTTGGCGATTATTCATCACGTTTTACTAATGAAGTGATTTCATACAATCAAGATATTCCTTCACCTTCTGGGACATATTATGGAGAGGCAGAAATAAGTACAAGTAAATCATATTCTATAGCTAGTATTATAAATGTTAGAAATGATGCCGATACATCTCCAACTGGTCAAGAAATATTATATAATTCCAATTTGTTAACAACTACCACTGTTGATGATTCAGGTTTTACTAATGTCGGATTTATTGATACGGCACCAGATCCAGATGTTGTTAATGGAACTGAATACTGGATAGGTAGAAATTATGATGTACAAGGGAGTTTAAATGGTAGAGTAGCTGAAATATTTACTTTTGCTGAACGTGTAACAGATGCTGATCGTCAAAAAATAGAATCTTATTTAGCCATAAAATATGGAATTACATTAGGAACTTCAACTGAAGCCGAAAAAAATTATATCAATTCATTTGATGGTATAGTTTGGGATATTACTGCAGACTCAGGAGATTATAATTATCATGTAGCTGGTATAGGTAGAGATGATAATTCAGATTTAAACCAAAAACAATCAAAATCTTTAAATATTACAAATGAAGTTACTATTGGATTAAATGGTGTATTCTCTAAGAATAGTTCTAATACTAATGAATTTAATGAAGATGGCGATTTCTTAGTTTGGGGTAGTAATAATGCTGCTTTTACAGGAGCTAGTACTAATAATGTAACCATTGCTTCTGGAATTACAACATCATTGACACGAATCGACAGGAAATGGAGAATAGTAGAGTCTATTAAAACAGGCTCTGGGGGTGATGTTGAAAATGTATTTGTTTCAATACCTTCTGCAGCTTTTAGTAGTTTTACTTTAGGTACAGATGAAGAATATGCTTTAATAGTAGCAGATAATGCAAATTTTGCCAATAGTGATATTATAGACGTTATTCCACTTCGGTCCGAAGATGCTGGAGTAACACTCCAAACCTGGTACGATTTTGATGGTACAAAATATTTTACTTTTGGAAAAGTAACTAAAAAAGCTGAAAACCATTCAGTAAGTTTTGCAACTGGAGACTATATGGTAGGTGAGTATGCTTTGAATTTAAATATAGATGCCTTTACTATTTCTGCATGGGTTAAAAGTGCCTCTAGTGCTAGTACAAGAACCTTAATGTCTAAAGGCGAAAAATTACAAATTAGGTTAAATGGTTCGGATCAAGTTGAGGTTATCGTTGATGATCCTTCAAATCCAAGATTTACTTCAACAATGGCTTTGAATGATGGGAAATGGCATCAAATTTCATTTGTATATAAAAGTGGGACCGTATTTTTATATATAGATGGGGTGTTGGATAAATCTGAACAAGATGTGGAACCACCTACTCCAAATTTTAATAGATTTTCATTAGGTGCTTTATACATAGATAAAAATACTATAAGCAACCCTTTTTTAGGTGAAATTGATGAAGTCTATGTTTGGGATCAAGGACTTACTCAGAATCAAGTAAGGTATCTTATGAATCAGGAAATAGAACGATTTGATATTAGCGGAACCGACTATGTAAATGATAAAACACTCCATCAGTCAGCTTCTAGTAATGAAGTGTCTTCAATCCCTTGGAGTAATCTTAAAGCTTATTATGATTTTAATTCATTTTACGGATCTACAGTTGAGGGTTTAACAGATGATAGAAATTATATAAGACTAAAATATTTAGATAAAGATAAATCTTTAATTGATGCACAAACTACCCCATTGCCATATATTTCTGCGGCAAATGGAGCTTGGGATGCAGCAGCTACATGGACTAATAGTGCAGATCAAGTTATACCTAACTCATTAAGTTTAGACGGGACAACCATTATAGATTGGAATATTGTTGAAACGTCTCATGATATAACTTCTGGAGATAGAGATATTTCACTTTTAGGATTAATACAAACAGGTGGTATAATTACCATTGCTGATCCTGTTGATACACAAGACGAAACAAATTCAGGACAAGGCTTAACTATTTCGCATTATCTAGAATTGGATGGTGTTATTGATTTAGTCGGAGAATCTCAATTAGTGCAATCAGAAGGCAGTATAATTGATGCAGATAGTGGTGGCTATATTGAAAGAGACCAACAAGGCACAGCCAATGGGTATAATTATAATTATTGGTCATCATCTGTAGGGCCAATTGGAGGTAATATTGCAACAAGAGGATCGGGAGCGCCAGCTACTAACACTAATTATTCTATTAGTGGTGTTATAAATGACGGAACACTGTCTGCATTTTATCAAAGTCTTTTATATAGTTCATCTCCTGATGGCAGCGGCTCTATTCCGCCTCCAGGTTTAGCAAGAACTATTAGTACGGCTTGGTTGTATAAATTTTATGGTGCCGCAGATAATTATTATGCATGGGCAAAGATAGATGAAACATCACCTTTGCTTGTAGGTGAAGGCTTTACAATGAAAGGAACATCTGGGGCAGTATCAATTTCAGCCGAACAAAATTATGTATTCAAAGGGTTGCCATATAATGGAAATATAACTTTAGAATTAGATAAAACCTTAGGTGATGTTGAGCGATTAATTGGAAACCCATATCCATCAGCCATTGATGCTACAGAGTTTATTTTGGATAATATGAGTATTGCAGATGGTGGAAACAATGCAACTGGAACTATTTTTAATGGAGCTTTATACTTTTGGGATCACTTTGGTGAAGAAAATAGTCATAATTTAGGAGACTATGTTGGTGGTTATGCCACCAGAAATTTAACAGGTGGTGCAGTCGCTATTTCAAACGACTCTAGGATTAATAGCACATCAAATGCAGGAAGTGCTGCAGTAGGAACAAAAGTTCCAGGGGAATATATCCCTGTTAATCAAGGGTTCTTTGTATCAACGGCTTTGGATGGTTTTGACAACGATAATAGCACACCATTATTAACAGTTGATGGTGGTGATATTGTATTTAAAAATAGTCAACGGGTTTTTGCAACAGAAGATGGATCAACATCTTTATTTCTAAAATCACGAAGTAAAAAAGAAAGCAAGTCCATAACTTCAACTAAAGATGATACACCTAGGATTAAACTTATATATAGTTCTCCATTAGGGTATCACAGACAAATAGTTATAGGTGCAGATATAAATGCCTCTATAGATTTTGATATGGGATATGATGCCTTTATGGCCGATGTAGGCGAAGAGGATATGTATTGGACTTTTAATGATAACAAGTTTGTTATTCAAGGCGTTGATAAATTTGATGAAAATCAAGAATTCTCTTTAGGGTTAATCGTTAAAGAAGCTGGAATTGCTAGGATTAAAGTTGATGAGTTGGAAAATATCGATGATAGTATGTTGTTGTTCATTAAAGATAAAATTACAGGTGAAACTTATAATATTAATAATGATTCCTTTGATGTTTTTTTAGAATCAGGAAGTTATAATGATAGATTTAATCTCGTTTTCCAGCAGAGTAATGGTAAATTAAATTTAAATGAGATTGATCATATTAATAATTATGTAACGGTTTACTACGATGTAACATCCTCTGAATTGAAAATATTGAATAAGAATAACATGTATTTATCAAGTATAGATTTGTATAATATTTTAGGGCAAAATATAAAATCGGTGAAGTTGAATTCCTCTAAAGATGAATCCATCGAAATAAACACCTCATCTGGAGCTTATATTATTAAAATTAATACAGAAAATGGAGAGCTAAACAAAAAAATAATTATTGAATAGTAATACTTAGTTTAATATATCAGACCAAACAGCCAATTCATTTCCCGTTGGATCTATGAATTGAAATCGTCTTCCACCAGGAAAGGAAAAGATGTCTTTTGAAATTTCACCACCACACTCAATAATTTTTGTCTTTATGTTGTCTAGGTTTTTATGATATAAAACAACAAGTGCTCCGTTAGTGATTTTACCATCTCTTTTTTCAAATCCACCTTCCAGACCGCTATTAGAAAATGCAACATAATCAGTTCCATAATCTGTAAATTCCCAACCAAAAGCTTTATTGTAAAATGTTTTTATAGTTTCAAGGTTATTGGCGTATAATTCAATATAATTTATGTGGTTGTTCTTCATTTTTAGTGAAAATTAAAATGTTCTATAAAGCTATTGATTTTTTTGTTTAACAATGAAAATAAATAATATTGATTATCAGGTTTAAATGAGTTCTTTATATAAAAAATAAACCCAACACTTTCGTATTGGGTTTTATATTTATTATGCCAATTTACTTAATGGCGATTATCGGCTAGCCTCCAAAATCATCAAATCTAATATGTTCATCTGGGATACCAAAATCTTCTCCCATTTTCTGAACGGCTTTGTTCATTAATGGTGGTCCACAGAAATATAATTCTATATCTTCTGGTGACTCGTGTAAACTTAAATAATTATCTATAACACAATTATGAATGAATCCTACAAATCCATCACCTGGCGCATCAACATTTTCTTTTACTTTCCAGTTGTCTTCTTCCATTGGTTCAGACAAGGCTAAATAGAATTTAAAATTAGGGAAGTCTTTTTCTAATTTATAAAAATGATCTAAGTAGAATAGCTCACGTTTAGAACGCCCACCGTACCAATACGTAACTTTACGTCCAGTTTTTAGGGTTCTGAATAAATGATATAAGTGCGAGCGCATTGGTGCCATACCAGCACCACCACCAACATAAAGCATTTCACTTTCCGACTCATTGATAAAGAATTCACCGTAAGGTCCAGAAATAGTTACTTTATCACCTGGTTTTTGATTAAATATATAAGACGATGCTATACCTGGATTTACATCCATCCAGCCACCTTTGACTCTGTCAAAAGGCGGACAAGCCACACGTACATTGAGCATGATTTCACGTCCCTCAGCTGGGTACGAAGCCATAGAATATGCGCGTTCAATAGTTTCGGTGTTTTTCATTACCAATGGCCATAATTTAAACTTATCCCATTCTTCTTGAAATTTATCTGGAGTTTCATGTTCTTCTGGGTGTGCTGTAATATCCATGTCTGAATATTTAACTTCACATGGTGGAATTTCAATTTGAATATACCCACCTGCTTTATATCCCATGTCTTCAGGGATTTCAACAACAAACTCCTTAATAAATGAAGCTACATTATAATTACGCACTACAACGGCTTCCCATTTTTTAATACCAAACACTTCTTCTGGAATGGTAATATCCATGTCTTGTTTTACTTTTACTTGACATGATAAACGTGCTCCGTGTTGTAATTCTTTTCTTGAAAAGTGAGGTGTTTCCGTAGGCAAAGCTTCTCCACCTCCAGATAATACGTGGCATTCACATTGAATACATGTACCACCACCACCACAAGCTGATGGTAAGAATATTTTTTGAGCACCTAAAGTAGATAATAAACTACCTCCTGAGGCCACTTCTATTTCACGTTCACCATTAATGGTAATTTTTACTGGACCCGATGGTGACAATTTTTGTTTTACAACTAATAGTAGTGCAACTAATGACAACGTAATAATTAAAAACGCTATTACTGTTGTTATGACTGTTCCTAATGTACTTGCGGCTAATATCATATTACTCATTTACTTTTATGTTGTTAGCTATCACTTCTTTTTTATCTTCAGAATCAACTTTAACAGTCTTTTCTTCTATAACTGCTTCTTCATCTCCTCCTGTTAACATACCACCAAAACTCATAAATCCAATGGCCATTAAGCCAGTAATGATAAATGTAATTCCCAATCCTCTTAATGCAGGTGGTACATTTGAATATCTAATTTTTTCACGAATAGCTGCAATAGCTAAAATGGCTAAAAACCATCCTATTCCTGAAGCTATTCCATAATTAAAAGCCAAACCTAATGTTGGGATTTCACGAGATTGCATAAATAAAGACCCTCCTAAAATGGCACAGTTTACCGCAATAAGTGGTAAAAAGATACCTAATGAATTGTATAATGATGGTGAAAACTTCTCAACCACAATTTCTACTAATTGTACCATGGTCGCTATAGTTGCAATGAACATGATAAAAGATAAGAAGCTTAAATCATATGACGCAAACTCTTCTCCTAACCAAGATAAGGCTCCTGGTTGTAAAAGATACTGATCTAGTAACCAGTTTAAAGGTACCGTTATTGCCAGTACAAAAATAACAGCAGCACCAAGACCAACAGCTGTGCTTACCTTTTTAGAAACCGCTAAGTATGAACACATTCCTAGGAATGTAGCAAATACCATGTTATCTATGAATATCGATTTGAAAAATAATTCTATATGTTCCATGTTTTAAGTTATAAGTTCATTAAGTTTTAAGTGCCTAAAGTTTTTCGTTAATTATCATATTTTTTGCCTTTTCAACTTTAAGTATTTAAGGCACTTTATACTTCAAGTACTTTTAAATTAATTATCTTCTATTAATGCTTTGTTTCTACTACGTTGTATCCAAATAATTATACCTACAACAATTAATGCCATAGGTGCCAATAACATAAAACCGTTGTTTTCGTATCCTAGTGCATAAGCGCCAGTTTTTTCAATAGGGTCTCCTAAAACCTTAAATCCTAATAAAGTTCCAGCGCCAAGTAATTCTCTAAAAAAAGCTACTATAATTAAAATAACACCATATCCTAAAGAATTCCCTATGCCATCTAAGAATGAACGCCAAGGTCCATTTGCTAAAGCAAAAGCTTCAAAACGCCCCATAATAATACAGTTGGTAATTATTAACCCAACAAAAACCGAAAGCGTTTTACTTAACTCGTATGCAAATGCTTTTAACACTTGGTCAACAATAATTACTAAAGCTGCTACGACTATTAATTGAACAATAATTCTGATTTTTCCAGGAATGATGTTTCTCATTAAAGAAATAACAACGTTACCAATTCCTAATACAAATAATACAGAAATGGACATTACTATTGCTGCTTCTAATTCAGCCGTAATTGCCAATGCTGAACATATTCCTAATACTTGAATAGTAATAGGGTTATTATCTGCTAATGGATCTTTAATTAATGCTGCGTCTTTTTTTGATAAAAGTCCCATAAATTAATTGTTTTTTAAGTTTTCGAAATAAGATACATATTGTCTTAATTCAGACTTAAGCATTGCTGAAACTCCGTCACCGGTAATCGTGGCTCCTGCAATGGCATCTACTTCGTTATCATTTTTATCTGTATTCTTCGGATCGTTGTTTCCTTTGGCAACAGCAATTCCTTTAAAACTACCATTGTTCATTAAGTTTTCACCAATAAAATCGTCCATAAAATAGCGTTGTTTTATGTTGGCTCCTAGACCTGCTGTTTCTCCTTTGTGATCGAAATAAGCACCTTGAACAACCATATTTTCATCCATAGCAACATACGCCCAAATGGCATCCCATAGTCCTTTGCCTCTAATAGGGGCTATATAAAATGTTTTACCATCCTTGTTTCCAATAAATAATGGTAATTTCCTTTCATTTCCAGCTTTTGCACTAGTCTGTTCTTTCTTAACATCTATTAAGTAAGCTTCAGTATTTTCAGATATGTCATCACCTTGAATAACTAATTGTTTGGTAATGTATTTTGCAAACAATTCTGGAGCTTCATCTGTCGAAACAAAAATGGCACTGCTCTCATCATTTGCATTAACCCCCATAGCATACAAAATATTTTGTTGCTTTTCCAGTCGTTCGTTATTATCAATTTTAGGTCTTAAAGCTGATGCTGTAAACGCTAATAATCCACCAACTACAATTACCATGGCTATGGCAAAAAGTATAGTATATATATTTGAATCCGTTCTGTTACTCATGATTAAGCTGTTTTTGCTTTTAAACGTTTCATTCTTTGCTTCACATTACCTTGTACAACGTAATGATCGATGGTTGGAGCAAACACATTCATTAATAGAATGGCTAACATCACACCTTCTGGATATGCTGGGTTGAACACCCGAATTAAAATAGAAATAAATCCTATTAAGAAACCATAAATCCATTTTCCTTTATTGGTTTGAGACGCCGTAACAGGATCTGTTGCCATAAATACGGTACCAAAAGCAAAACCACCAATTAATAGATGATGCCACCATGTTGTACTCATTAAGCCATAGAACTTACTGCTTTCTGTAATCCAACCTGCATCTACAACTTGGTTAAAAATTAACCCCATGACTATAGCTCCAAAAGCAGAAGACAACATAATTCTCCAGCTTCCAATCTTTGAGAAGATTAAGAATACCCCCCCTATTACTATTAATAATGTAGAAGTCTCACCAACGGAGCCTGGAATAAATCCTAAAAACATATCTGAAACAGAATGGGCAACCTCTCTACCTTGAGCTAAAGTCCCTAATATAGTTTCGCCAGAAATGGCATCTGAATTTTGTCCTGTAGCAATAGCTTGGTCTCTTTCAACCGCTCCATGAACCCATACTTTATCACCAGACATCCAAGTTGGATAGGCGAAGAATAAAAAGGCTCTAATAGTTAATGCCGGGTTTAGAATATTCATTCCAGTACCTCCAAAAACTTCTTTACCAATAACAACTCCAAAGATTACTGCAACTGCAAGCATCCATAAAGGAATATCAATGGGTACAATAAGCGGCACTAACATACCTGTTACTAAATAGCCTTCTTCAACTTCGTGTTTTTTAATAATGGCGAATATGAATTCAATTCCCAAACCAACACCATAGGATACAATAACAAGTGGTAAGATTTTCCAAAAACCAACCATGAAGTTATCTAATATCCAAAATTCAGCACTAAAGAAACTCCCTGTAACGGCTTGAATTTCACCTAAAGCTAAATGATGTTGGTAACCAGCGTTAAACATACCAAACAATAAACATGGCACCATAGCCATAATTACAGTATTCATTGTACGTTTTAAATCGTCGGCTGCCTTTATGTGAGTTCCATTATGAGTGGTCTCGTCTGGCAAGTATAAAAACGTATGAAGCGCATTAAAAACTGGCGCCATTTTTTTATTCCTATACTTTCTCTTTAAGATATGTAATCTCGTTTTTAAATTCATTATCCTATCTCTTTTAGCATTAAATCTAACCCTGCTCGTATAATTTTTTGATGTGGTTGTTTAGACACACAAACAAATTCTGTTAATGCAAAATCTTCAGGAGCTACTTCATACATGCCTAAAGCTTCCATTTCATCTAAATCTTGGTACATACAAGCTTTTAATATTTGCATCGGAAAGATATCTAAAGGAAAAACTTCTTCATAAGTTCCTGTAGTTACAAAAGCACGATGCTCACCGTTCGTGTTGGTGTTTAAATCGTACTTTTTCTTAGGATTTAACCATGAAAACGTTAAGGCTCTTGAGGTAGACACCTTATCAAATACTGGTTTAGTCCATCCGAATAAATCATAATCATCACCTTCAGGAATAACAGTTACTACATTACTGTAATAATCTAAGCTACCATCAGGTTTTATATGTTTTCCGCTTAAAACGTTTCCGGATATAATACGGTCGTTTCCTTTTTCAGAAACACCTTTGTCGTAAATTAAGGTAGAAATTTCGCTACCAATACTCGTTTTAAAATATCTTGGCTTTTCAACTGAAGAGCCTACTAAAGCCACAATACGTTCTGTATTGAATTTCCCTGTTAGTAGCAATTCTCCAATAATAACAAGGTCTTGAGCGCTTACTGTCCAAACCACTTCGCCTTTGTTTATCGGATCCACTTTATTAATTAGCGTGCCCACATTTCCTGATGGATGTGGCCCTGAAACTTTATGGGTTGTAACACCAGATAAACTAGCAAGCGGCGAACCAGTACTACCAACAGATATATGTACACTACCTTCGGTTAGTTTACCTAAAGCGGTTATAGCAGCTTGTAATTCTGCCTCTTTACCTTGTAATGTAAAATCTAAATCGGCTGCTAACGGTGCGCTGGCATAACCTGAAATGAATATCGCTTTTGGCGATTTTTCTGGACTTGCAATCACATCATACGGACGTTGCTTTACAAATGGCCAGCATCCTGAGGCTAGTAAATGTGCTTTTATGTCTTCTGCCTTAGCAGTTTCAACATTAAGCTTTCCAAAATCTTGAAAAGATTGTGCTTTGTCAGCTTCAATTATAATAGCATCAATGCGTCTTTTTGGTCCTCTAACCACCTCCACTACTTTACCAGAAACTGGTGATGCAAATTTAATTGCTTCGTGAGATTTGTCATAAAACAAAGTGCTTCCAGCTGTAACTGAAGTACCCTCTTTTGCAACAAGTTTTGGAATAACGCCGTGAAAATCTTCTGGTCTTATGGTGCAGTAGTTACTGATAATCGCTTGTTCAACAATTTTTTCAGCTTCACCAATAAGTTTAATGTCCAGACCTTTTTTAATACGAATGTCGTTTGACATATTTATTTTATTGAAATTAGTTGTCTAAAAATCGGGGCAAAAATACGAATTAAATAAACAGTTTTCATAATAAATTTAATAGAAATTTATTCCTGTTGAAAGAAGTTCGGTTTTAGGCATTATATTTGTTTATATTTACAAAGAAACCTTTTTTTTAATGACATTTAAGCCTTTTCTACTATTCGTATTCCTTTTATTTCCCGCTGTAATTTTTTCTCAAATAGATGAAGTTAATCCACCAGATTATATAAAAACAATTAATTTTAGAGGAGATACTCCAGAAATGCAATTGCCCATTTTAAGGCTTGGGGAGTATGTTGTTTTAGAATTTGATGCTTTAAATGGGGACGAAGAAGACTACTACTATAAAATTGAACATTTTAATTTTGATTGGACACCTTCGGTCTTAATAAAATCGGAATATATGAATGGTTTTGATAATCAACGCATCCGTAATTACGAAAACTCATTTAATACCTATCAGATTTATTCGCATTATAAACTCACTATTCCAAATCAATTTACAAAAGGATTACGGGTTTCTGGAAATTATATGCTTTCAGTTTACAATAATGATGGTGACCTTGTTTTCTCTAGAAAATTTATGATTTATGAAGATAAAACGAATGTTGGCGTAAATATAAAGCGCTCCCGCGATGTTCAATTTATAGAAGAAAAACAACGTGTAGATATTGTTATCTCATCAAACGGTATGCAGTTTAATAATCCTTTACAAACGGTAAAAGTAATTATAGTTCAGAATAACAATTTAAACACCGCTATTTCAAACCTAAAACCACAATATACTATAGGCAATCAACTGATTTACAAATATGATAAAGAAACCAGTTTTTGGGGCGGAAATGAATATTTTTACTTTGAAAACAAAGATGTTCGTGCGGCAAACACAGGTATACGCTCCATAGATTTAAAAGATTTGTATCACAATTATTTGTATACTAATATCGAAAGAGCCAACAGGCCATACACGTATAACCCTGATATAAACGGTAATTATGTTATTCTAAATATTGATGCCGAAAACCCAAGTATTGAAGCAGATTATGTGTGGATGCATTTTTCTTTAAAAGCAAGTGAAGCCTTAAAGGACAAGACCATTCATGTATACGGAAACTTTAATAATTATGCTATTGATGATAGCACAGAAATGAAATACAACACCGAATACGATATTTTCCAAAATACCATGCTGCTCAAACAAGGGTTTTATAATTACAAATTTATTGTAGTGAATAAAGATGGAAGTATTGATGAAGGTTTTATTGGTGGGAATTTCTACCAGACCGAAAACAACTATAAAGTTCTAGTTTATTACAGAGATTTAGGCGCTCGATTCGACAAAATTATAGGTGTTGGCGAAGGTAGCTCAGTAAATATTTCAAATTAAACATCAAAAAAGACATTAAAACTCCAAGCTGTAATGGATATTTAACAAATATTAAGGGTTAAAAATGCATTTCATCTAATTTTTATATCAATCACGTTAATATTTGTGTTAACCACTTAATATTTATTATTTTAGCGCAAGCAAACACTTTGTATATCAATAGTTAACATGGTTCAACAAGTAACAAGAGGCATAAAAATTTCGGTAGACACTACTTTCGAAGGCTCATTTTATAAAAATTATAAAATACAGTACGCCTTTGGATATACCGTAACTATCGAAAACCAAAGCAAAGATTCTGTACAACTTAATGCACGTCACTGGGAAATCCTAGACGCACTAAATAACATTGAAACCGTTTCTGGCGAAGGCGTTATTGGCAAAAAACCCGTGCTTAAACCAGGTGAATCTCACACCTATACATCGGGCTGTTTACTTACCTCGCCTTTTGGCGCTATGCAAGGGCATTATAGTATGGTAAACTTCACCACTACCAAAAAGTTTCAAGTCACCATTCCTACATTTAAGTTGAGCGCTACTTTTGCTATTAATTAGTTGGTCATTATAAATCACGTTTTTTTTTGATTTAGCAATCAATAAGCACAAATACTAAAGAGAACCAATACCGGAATCAGCATTACCAGAGAAAATCATTGCTAAAAAATAGCTATGCAGAGCGCCTAAACAGTGTCCTAAAAATTTATCTTTAGACTTCAAAACATGCATATTTAACTAGTAAACACGCAACCAATTTTATATGTAAATCTTTTAAACCCGCACATCTACTCTCATATAAAACCTTGTTGAAAATTTGCTTTAACCTAAACTCTTAAGCATTAATATTGTGACTTTACAAACACTTCTAATGTCAAAAAAATCAAAGCAGTTAAAATATTTCAGCCTTTTTTGTAACAAAATGTAACATTTGTACGTATAACCATTGAACGGCCTATTATTCACATAATTAAATACAGGAAAACATTAGATGAGACAACTTAAAATTACGAAGCAGGTTACCAACAGAGAAACCGCTTCGTTAGATAAATATCTGCAAGAAATTGGAAAAGTTGACTTAATTACCGCAGACGAAGAAGTAGAATTGGCACAACGTATTAAAGCTGGGGATCAAATAGCTTTAGAGAAGTTGACAAAGGCTAATTTACGTTTCGTAGTATCGGTAGCTAAGCAATACCAAAACCAAGGATTAACATTACCGGATTTAATTAATGAAGGTAACTTAGGTTTGATTAAAGCGGCACAACGTTTTGATGAAACACGTGGTTTTAAATTTATATCTTACGCTGTTTGGTGGATTCGTCAATCGATTCTTCAAGCTTTGGCTGAACAATCTCGTATTGTACGTCTACCATTAAATAAAATTGGCTCAATTAACAAGATTAATAAAACATTTGCTTTTCTTGAGCAAAGTCATGAGCGCCCACCTTCTGCCGAAGAAATAGCAAAAGAATTGGACATGACTATTAATGATGTTAAGGAGTCTATGAAAAACTCTGGTCGTCACGTAAGTATGGATGCACCTTTAGTTGAAGGTGAAGATTCCAACTTATATGATGTATTAAACTCTGGAGAGTCACCAAACCCTGACAGAGAGTTATTACACGAATCTTTGCGCACTGAAATTGAGCGTGCATTAGAAACTTTAACACCTCGTGAAGCGGATGTTATTCGCTTATACTTTGGTTTAGGAAACCAACACCCAATGACTTTAGAGGAAATTGGAGAAACGTTTGATTTAACTCGTGAGCGTGTAAGACAGATTAAAGAAAAAGCTATTCGTAGATTAAAACATACGTCTAGAAGTAAAATATTAAAAACTTATTTAGGATAGTAATTTTTTAAAATTACGACTAAATTACAGTAACAAACAGTTACAACATAACTGTTCGTTTTTTGATTGATGAAAGAACCCTTGGCTGATTACCGAGGGTTTGTTTTTTTATAAGCTGTATTAAAAAAAATAAATTTCTTGCCAAAATTCATTTTTATATTTTTTAGAACTCATTTATACTTTTTGGATTGGGTCGGAAATTAGTCGTTTTGCATTCAATTAAAGGTTTTTTAATGCGAATGGATGCTTTTATGGCTCAACACAAAAAGTTGTGGAGTATTTAAAATTGGTTGAACTTTGAGCCAAAAATTTTTATGTCCTCAGA
>NZ_BAABJJ010000046.1:0-11282 GCF_039543245.1 Algibacter agarivorans
CTGAGGACATAAAAATTTTTGGCTCAAAGTTCAACCAATTTTAAATACTCCACAACTTTTTGTGTTGAGCCCATTAAACACAAAACGACCTTGCTATTAATGGTTCTAAATTACATTAATATTTTCTCGGCTCGGTATCTTCAATGAAACTATATTTTCATTTCGATAATCCTCAAGTGGACAATCTTTCAAAGAAAAATTTAGATTACTATTCTATGACTTGTTTCACTTCACCACAACTAATCATGGCTTCACCAAAATATGGGTTAATTACTTTTTCATCTTTGCTCAACCAATATGCCCCCTTGTTATTACCTGCCATAGGGCAAAATTGAAAATAGACATTTTGTCCAATGCCGAATAATCGAATAGCCTTAGCTAAATGGGATGACAAATGTTTAAAATGACTCCTCTGCTCTTTAATACTTGTTGTAGTTGAAATTGAACTCGCAGACTCTTTTATCTCATTTCCCAAGGACATCCAATGGTTATGTGCTTTGTTATCAGTTAACAATTTCATATCCACCTGACTCAATTTGTTTAGTAACCCTTTAGCATCTTGCGATACTTTTTTTGAATCCTCTTTAACCAAAGCATTTTTTAAACTGATGTAGTTATTAAATACTTTTTTAAGTTGATTTTGAAAACCTTCAGACACTTCTAATCGTTCATCTATTCTGGTCTGACCTTCGTTAACACGGGTTGGTGTATTATCCATTCCAATATGCCCCTCATGCCCAGTCATTACCTTGCCGCCATCTTTATTCATCATTGATTTTTTACCTTGTAATTGGGCTGATGCATCCACTGTAAAAGTTCCGCTAGCAACAATCTCATCGCCTATACCTAACCCTTCCAATACTTCATAATTGCTTCCAATTTGATTTCCTAAAAGCACCTCTTGCATTTCAAAAACGGCTTGTTTTGGATCTATCTTTAAATATACTACAGAGCGTTCGCCAGTCCATAAAACGGCCGAAGATGGCACTGTTATAGCTTTATCATTCTCTAAAAATGTTGTTACAACTTCTCCTTGCACAAACATCCCTGGTTTAAACATATCCTCCTTATTATTTAGCACCACCCTTAACTTTGCCGTACGAGTTTTGGTATTCATTATGGGGTCTATAAAATCCACTTTTCCCCTAAACACTTTATTTGGGTAGGCAGTGGTTGAAATTTTCACTTCTTGCCCTTTTTTGAATAAATCGATTTGATTTTCATATACATCAAAATTTGCCCAAACTGTATTAAGATTTGCTATTTTTAATAAAGGCTGACCTTGTTTGATATAATCCCCTTCCGCTACTAGTTTTTCGGTTACAGTTCCTGAAACAGTTGCATTTACAGGAAAGTTTTCTTTTATTTTTCCAGTGTCTTCAATGTCATTGATTTGTTTGTCTGATAGCTTCCATAACTTTAGTTTATTACGAACCGCTTTATATAAGGAAGGCTGAGATGCTTCTAAAGAAGATGCCGTTAACAATTCTTGTTGTGCAGCATACAGTTCTGGCGAATATATGCTTGCTAGTAATTGTCCTTTTCGAATTTCCTCTCCCGTGAAACTTACGTTTAACTTTTCTATCCGTCCAGAAAAGTAACTTACTTGAACCGTATTTGCTTCTTCATTTTTAGCCACTTTTCCTGAAAGCTTAGTTATAGTGTTTCCCTCTATATTTTCACCAACAACAGACGTTTGGATATTGGCTAATGCCATAGCGTTTTCATTAAGTTTAAATTGATTTGCCAACAACCCGTCTGAGCCACTTGCAACTGGAATTAAATCCATACCACAAATTGGACAATCACCAGCTTCGGGCTGCATAATTTGCGGATGCATAGAACAGGTCCACATTTGGCTGGTTTCAGCTACCGTATTATGGCTGTGCTCTATTTCATTATTAGATGAACCTCCAAAAAGTATCCAGCCTAAAAGTAGGCCTACCGCTAATATTCCTATGTAAATTATATATTTTTTCATTTTACTATATTTTAATTACTCAATTTTAAAATTCTTAAAGCACCTTGAATTACTAATGCAAAGACTATTATTCCTATTATTAAATCTGGAAGTCCAGAGTTTGAGCAGTTAACCAAAATACCTGCGATTATTACACCAAGATTTATGATAACATCATTAGATGTGAAAATCACGCTTGCACGCATATGGACTTCTGTGCTTTTAGATTTCTGTAATAAGTAAAGACAAATACCATTAGCTATTAGAGCAAAACTTGAAACGATTATCATTGTGGAGAAAACAGGCAAAGCTTCAAACCCTAAAAACCGTCGTATGACCTCAATAACGCCTATAGTTGCAAGCATTAATTGAAAATAACCTGCATATTTTGCTATTCTTTTCTTTTTTAAAACTGTGCCTCCAACAGCTAAAAGGCTTAATCCATAAACAAATGAATCGGCTAGCATGTCTAAACTATCAGCTACAAGACCCATTGAATTTGATATAATACCTGTACTCATTTCAATGATAAAGAAAATGAAATTAATGAAGAGTACAGACCATAACAATCTTGACTGATTGGTTTTAGATTCATTTATAACTATGTCAACTTGTTCTGTAGAAATCTTCTTTTCATTTAACTTCAATTTTTGAATCGCTTTTTCAATTGGAATAACATCATTCGTATGAAAGACAGTCAATTGTCTATTTTCTAAATCAAAATCAAGTTTTTTTATCCCTTTAATATCATCTAACTTCATCCTTATTAGGCTTTCTTCTGATGGACAGTCCATTTTTGCTATTTTAAATAGTGATTTATACATACTATCTATATTTTAACTTTTCGCAATCTCAGCGCATTGGTTATGACTGAAACTGAACTAAAACTCATTGCTAGAGCGGCTATCATTGGTGAGAGCAATAACCCGAATATTGGATATAAAACTCCTGCAGCAATTGGCACTCCCAATACATTATATACAAATGCAAAAAAGAGATTTTGCTTAATATTTTTAACAACACCATGACTTAACTTTTTAGCTTTTAAAATACCTTGTAAATCGCCTTTAACTAATGTTATTGAAGCACTTTCAATAGCTACATCTGTGCCTGTCCCCATGGCTATACCAACATCGGATTGTGCTAAAGCAGGAGCATCATTAATGCCGTCACCTGCCATAGCCACAATCTTACCTTGTTCTTGAAGTGTTTCAATTTCCTTTAATTTATCCTCAGGAAGACATTCAGCTTTATAATGCTTCAGGTTTAGTTGTGCTGCAACCGCTTTGGCCGTATTCTTATTATCACCTGTTAACATAATTACTTCAACACCCTTGTTTTCAAGCTCTTTAATAGCATTTTGACTTGTTTTTTTAATGGCATCGAAAATAGTAACATAGCCCACAGCTTGATTATTCACAGCTATATACGATACGGTTTTACCTTGCTCTTGTTCTGCGACAACTTTTTCAATTAAGGCTTTTGGAATTTCTATAGAGAACTGTTGCAATAACTTGTTATTACCTAAAGCTATTTTAAAGTCGTTTACTGTTCCAACAATCCCTTTACCCGCAATAGCTTCAAAATCATCAACTTTTGAAGCTGCTCTTATTTTGGCTTTACCATATTTCACAATAGCTTCTGCCAAAGGATGTTCACTATATTGATTTAATGATGTTATATAATGCACTAAACGATCTTCATCAATAGTATCATTTAAGGAAATTATTTTTTCAACCGATGGTTTTCCTTCTGTAATCGTTCCTGTTTTATCGACAATAAGGGTATCCACTTTATCCATTTTTTCTAATGCCTCTGCATTTTTTATCAATACACCAGATTGTGCGCCTCTACCAACACCTACCATTACAGACATTGGTGTAGCTAAGCCTAATGCACAGGGGCACGCAATAATTAGAACAGCAATTGCATTTACAAAAGCGAATACATAAGCAGGTTCAGGTCCATAAATTGCCCAAACCGTGAATGTTATTACAGAAACGATTAATACTATAGGCACAAAATATTTAGAAATTCTATCTGCTAACTTTTGAATAGGTGCTTTGGAACGACTTGCAGTATTAACCATATGAATGATTTGAGATAGCAAGGTTTCTGAACCTACTTTCTCGGCTTTCATGATGAATGATTTTGTACCATTAATAGTCCCTGAACTCACTGTATCACCTTCTTGCTTATCTACAGGAATAGGCTCTCCAGTAATCATGGATTCATCTATAGCACTTTGACCTTCAACAATACTGCCGTCCACAGGTATTTTCTCTCCGGGCTTAACTCGAAGTAAATTACCCCGTTGAATTTTATCGATAGCTATCATTTCATCCTTTCCATGAACTACTAATGTTGCTGTTGAAGGCACTAATTTTAGTAATTCCTTTATGGCTCCACTAGTTTGGCTATGTGCTCTGGCTTCTAATAACTGTCCTAATAATACTAATGTGAGAATAACAGTTGAAGCTTCAAAATACACAAATACATTACCATCAGCAGTTTTAAAATCTGATGGAAATACTTCTGGAAATAACATGGCAAATACACTGAATAACCATGCTATACCTGAACCAACACCTATTAAAGTAAACATATTAAGGTTCATTGTTTTAATAGATGTCCAAGCACGTTTAAAGAACATCCAAGTCGCATAAAACACGACAGGAATTGACAACGCAAATTGAATCCAGTTCCATTCCTTTTGTTCTACAACAGAATACAAGGGATTATTATCTAACATTTCAGACATGGCGATTAAAAATATTGGCAAAGAAAAGGCGACTGCAATCCAAAACTTTTTTAATAAGGCTTTATAGGTTTTATCTTCTTCTGAAACATCTGCTTCCAATGGTACTAAATCCATTCCGCAAATAGGACACGCTCCTGGTTCATCTTTAATGATTTCTGGATGCATTGGGCATGTAAAGCCCCCCGACCCTCGAAGGGGGCCTTGCTCCTGTACCAAATCCATTCCACAGACTGGGCAATCGCCAGATTCATCATAGGTTTTGTCTCCTTCGCAATGCATAGGACAGTAGAAAGTCCCCAACCCGCGAAGGAGGCTTTTCTCATTAGTATGTTTTTTAGAGTCGTGGCTCCTCCCCTTAGGGGAGGCTGGGTGGGTATTCTTTGGAGATGCTAGGTGGGACTTTTCGATACTGTACCTACCACCATCATTTTTTAAGGCTTCTTGAAATTTTTCAATAGGAAGGTATGACCCCATGTCGATTATTGCTTCTGCCTTTTCTAAATCAACTGTAGCTTTTGTAACGCCTTCAACTTTTGAAAGTGTTTCTTCTACATGACTGCGACAACCATTGCATGTCATTCCGTGTATGTGATATGTGTGTTGCATTATTGCTGTGCTAAATAATTAATAATTGTAGTTTTTACATAGTAGTTTTTTACCGATTCGATTTGGTTCATCTGAAACTTTAATTGTAGTTCTTGAATATCCAATACATCGTTAAAATCAATGGTCCCTGTTTCGTAGCTCTTTATTAAAATGTCTTCTGCATCTTTGGCTTGCTTTAGGTTTTTGGTTTGGGTAGCGTTATTAATTCTTGCAGAAATTCTATCGTTAATTGCTTTATCTAAAATGGTTTCTAGAACATTTAGTCGCTCTTGCTTTTGTGCTTCAATTTCTTGCTGTTGCAACCTGTTCTGTCTGGTTTGTGATTTATATTTGTTATTGAAAATGGGAATAGACAATGATACCATGGGCATTATGATATCCTTTCCGTTGTCACTAAAATCCATGTTTGGTCGTTTTTCAACATGGATATAATCCAACCCAAAACCAATCATTGGACTGCTTTCTTTTTGGTTTAGAAATTCAGATTGTTCTACGGATTGATACAGTTTATCATATTTCATTAATTCAGGATGTAATGCTAAATTTTCAGAGTTGATTTCAAAATCTTCCGAAGGCATCATCAACTCATTTACAAGCGTAACCTCAATACCTTTGTCCCGATTTAAGAGCTTATTAAAATTAGTTTGTTCCGCTAAAAATTGCTGGCTCAAAACATCTAATAATTGCTCTAATTCGTTTTGACGCATTTGTAAACGCAATACATCTACCGCTGATGCTTTACCTATTTCAACCGATGTCAACGCTAAAGTCTCATAGGTTTTGAGCAGATTTACATTTTCATTCAACACTTCTTGTTTTGCTTTAATAGCATATAAAACGTAATAGGACTGAGATACCTTTGTCATTAGTTTGCGCTTTGTTATTACAATGTCTTCATGTTTAGCATCGGCTAAAGAACTTATATAGTTCTCTCTTGCGGTTATATTACCAAACCAAGGCAGCATTTGTTTTACAGACACTCTAAAGCGTTGCGCTCCTATTCGTGTTTCAGGTTCACTTACAAAATAACCAACACCAAATTCTGTGTTTGGAATCGTGTTTACTTCGTTCACTTTTTCAGAAACAATGCTATATTGCAATTCAAATTTTTGTATTTCTGGACTATTTTTTAATGCTTCTTCAATAAGTATTTCCAATTGTTGTGCGTTTCCTTTAAGAACAAAGAAAATAGTAGAAAGAAGAAAGACTGATTTCAGTACGATTTGCTTATTATAGTTTTTCATTGTTATTTTTTTTTAAGTCTATATTCTATTCTCTTTTTTCTCTAATCTATTCAAAACAAATTCTTGTTTCCAGCTATATAATACTGGAACAACAAATAATGTGATTAAGGCGATAACCATACCACCAAAACTTGGTATTGCCATGGGAATCATAATGTCGCTTCCACGTCCAGTTGACGTTAGCACAGGCAATAATGCTAAAATGGTTGTTGCGGTAGTCATCAAACAAGGTCTAATTCGCTTATCTCCTGCCTCCACTACCGATGCTCTTATTTCTTTCTTGTTTTCTGGTGTATTTCTATCGAAAGTTTGTTTTAAATAGGTTGCCATAACCACACCGTCATCGGTGGCAATTCCAAATAGTGCAATAAACCCAACCCAAACTGCGACACTTAAATTTATGGGGTGCATTTGAAATAAATCTCGCATATTTTCCCCTGCGACATTAAAGTTTAAAAACCAATCTTGACCATATAACCATATCATTAAAAACCCGCCTGCAAATGCTACTGCAATACCTGTAAACACCATTAAGGAAGTTGCTACAGAACGAAATTGGAAATACAAAATCAAAAAAATGATGGCTAACGCTAATGGTACTACCACGGATAAAGTTTCCTCTGCACGTAATTGATTTTCATACGTTCCGGTGAATTTGTAGCTGATACCTTTTGGTACAATCAATTCCCCAGAGTCAATTTTTTGTTGAATCAATGCTTGTGCATTTTCAACAACGTTTACTTCTGCAAAACCATCTAATTTATCAAACAAGACATAGCCTACTAAAAAGGTATCCTCACTTTTTATGACTTGTGGACCTTGTTCATAGCGAATAGTTGCCAATTCACTTAACGGAACGGAACTGTCTTTTGATACAGGTATGTAAATTTGTTTTAAATCCGTTGGGTTTGCTCTTAATTCTCTTGGGTATCGTACTCGCACACCATAACGCTCTCGACCTTCAACGGTTTGGGTTAGAACCATACCTCCAATTGCAACTTTCAGCACCTCTTGTACATCCTGTATGGAAATGCCATAACGTGCAATTTTCTCTCTATCAATATCAATTAGCAAATACGGCTTGCCAACAATACGGTCTGCAAAAACAGCTTCTTGTTTAACACCTTCTACTTGTTTAAGCATGTTTTCTAATTGAACACCAAACACTTCAATTTGTTTTAAGTCTTGACCTTTTACCTTTATTCCCATGGGTGCCCTCATACCGGTTTGCAACATAACCAACCTAGTTTCTATGGGCTGCAATTTTGGAGCTGAGGTAACACCGGGTAATTTGGTAACCTTTACAATTTCATTCCAAATATCATCTGGGGACTTAATTTTTGGTCGCCAATTACGGTAGAACTTACCATCATCGTCTGGAATTAATTGAGACCTTTCGACTGCGCTCAAGGTGACATTTTCGGTAGTATTAGGGTTTGCAATAAAACGACCATCTTTCAATTCAAATAAATCATTGTCATTAACTTTATAGCGTTGTCGTTTACCATTTTCATTCAACATATATTCAGATTTGTATTGAATGATATTCTCATACATAGATAGCGGTGCTGGGTCAAGGGCCGATTCTGTTCTACCCGCTTTACCAACTACTGTTTTAATTTCTGGAATACTGGCTACTGCCATATCTAATTGCTGTAAGACACGTTTGTTTTCTTCAACACCAGCATGTGGCATTGAAGTTGGCATCAATAAAAATGAGCCTTCATTTAATGAGGGCATAAATTCTTTACCAGTATGCTTCATAATAAAAAACCCAGCAATGACAATACCTGTAGGAATAGACAAGAAAATCAACTTATTATCTAAACACCATCTTAAAATACGTGTGTAATATTTTATAAATAATGAAAAAACACCTAATAATCCAAAACAAATAATACTTACAAAAATTAAATTCAAAAAGATGCTATTATCAACTCCCAGAGGCCTCCAATATTCAGCTAATAAAATGACAATTGTTAATACAGAAATGATAATATTGACAACGTTTGCTTTCTTTTTATTTATTTTTTCTTGAAGTTTTAAAAGTCCTGTAACTCCAAAAGCAACAACTACTATACCTATCCAATATCCAAATACAATGCTTCCTAAACCTAATAAGATTAAAACACCATTTAAAACATATTTAAAATTGGTTTTTATGCTTTTCTTTCTGAATAAAAAAGCAGCGAATGGCGGAATTAAAAACAACGCCACAATAATTGAAGCCGTTAATGCAAAGGTCTTTGTAAATGCTAATGGTCTAAATAATTTCCCTTCAGCTCCAATCATGGTAAAAACTGGAATGAAACTAATAATGGTTGTCATTACTGCGGTAACAATGGCACCAGACACTTCGGCTGTAGCATTATAAACAATTTTGTTTATTGAATGTTTGTCATTCTGAACGGAGTGAAAAATCTCATGATGCGATCCCTCGTCATTAGTACCTCGTTCTTTCGGAATGACATTTTCACTTTCATCGAGATGTCGAATAATGTTTTCCGAAAGTATGACGCCTACATCCACCATTGTACCAATAGCAATAGCAATACCAGAAAGTGCTACGATATTGGCATCAACTCCTAAGATCTTCATGGCTATGAAAACCATTAAAACGGCTACTGGCAATAAACCCGATATGAGAATAGAAGCACGTAAATTGAACACCATAATTATGATGACCAAAATAGTAATTAATATTTCCAGTGTTAAGGCTTCGTTTAATGTTCCTAATGTTTCTTGAATGAGTTCTGTTCTGTCATAAAAAGGGACAATAGTAACCTGTGAAGTTCGTCCATCTGCCAAAATTTTTGAAGGTAATCCTGCGCTTAATTCACTAATTTTTTCTTTAACCTTATTGATGACTTCCATCGGATTAGCACCATATCTTGCAACAACAACAGCACCAACAACTTCGGCACCTTCTTTATCTAATAATCCACGTCTTGTTGCTGGACCAAATGAGACTTTACCTATATCTTTTATTTTGATTGATGTATAATCTTCGGAAGTAACTACTGCATTTTCTATATCTTCAATAGACATCACATAACCTAAACCACGGACTAAATATTCCGCATTATTGATTTCGACGGTTTGCGCACCAATGTCTTTATTACTTTCTTTTACAGCCTTCACAACATGATGCAATCCAATATTATATTGACGCATTAACTCTGGATTAACATCTACTTGATATTCCTTAACATAACCGCCAATAGAGGCCACTTCAGATACGCCACTTGCAGACGACAATGCATATTTTACATAATAGTCTTGTATACTGCGTAATTCTTGTAAATCCCAACCACCAGTTACATTTCCGTTTTCATCACGACCTTCAAGCGTGTACCAAAAGATTTGGCCTAAACCTGTAGCATCTGGACCTAATGCTGGATTTACACCCACAGGAAGTAAGCCACTTGGTAATGAGCTTAACTTTTCGAGAATACGGCTACGACTCCAATAAAACTCTATACCTTCTTCAAAAATGATATAGATGCTTGAAAAACCAAACATAGAAGAACTACGGATAGTTTTTACTCCCGGAATTCCCAAAAGTGAGGTGGTTAGCGGGTAAGTGATTTGGTCTTCAATATCTTGTGGGGAACGACCATCCCATTTAGTGAAAACAATTTGTTGATTTTCACCTATATCTGGAATGGCATCAACAGCCACAGGATTACTTGGAATCCCGATAGCTATCGAGACAGCACCCCAATTAAAAGGAGCGTTTACAGTTCCCCACCCTACAAAAAGAACGAGCATTAGAACTGCTACGAGTTTATTTTCTATTAGAAATTTTATGCTTTTATTTAGCATTAGTATGATTATTAAACAATTAGACATAAGTGTTGGGACAACACCGAATACAGTACATTACCCTTATGACAAAGCCATAGGATAATACAGTCTATTATTTAAAATCAAATTAAATAAGTCTCGTCAATCTTGTAGATTTGCCTTATGACGAGTGGCGTTTCATAATCTTTATACGAAGTAATATTTTCTTCTAACCCTTCAAAAAGATTGATATAAGTATAGAAAAATGAAGCAATAAAAAGGTGTTCATCTAACGTCAATGTTTCAAACGCTATTTTCAACTCATCTTGACCTTCAACAGCAATTTGTTCATCAGTACAACAATCCTTTTTTGTAATTGAACAATCGGAAGTAGAATCTGTTTTCTGCATGTCCATACCACAAGAATTTGCCTTACTGAAAACGGAAGTGTCTATTAAAATATCTCCACAATAATGCATATCTATAGTAAATGACATTGTAGAAAATAACACGACAAAAGCCATTAATGTTGATATTGTTTTATGGAATACTTGTTTCATCCTAAAACAAAGTTACAAAATTTTAATAATTAAAATTTTCTTTAACAGAAGTTTAAGGCTTAACTAACTAATAGAATGGTCTTTCACTAGAGTTTATCACAAAAAAAAGAGTCTAACTACAATTGTAATTAGACTCTCTAAAAAAGGCGACGACCTACTCTCCCACAAATGCAGTACCATCGGCGCTAACGGGCTTAACTTCTCTGTTCGGAATGGTAAGAGGTGAGCCCCGTCGCTATAACCACCTTAAGTCATAGCTGCTCGCTATCGGATTTTACCCCTTTAGCATCCAACGTCCCGATCAAAATCGGAACAAATATCTTAACATATTGAAAATAAGGTACATGATGTAATAATTGTGCATT
>NZ_BAABJJ010000047.1:0-719 GCF_039543245.1 Algibacter agarivorans
ATACGGCGGTTCACCAAATTGAAGTTTGCTGCTTATTTATGTAATCTATCATTGGCTTATAGCCTTTTCTTTTAAGTATAGAAAGGGTAATTGTAGTTTTAAGTATAGGGCTTTGGGCTACTGCCCATCCTCCCATTCTTGTTCTACTCCAAGCATAAGCCTGTCCTTCTTCTATGCCTAATTGAATGAGGTTTTTACGTTTTCTTTCTAGCTTTTTCCAATCGTGCCAAATGCAATATCGTAACCTATTTCGCAACCATTCAGCCAACTTTTTAAGTTTAGCATAAATGTTTGTTAATCGGTAATTATTCATCCAGCCCCTGCAAACTTGATTTAGTCGTTCGAGTCTTTCTAATAAAGACATTGGTTTGGTTTTCTTGGTTAAACTTTTAAGATTTCGCTTAAGCTTTTCCCAACTCGCCTGTTTTACAACTAGTTGATACTGCCCTTTTATGCCTTTCTTATAAATTGGCACAAAGCCGTGCCCTAGTAATTCAAAATTTACAGGTCTGCGTATGCCACTCTTGGCTTTGTTTATAGGTAGTTTTAATTTGTCTCTAAGAAACAAATAAATGCTGTTCCATATTCGTTTTGCCTCGATTTTTCTTTTAGCATAAATACTAAAATCGTCTGCATAACGCACATACCGTAACCCTTGTTTTTTCATTTCTTTATCCAGAACGTCTAATACAATATTAGACAGTAAGGGACTTAGAGGG
>NZ_BAABJJ010000048.1:2500-6142 GCF_039543245.1 Algibacter agarivorans
ACCGTCTATGGCCCCTCTTTCCAAAGGGTTCTAATTCATCGTGCTTCTAATGTTGTGGTCCTACAACCCCGGTATTGCCGTAACAACACCGGTTTGGGCTAATCCAATTTCGCTCGCCGCTACTATCGGAATCACTTTTGTTTTCTTCTCCTCCGGGTACTTAGATGTTTCAGTTCTCCGGGTTTGCTCCTCTTGCGAGGTGACATATCTTCAATATGCCGGGTTGCCCCATTCGGATATCTGCGGATCAAATCGTGTGTGCCGATCCCCGCAGCTTTTCGCAGCTTATCACGTCCTTCTTCGCCTCTGAGAGCCTAGGCATTCCCCATACGCCCTTATTTAGCTTATTGTACTTTTTGCTTTTTTAATGAGTTACTATTCAGTTTACAGTTTTCAGTCCCAGTTCTCAGTAAATAATTACTAAGCCTTGTTTCCTACACCCCATAAACTAAACGTTTTAATTAATTGCACATCGCTCGTTGTGAGTGCAATTAATTTACAATTATTATACTATTGGATAAATCCAACAGTACTTTTTCATGTATCTTTTTTCAATATGTCAATGAACTTTCATTAATTGATCTAAACCAATTAAATAGTGGAGAATATCGGAGTCGAACCGATGACCTCCTGCGTGCAAGGCAGGCGCTCTAGCCAGCTGAGCTAATCCCCCGTTTCTTTAAGTTGACAGTCCACAGTCTGCAGTATGCAGTCGCTTGTTGCCGACTTTTTGGTGGATAGTCTTCTTCTAGAATTTCCTTTATTTAGTAGTTAGTAGTCTCAGGCAGACTCGAACTGCCGACCTCTACATTATCAGTGTAGCGCTCTAACCAGCTGAGCTATGAGACTCTACTAAATCTTTATCTTAAATTAACAGCAATGAGAATAAACTACCCTTTATAATAGTATGATACTTTTTAGTCGTCTTTCTCTAGAAAGGAGGTGTTCCAGCCGCACCTTCCGGTACGGCTACCTTGTTACGACTTAGCCCTAGTTACCGATTTTACCCTAGGCCGCTCCTTACGGTGACGGACTTCAGGCACTCCCAGCTTCCATGGCTTGACGGGCGGTGTGTACAAGGCCCGGGAACGTATTCACCGCATCATGGCTGATATGCGATTACTAGCGATTCCAGCTTCACGGAGTCGAGTTGCAGACTCCGATCCGAACTGTGATAGGGTTTGTAGATTCGCTCCTGGTCGCCCAGTGGCTGCTCTCTGTCCCTACCATTGTAGCACGTGTGTAGCCCAGGACGTAAGGGCCGTGATGATTTGACGTCATCCCCACCTTCCTCACAGTTTGCACTGGCAGTCTTGTTAGAGTTCCCGACATGACTCGCTGGCAACTAACAACAGGGGTTGCGCTCGTTATAGGACTTAACCTGACACCTCACGGCACGAGCTGACGACAACCATGCAGCACCTTGTAAATTGCCCGAAGGAAAGTCTATCTCTAAACCTGTCAATCTACATTTAAGCCCTGGTAAGGTTCCTCGCGTATCATCGAATTAAACCACATGCTCCACCGCTTGTGCGGGCCCCCGTCAATTCCTTTGAGTTTCATTCTTGCGAACGTACTCCCCAGGTGGGATACTTATCACTTTCGCTTAGCCACTGAGCCGAGGCCCAACAGCTAGTATCCATCGTTTACGGCGTGGACTACCAGGGTATCTAATCCTGTTCGCTACCCACGCTTTCGTCCATCAGTGTCAGTTGATTGTTAGTAATCTGCCTTCGCAATTGGTATTCTATGTAATATCTATGCATTTCACCGCTACACTACATATTCTAACTACTTCACAATAACTCAAGATAACCAGTATCAAGGGCAATTCTACAGTTGAGCTGCAGACTTTCACCCCTGACTTAATTATCCACCTACGGACCCTTTAAACCCAATGATTCCGGATAACGCTTGGATCCTCCGTATTACCGCGGCTGCTGGCACGGAGTTAGCCGATCCTTATTCTTACAGTACCGTCAAGCCTCTACACGTAGAGGTGTTTCTTCCTGTATAAAAGCAGTTTACAACCCATAGGGCAGTCTTCCTGCACGCGGCATGGCTGGATCAGAGTTGCCTCCATTGTCCAATATTCCTCACTGCTGCCTCCCGTAGGAGTCTGGTCCGTGTCTCAGTACCAGTGTGGGGGATCCCCCTCTCAGGGCCCCTACCTATCGTAGCCTTGGTGTGCCGTTACCACACCAACTAGCTAATAGGACGCATACTCATCTTCTGCCGTAACCTTTAATGCAAGCTCCATGAGAAGCAAGCATACTATGAGGTATTAATCCAAATTTCTCTGGGCTATCCCTCAGCAAAAGGTAGATTGTATACGCGTTACGCACCCGTGCGCCGGTCGTCAGCGGGAGCAAGCCCCCCTGTTACCCCTCGACTTGCATGTGTTAGGCCTGCCGCTAGCGTTCATCCTGAGCCAGGATCAAACTCTTCATCGTTAATTTTTGTGTGTTGCGCTTGATGAATCAAGGCAACAGCTCTTAACAACTAATCAGAATCTCTAGTACTCAAAATAATCTATTCTCTTTGTTGAAGTAAACCGTTTCCAATTTACTTCTTACGCTGTCAATTCAATATGTCTATGAACTTGTTTCTTTATTTTCTCAGCTTGTTTCCTTGCTAAGCGGGTGCAAATATAAAACCCTTTTTTAACTCCCACAATACTTTTTTAATCTTTTTTTGAAAAAAGTTCTTGACGACTTTTTTACTTAAGTATTACCGTAATCGTGAATGAACTTCGCTATAAAGGCAGTGCCTTTTTTAGCGGCTGCAAACATACAACCCTTTTTTGTTCCCAAAAAGCTTTTTTAAAACTTTTTTTGATTTATTTCTCAATGCTTTTAGGAACGTCGCTTTGCCGTTGGATACATCCGTATCCTTTTGCTTAGCGGGTGCAAAGATACTCCTCATTTCTACATATCCTAGACTTTTTTCACTCTTTTTTGAACTCTTTTTTAACTGCCTTGTTCACTGGTGTTTATAACTGTTGTTTTTTTCTCTTTGGTGAGGTTTGTTTTCCGTTCCGATGGCTTACTTGCTTTTTAGACCTGTCCTTATTATTATTGCTACTTTTTTATGGACGAAACCAGGATAGCGGATTGGGGGGATCGTTCCAGAGTAACTTGATTTGATTTGCGTGCTTCTTGGATGTTATGCCATAAGCTGATAATGACCGGGTTTTGTAGCGCAAAGGCGCTAAGGCGCAAAGCTGGGACCGGTTGCTGAAAATTGTTGCGCAGAGATGCGCAGGGTTTTCACAGAGATACGCAGAGGGTGCCCGTTGAGACTCACAGAATCTTTATCTAGGACAAGAAAAGAAGTATCTGTTGTTTTTTATCTCACTAAGCCTCCAAGGTGGCCGGCCGGTTTTTGATTGTAATGGTCATGAAACTTTAAAAAGCGCGTTGAGCCTTTATTGTTTTTGTGGATTTGCTTTTTAAATACACACCCTATTATATGCCTATAAATAACATGGCTCGATAAAACCGCACTTGGTTGCGAGATACTTGCATAGCTGGTATGAACGCGTTAGGGATTGAAACGGCATCCTTTTTTTTAAAACAATACCAAAACTGAGACTTAGAACAAAGCTTATACAGATTGCCACGTCGCTCACTCCTCGCAATG
>NZ_BAABJJ010000049.1:0-1231 GCF_039543245.1 Algibacter agarivorans
AGGACTCAGCAGAGGCATTAGTACTTCTATTGTCGAAGTAATTCAGTATGTTCATATAATGAATTGCCATGGTTCTAGCGATTGTGTTAAAGCTTTTAAAACCTGCTTGTCTCACTTTTTCATCCCATTTAGCTAAACGTATCAAAGCAGAGGTTTTGTCTTTTGTTTGGTTAAATATCCAAGATAAATTTTGACAAAGTATATAAGCTTTTTCTAAATCTGGGTATTTTTCAAAAAGCACTTTGGCTCTTTCTATTTGATTCAGTGTCCATTTCTCACTGGATTTATAAAGCAGGTATCGACTTCGAACTAATAGTTGTTTTAGTGTATCTCCATTGGATAGTAGTTCTGGCGTGTGTTTCAGGGATTTATTTCTTGCGTTTTCGATGGCATCATTTTCTAGATCTATAGCCTCCCATCTGTGTTTAATCCTAATTTCTTGAAGCGCATCTAGAGCTAGTTTTTGCACATGAAATCTATCTATTACAAGTGTAGCGTTTGGGAATGATTTTTTAACGATTAGCCCCATATTACCTGCCATATCCAAGGTTACCTCTTTTACTTTCTTCCTTTGCTTTAAAGGGATTTTGTGTAGTATTTTAATAACAGTTTCTGCTTTAGTTCCTTTGACCATAGCTACTATAGCTCCTTTCTTTCCTTTTGCCTTTTTGTTAGTTAGTATGGTGTATAAATCGCCATTAGAGAAGGCTGTTTCATCTAGAGAAAGATGGCTTCCTATATTTTTTAAAAACAACAACCAATCTCTAGCGTGAGATTTTTGATTCCAAGATTTGAAATCGCTTAAATAGTCCTTGTACTGCCTTTGCATACTTCTAGGATTTACACCATAAAACTTGGCTATAATTGCAGTACTACTGGCATTATTACTAATAGAGCTCTTTTAAAAAAGCAGCAAAATCACTAGTGATTCTAGTTCCTTTTGCTACTAATTGCCAATCTCTTGTCACTACCTTTCCTGTATCTTCATTAAGCCATCTGCGCCGGGTTATATGCAGAAACACATTCTTTCCTCGAATAGGAAAATCTTGGACAGTAGCCTCTGGAAAAAAACCTTTAGAATAGAGTTTAAAACCTTTAAACTCTTCTGGAACTTCATTTAATTCTGTAAAATAAAAGTGTATTTCTTCGCCTTTGATCTCATGCTTGGTCATGTCAAAATACTTCACAAGTACTTCTGGTAATAATAAATTGGCTATCGATAATAAAGTAT
>NZ_BAABJJ010000050.1:0-787 GCF_039543245.1 Algibacter agarivorans
ATTCAAATTCGTTAATAGTTTTATACCCTAAAGTAGAGTGTATTCTTCTTTTATTGTACCAAGTTTCAATCCAACTAAAGACTGACAATTCAGCTTGTGACCTATAATTGTATTTGTGTTTATACACCCACTCTGTTTTTAAGCTTTTAAAGAATGATTCTGCTACAGCATTGTCCCAACAGTTACCTTTTCTGCTCATAGATTGAATTATTAAGCCTTCATAACTTTTTATAATATCTGTAAAAGTATAACTAGCATATTGAGATCCTCTATCTGAATGGAAAATAAGTTTTTCTGTAATTTCATTAGATTTAATAGCCATATGCCATGCAGAAATAATAGTGTCTTGTGTGGTTAAATTATCGTTCATAGACCAACCAACTACTTTTCGATTGAATAAATCAATAATGACAGTTAAATACATCCACCCTTGTTTGGTTTCTATATAAGTGATGTCTGACACCCATACTTGATTACTACGGGATACTTTAAAATTTTGATTTAAAATATTAGCAGCAATGGGATACTTGTGATTACTATCAGTTGTTGTCTTAAATTTGCGCTTTCTTCTAGCAAATAAACCATTCGCTTTCATTAATCTAGCTACTCTAGGTCTAGAAATATAATGTCCAAACTTTTCCAATGCCATTTTGATTCTTGGTGCTCCATAACTTTCAAAACTATCTTTAAAAATACTGGTAATTAATTCTGACAGCTTCTGATTATATAACCAAAGTTTTGAAACCTTAGCCTTTAACCAACTATAATAGCCACTAGTGCTAACTTT
>NZ_BAABJJ010000051.1:0-673 GCF_039543245.1 Algibacter agarivorans
TTCATCGAAGAAGCCTTTTAAGTCGATATCTACAATATCCTGATAACCATCATTGATGTACTGCTGGGCTTGTAGTACTGCTTTTTGGATATTCTTTTGTGGTCGGAAGCCATAACTAAACGATTCAAATTCGTATTCAAACTTGGTCATTAGTACTTGGCTTACTGCCTGCTGTAGCCACCTATCTACTACTGTTGGAATTCCTAAAAGTCGGGTTTTTCCTTTTCCTTTAGGGATAGTTACTCCTAAAATTGCTTGTGGTACATAGCTGTTATTACAAATGGACAACAGTAGTTCTGACCTGTTTTCTCTAATGTATTCGGGAAGTTTTAGATGAGACATACTGTCTATTCCGCTTGCACCTTTATTGCGCATAACTTGACGCTCTGCTTTATAAAGATTGGTAGCTTCTAATACTTGGGCAATCATAGTTTTAAATAATTTGTTTACTACTGTTCCGCTAAGACTAGGCTAGCTATGCCTCCTAGTCGAATTACAACGTAATTTAATGTTCTGTCCTTCCTTATTTGTGAGTCCTCTGTATCTTATACAGCTCGTTTCCCATAAGTACTATGACTTCTGCTGACTTCTCCAATATGCCAACCCGTGGCTTTGGAGACCTCCCCAGGTAATGACATCTTCTTTCACTCAATTACTGCCGTATCTACATACT
>NZ_BAABJJ010000052.1:0-628 GCF_039543245.1 Algibacter agarivorans
AGAGCGTTAGCTGTATGCATTCCAAAAAAAATCCAGAGTATTTCTGTTGTTTTAGTTTTTGCCTTTATCTTTTTTAAATGGTAATGTTCCTTTTCTTTACCAAAACTACCTTCTAATCTTGAAGCGCGCTCTTTGGTTATCATTGCCTTTAGTTTTTTCTGTGTTTTGTGGTGTTTTGAGGGCTTGCCTTTAGGCTTAAAATCGGTCTGTATCTTATTTGAAGTTGCAAACACCCTATTTTTATTGGTGGCATAGATAGCGTCGGCACCTGCTATGTCCACTTTAATTTTTGTAAGCCCTTGGGCTTTATAAATGGTATTCTTAAACTGTGTGCCTTCATTGAAATTGTCAAAGCTTATTTTTTGAATAAAGTTGACACCGTCAATTTGAAGCTTATTGACTTTGGCACCAAACTCAACAGCTTTGATTTCCTTTCCCCTGACTATAGGGCGTAGGTAACTTTTACTTAAAGAAACGATTCTGCCTTTTGGTTTTTCACCTGTAGTAAACAACATATATTGTTGGGTATATACTTTTCTAATAGTTGCCAATGTGGTGTAGAACCTTTTAGGCATTTCAAATTTATAGTTTTTTTGGAGTGTTTTTGTGATGCCCAATAGCTTATGCA
>NZ_BAABJJ010000053.1:0-522 GCF_039543245.1 Algibacter agarivorans
TAAAATTCAAAAAAGAACCCCTTGCACATACTTATTTGGCGGAGGTTGTTCCTTTGCAAATGGATTATCGAGCCATTTGTGCAGGTCTACTTTAACAAAAAGATTAAGTCTGATAAAAGCTACTAAATTTGATAAATACCAAGCATGTTTGGCTTGTGCCTTTAGTGCTTTTAGGATGAGAATAGTTATAAGTGCTGTCCAAATCTGTATCATAACCGCATTTTGGCTCGTTCCGATAAAAGACTTTATGTGGAGTTGTTGTTTTATATCCCTGAAAAATATTTCTACTTCCCATCTAGCCTTGTAGAGTTCGGTTATGGTGTTTGCTGTCCAAGACATTTGATTTGTGATTACCTCAATGGTTTGACTGTTTTCATCGTCCCATAATGCAACTCTGCGAAGTTTTTTTGGATACTTCCCTTTTGTTTTGGTGCCTGTCAGTTCAATGACCTCATCTTTTAAAAGATGCTGATGCCTGTCTTCGGGCAGTTCCAGCTCTTTAATTGTTCTGAATTTTATATT